>UQKO01000040.1 GCA_900541575.1 uncultured Prevotella sp.
TGCGGCTCAGCAATTCAAGCAAGCTTGATTGCGTTCGGTTTGCGATAATTCAGCCCGTTTGGAACTAAATCCTAAACTTTAATCTTTAATATTCGTGTCTTGCTTCCGCGTCATTAGTTTTCAGTCAATATTGGGGACGCTTCGCCCCCATTGCCTTAAAACATACTCTTTGGCAAAATAGGGAATAGAAATCAGAAATTCAATCTTCTTTTGTGTTAATTGACATAATCGAGGGGGAAATTTTAAAGCATTTGCTTATATTTGCACAGAAATATATTAACTAAAATCTAAATATATGAAGAAAGCTTTATGGATGCTATCCGCTATGTTCTTCTTGTCGAGCGTGGCTTGGGCGGGAAGTCCTGGTGTGACTTTCTTGCTGCGCAGTGGGCAGAAGGTAAGTTTTTCTTTCACGCAAAAGCCGGTCATTGCGGTGAGCAATAGCGAATTGTCGGTGTCGGTAGCAGGCGTGCAGAGAGTAAGTTATGCTTATGCAGATGTGCAGTGTGTGTTTCTTAGCGACGATGTTGCTTCTGGTATTGCTCCCGTGCAGGCTGATCCGTCTCAGCAGAACGTGACGTTCACTTGGCAAGATGGTGTGCTCAGAGCCTCGGGCTTAAATCCCAATGAGCAAGTGCGCGTCTTTGGTCTTGATGGAAAATTCGCTTTGTCTGGTAGGGCGCAAGCTGATGGAACACTGCAACTTTCTTTCTCATCCATTCCCAAGGGCGTCTACGTAGTTCGCACGCAAGGTGGCCTTAGTTACAAACTCTTCAACAAGTAAGATTCTATGAAAAAACTCTTTACTCTTTTCTTCTCTTTGCTGCTCGCAGGCATCTTTACTACAGCCTCTGCTCAGCAGAACATCTTTGTATGGAAGGATGGTGGCAACCTCTCCGTCATCTCTTCTGAAGATGTGGATAGCGTGTCGTTCTCTGTCGGTTCTTGGCTGTTCAAGATCACTACTTCTACGGCCGTTAGTGTCACTACGAGCTCTTTTAAGGCCATGGCCAGTGTTTCGCTCAATGAAAACGTAAAATCTCTTTCGGTATCTCCCGAAGTAGGTGTTTGCTATTCTGATGAGAACTCGCAGCCTACTTATAGTGATGCACATGAAGTATTAGGTAGCAGTATGACCGACTATACTATTAATATCAACTATATTGATCCTGGTACGACTTATTATTACCGCACTTACGTGAAGTTGCTTGGTGAGGTCTATTATGATCCGAATGTGTATTCCATTACAACGCTTGGAGCAAAGCCTACTTATACCATAGTTAATGGTCATAAGTTTGTAGATTTGGGCTTGCCAAGTGGCTTACTTTGGGCAAGAAATAATGTAGGTGCATCCACTCCTTATGCCGGTGGCGATTATTATGCTTGGGGTGAGACCCAGACGAAGTCAGACTATTCATGGGACACCTATAAGTGGGGTAATTCACTTACAAAATATAATTCTTCCGATGGTAAGACCACGCTCGAAGCTTCTGATGATGTCGCTACGGTCAAGTGGGGTAAAGAATGTCGTATGCCGTCACGTGCAGAATTCCAGGAACTCTGTAATAAATGTGACTGGACTTGGAAATCCAATTACAATGGTGCAAGCGGGTATCTTGTAAAAGGCCCCAATAACCAAACTATTTTTCTCTCCGCTTCGGGCTACCGCTTCAATGGAGTTCTCGACGATCATGGCTCTTACGGCTACTACTGGTCGAGTTCGCTCAACGCCAGCCATACCGACGACGCCTGCAACCTCTACTTCATCATCTTCGACATCTATCCGAGTAACCTCAACAGCCGGTACCTTGGTCGCAGTGTTCGCCCCGTTGCAGAAAAATAAACATGCGAATGCATGTTTATCAAATTATTGAGCCGAAGACTCTTCCCGCGAAGCGGGCGAAGAAACAAAATTCTACTCTTCAAACAGTGAACCCATAGGAAGTGGGGGCGAAGCGTCTCGCTTCGGCGCATTGGCGATGGCTCGATGCCCGAGTCAATGCAAGAGATTATACAATGAAATCTCTTTTGCCACGCTCGGCATCGAGCCTCGCGTGTCAAGCCGAAGCGAGACGCTTCGCCCCCACTGCCTATGGCTTCACTTTGACTTTAACTGAAAGGACTTTACACGAAGGAATTTCTCTTTTACTAAAAAGCTTTACATTTCATGCTGCCTATGGCACTCTCACCACGTCTACCACATGGCTTCCCGCGCCAATGAGATCGGGGCGCTCGGAGATGTATCTTTGGTAGTCTATGAAGCGGGCAAAAGTTTCTTCACTCATTTGGTTGAGGCGAGTGCGCATATAGTCGGCTGCTCCATCGGGCGAAAAGATGGTGACGCGCTCCAACTGCGCTTCTTGGTTAAGTCGGTCGATGTCTTCTAGGCGTACGTAGTCATAGAGTTCCCCCTCGGGAGTACGCACGTGGAATGTCTCGTCTACGAAACCTTGCTCCATAAGCCGGCCGATTCTTTCTTCGTCGAAACAGTAGGAGAGAATGCTATATTCGTTCATCAAGTAGGCCACAAAAATCAAGCCTCCAGGTTTTGTCACGCGACGAGCCTCGTGGAGTGCTTTCAACTTCTCTTCGTCACCAATTAGGTGATAGAGTGGTCCGAGAAGCAGTGTGACGTCGGCTTGATGGTCGGGCAGAAAAGGCATGTCTCTAGCATCACCTTGCACCACATCGGCTGTTGGCTCACGCTTTAAAAATACTTCGATGTTTCTCCGCACAAGTTCTACTGCTTTCACTCGATAGCCTTCGGCCATTAGTGCAGAGGTATAGCGTCCTGTTCCAGCACCGATATCGAGCAGAAAAAAGTTGGGGTGGAGAAAGCGGCGGAGATGATGCATGGTAGTCTCAAATTCTACGATGCCGTGGCGACGTTGCAGACGAAGGTCTTCGGGATGCTTATTGTAGTGCTTTTCGATGTTGGATAATGCCATGATAAGATAAATCGGTAGTACGCAACTAGTTGGAGAAAAGTAGATTTCTTATGGAAAAGAAAGCGTGCGTTATTTACGTATATAAAGGAGAGAAAAGGCTTGTGTAAAGGGGCAAATCACCTGTTTTAGGGTGACTTTGGGGCTATGTGACAGGAATTACTATCAGAAAGACACCTTCATGAGAATGTTATCCTATTTTAGAATGAATAGAATCGCCCACTAGCTAAAGCAGAGGGCGCTGAAAGCGATGTAAAGATAAGTAAGTAGTAAGGCAATGATAAGAATTTTGCAACTTGTGGGACGCAGGCGGTTGGCGGCAGGACTAATGGCGTGCTTTATTTTCAGTGGATGGTGTTCTATCACTACGCCAACAATGCAGAGTTGATAAAAAGCCCATCCCACGAATAGCCCCCAAACAGTGCCTACGGCGAGGTCGCCCATATAGTGTACACCTAGATAGACGCGTGTCCAACAATTGAGCAAAGCCCATGAAGCTAGTCCGAACGTAAGGATTCTGCGGCGAGCGAGTAGGGACACGAAAGTGGTGATGGCCCAAGTGTTGGAGGCATGAGAGGAGAAAAAGCCGTAGTTGCCACCACGATAACCATTAACCACATCTACTAGATACATTATTTCAGGATTGTGACTAGGTCGCCATCGAGCCACCCATGGCTTAAATATTGAAGAAGCCATTTGGTCGGCAAGGAGGATGGAGAGAGCAATGCCTAGCAGGATATGCCATACCCCACGCAGATTATTATCGCGTACTACCACGTAGAGTAGCACGATAGCGAGGGGAATCCACGTAATTGTGCGAGTGGCCGTCCAAGCCAATCCGTCGAGAAATAATGACTGGCTTCCATTTAGTAGAAGTGTGAGTTGGCGATCCATGTTTCTTATATAAGGAGTGAATGGTCTCTGGATGCGGGGAAATGAATGCTTAGGTGGGGAGAATTGGGAGTGATTGTGTGCTACTTACTACTTATTGCTTTATAGTTCTTATTGTTTGTCCAGCAAAGGCTTCCATCAGGGAGTTGTACTTGCATCCACCCGTCGGGTTGGCTCTCTATGATGTCTATAAGCACGCCTTCATGCAGTTCGCGCAAGGCTTTGGCCGAAAGTGTAGGGCTATCATATACTTTCATTGGCTGCATTGTAACGGCTTGTCGTTCGGCAAAGGAGTGATTCGCTTCGGTATAAGCAAAAAGAAAGCATACGATACTTATAGCAAAAAGCGCGATGCTCGTGCCAAAGCATATCTTGCGAAGTCCCAGGTGTGATGAAAGTTTGACTGCTGTCACGAATACAAGCATAACGAAAAGCAATATCACTGCTGTGATACCCCATGTCGTAGCGCTAAAATGGCGGATGAGCGTGCGCGTCCAAGTGAAGAAGAAAATTTCGGATGGCTCGTCAAACTGATCTTGCAGCTTGCTCTGTGTGAGCTGAAGATTGAATGCTGCATCACTATCTGAAGGGTTGATGCGTAAGGCACTTTGATAGCCCCATACAGCCTGCGCATAATTGTGTAAGCGGTATTGGCAGGAGGCGTAGTTGTAGTAGAGTGAAGCTTGTTTGGAAGGAACCAAAGTAGTGTCTTTGAGCAACTGCTCATAAGCTTTAGCAGCGCCTATATAGTCTTTCTGTTCATAGAGTCGCTTGGCATCGGCCGATGTGAGTGCTTGGCCGATAAGGCTGAAGCAGCTCATGATGATAAGTAGAAGAATGGATTTGCGCATACGAGTCTATTTTTTAGAAGAGTGAAATGCTTGTGACAGACTATTGATAACATCGACAGCTTCGTCGTATGTGGCCTGTTTGTCTTGGCTGCTGCCTGGTGCATACTGAGCATATTGGCAGTTCTCAATGAGTTTGAGTAGTCGGTCTATGAGGATAGCATCGGTGCCCCTTTGGGTGAGCAGCGCTTGGATGCTTTCGGTGTTGATGTCGGATTGTCCTATATTGAAGGTGTCGGCAATAAAGCCATTGAGCGCATTCATTATAGCTGCGTGGAAATCACCTTGGCTTTTGCCCGTAAGAATGCTCTGGGCTGTGCGTAATCGCTTAATTGTTTGCTTACCTGCATTGCGCTGTCTTCTGCCTATAATGTCGGCACGATCCGTGTTCCATGCATTCGTGAAATACCATACACCGATGAAAGAGGCAATCCACAATGCAATCAATAGCCAAAAGCCCATCTTCCCCCAAGCAAAAATAGATTCAGAATCAGCCTCATGAAGCGGACGAATGTCGCTCTTGAGCAAGGTGAGTTGCTTGTCAATATCAGCATTGGAGCGTTCTCCTTTGGCCACGTGTAAATGGATGGGTTGCGTGTGGATGGTCTGGTAGGAGTTGGTGGATGTGTCGAAATAGACAAAGTTGACAGCAGGAATGGTGTAGTCGCCCACGTTGCGTGGAACGAAGGTGTAGTCAAAGGTCAACTCGCCATGCAGTCCGTTAGCACTTACTTTGGTATTATCGTTGGTCTTTGCATCGTAGGTGTCGAAATCTTTTGGAAATTCTACGATGGGAGCTGTGATCAGTTTTAAATTGCCAAGTCCACTCAACGTGATACGATAGGTGGCCACGTCGTTGGTCTTCACTGTGGGGTTGAGCACTTTGCCGTTTAGAGAGAATTTACCTACTGCGCCAGAGAAGTTGGCAGGACGCGGCGAGGGGAGGGGATCTACATGCAATGTAATCTGTGGAACGGTGCGCTTAACCTGTACGCTCATGGTTCCTCCTCCGTTGAAGAAGAGGTCGGCCAAGTCCATCGTGTTGTCTTGCTGTATCACGGCACAATTAAACGTGATGCTCGGAATCACAATGTTTCCGCTCTTTTGCGGAAATACCACGTATTGCAGAATGGTGCCCGTGCGATAGGTGGTTCCTCCACGATGTTCTAGGCTAGTCTGTATTTGATTGCCAGGAATGGGGAGTTCCTGCGAGATGAGTCCTTTGAAGTCGGGCTTCTGCATCAAGCTAGTGTTGGAAAGGCCTACGCCAACACGTGAATGAATGCGATAAGTGAGCAATACGGCTTCTTGTTCCTTTACGCGAGTGCGACTTGGAGTGACGTCAATGAAAAGGTCTCGCTGTGTGACGGGACTTCCAGATTGTTGCACACCACTACCTTCTTGTTGCTGAGTGTTAGCGTGGCTGTTGTTCTGACGAGACGCACTGCCACCTTGACTGCTATTCCCTTTTACATTTATGCTGATGGGATTGCTATGAATGGTGCGCCCATTTACACTGATGCTAGCAGGGCCAATCGTGATGCGACCGCTCTTATGAGCAGAAAGAATGTAGGTAAAAGTCTTGCTTTCAGAGTGCGACGTCTTACCATTAATCATTTGATAATTGCTCGAGGTATAGCTTGATGGGCCGTTTAGAATGTCGAATGCTGCAAGTGAGGGTGGCGTAAAGTTCGTTGCTCCTAGTGCATTGATGGTAAAGCTCAAACGATAATAGCCTCCCACATCCTCAATGGATGCGGTGAAGCGTTGAGCCAATCCCTGCAATGGTAAAAGTAGGGCTACAAGCAAATAGAGTATTTTGCGTGACATAGAAAAGTCGGTTGTTTAATAGGGTGTGAGTCGCTCAGAAGATGTTGTAGGAAAGATTCAGAGGGTAGAGGCGGAACTCATGTTGTTGGGAGAGCATGAGAAGAAATCCTTGGAGTGTCTTACCAATTTTTCTCCAATGAACGTTGACGAGGCTGCTGCTTCTTGAGTCTTTCCAAGGCGCGGCGCTCAGCTTGGCGAGCCAGGTTCATGTATTGTTCCGTTTGCTGGCGATCTTGTTGTTGCTGCTTCTTTTGGTTTTGCTGCTGTTGCTGCTGTTGGTCGTTGTTGCTCTTCTGCTGATTCTTTTGCTGATTCTTTTGCTTTTGCTTCTGTTGTTGCTTTTGTTGTGACTGCGGATTGTTTTTAAGTTGCTTTTGGCAAAGGGCAAGGTTGTAGCGTGTCAATTCGCTATGAGGATTGAGGCGAAGCGACTGTTTGTAGTGCTCTATTGCTTGCCTTAGAAGTTGTTGCTGTTGTTCTCGAGAGTGAAGTGCTGCAGTCTGGCTGATGTAACCGCGATTGTGCCACGCCATAGCACGCATTTGCGGATTGCGTTCAAGCTGTGTTACGCGATTGTAAAGGCTGTCTGCGGCTTGCACATTGCCTTTGGTCAGATAAACGTTGGCTAGATTGAACATGGCTCGACTGTTGCTTGCATCCTTGCCTAGTACTTTTAGGTAGTAGGTTGTGGCAGCATCGGTCTGGTTGCGATGAAAGCGCTGATTGCCCATGTGGGTATAGCGATATATGGCATTTTGTGACTGTGCTTTGGTGGCTCCTAGGCTACTGAATAACGTTAGCAACAAAAGGATTTGCCAAAAGGAATGACGTATCATTTGTTGAATATTTTGAAGCGGCTGGACCAGCTGCTCTTGGTTTCACTGATACACGTTTCGATGATAAGAAAAATGAGCAAGATAATTATCATGCCTTGAAATTGTTCATCGCGTGCGGTATATGAAGAGGAAGATGAAGCTTGCTTGAGTTGGCGAAGTTGTCCCTGAAGCTCATCCTGTGCACTATTGCTCTGATCTAGGTGGAGGTAGATACCATGTCCTGCTTGAGCCACTGTGCGACACATCTGTTCGTTTAATGCGGTGTGAATAACCTGTCCATTGGCATCGGTCATAGAGCCTTGCGCAGTGGGAATCTCGCTTCCTTGGCTTGTTCCAACACCAATCACATAAACGTTAATGCCTTGTTTGTAGGCTTCGCGTGCAGCCTCCTCAGCTCCACCTTCGTGGTTTTCACCATCGGTGATGATAATGATGGCTTTACCTACATTCTTGTTCTTTGAAAAACTCTTGCAACCTAAGTCAATGGCGGCGGCGAGATTGGTGCCTTGCATTGTGACCATGCCTGTAGAGAGGGCATCAATGAATGTTTTTGCCGATGCATAGTCGGAAGTGATGGGAAGTTGTGGGTAAGCTTCTCCTGCAAAGACTCCGAGGGCTATTTTGTCGTTTTTCATCTTATCTACCATGTTGCTCACCAAAAGTTTGGCGCGGTCGAGCCTTGATGGCAGTACATCGTTGGCCATCATAGAGTTGGATACATCGACCATGACCACGGCTTCTATGCCTTCGGCTGTTTCGGTCTGCTGCTTCAGTCCGTACTGTGGACGGGCAAAGGCTATAATTAGTATAGCTAATGCAAACATCAATATAGCAAACTTCACGTGGCGACGCACAAAAGAATGGCCTGGCATGAGAGCATAAATCATTTTTGCATCGCCCATCGCTGCAGCCCGCTTGCGCGAGCGAATGCAACTATACAGGTATACTGCTAGGCAAATGGGTATAAGCAGCAGGAGGTAGAGATATTGTGGATTAAGAAACTGAAACAATGTCGTAATCGAGTTTAAAAGGGTTGGTTAAGTTTGATGCGTATTGTCCTTCCTGTGCACTTAGCTATTATTGTATTTCATGAAAAGCGAGAATCTCTAGGGAACAAGAATCTTAGCCTTTCTTGTAGCTAGAGTCTTTTAAACCATGTAGTGCGGAGTAAAATTTCAAGAAGTAACACTAAAATAGCGGCCAAAGCAAAGGGCTGATAGGCTTCGTAGTGGCGGCTGTGCTGGTTCACTTTAAGTTTTGTTTTCTCAAGTTTGTCAATGTCGTCGTATACCTGCTTCAACGAGGAACGCGAGGAGGCGTGGTAGAAAATTCCTCCTGTTTCGTTGGCTATCTGTTTGAGCGTGGAAGGATCTGTGGTGTCATCTACTTGTTGTGTATATACTTCGCCATTGGGCAGTTGTGCTACGGGTACATTCACTTTACTATTGCTTCCTAATAAAATTGTGTAGATTCTGATACCTAGATTCTTGGCCATATCGGTAGCCATTAATGGGGAAATCTCGCCAGTGTTGTTAGCACCATCAGTGAGCAAGATGACAACCTTGCTTTTTGAGGGACTATTTTCTAGATGCGATACGGCACTTGCAATGCCCATTCCAATGGCAGTTCCAGGCTGGATAATACCATCGTTCTGTAGATTACAATTTGCTCCCTTGAAACTCTGCATCAATGTGGCATGGTCTGTGGTGAGCGGACATTGTGTGAAAGCTTCGCCACCAAAGAGGGTGAGTCCTATGTTGTCGTTCGGACGATTATTGATGAAGTCGAGGGCAACATCCCTGGCTGCCGTGATGCGATTAGGACTGATATCTGGAGTGGCCATACTTGTTGATATATCAAGTGCCATCATGATGTCGATACCTTCGGTTTGTCCTGTACGCCAAGAACTTCCTGTTTGGGGACGAGCCAAGATGATGACAGCTAACACGTAGAGTACCGTGCGTAAGAAGAAAGGAAGATGCACTAAACGTGTACGCCATGTATGGGGAACTCTGCGTAGGGCTTCGGTTGAGGCCCATTGGATGTGGCTCTCGCTCTTAGAACGGAACAAAAAGTACCATACAATCCAAGGTATAAGGAGTAGGAGCAAGAGGAAATAGGCGGGATTAGCAAATGTCATGAGTAAGGGTTATGCAAATGTGCTGTAGGCAAGCCATAGGTTGTATGCCGTCAGTACGATAAACAATGCTGTGAGCAACACAAGGAGTACGCGCATGATGTTGCGCCATAGAATCTGCTGCTTGTTGGAAAGTGATTGGTATTCCACACGAGGCTGCGGTAGTTGCTGTGGTTGAAGTTTTGTGGTCTGCACATAGTCAAGTGCTTGTACCAAGTTGCGGTCTTGTTCTGGCAGAGAGGGGGTATGTTTGGCAAACTTTACTAAGTCGGCCGTGATGAGCACACTTTGCAGTTCACTGATAGCTTCTTCATTACCACTTTGGCTCAGATGGTCTATAATTTCGGCTGTAGTCATCTCACGAGCGCTGAATCCGAATCGTTTCTCAATGTAGGTTCTAAGCGTCGAGGTCAGTTCCATATAGTATTGTTTGCTATCTGGAGTGGGGTTCTTCTTAATATGGTCAATATTTTCGATAGCCGTGACATGAGCCGGAACGGGGGGATGAATTACTACGCGGCGCGTAATAAGTCGTGGGTCAGACAGACGTATGCTCAATGCGAAGACAACGCATAGCGCAGCCAAAGCTATTAGAGCCAAAAGCAGCATTTGCCATGACCATTCAAATGGCTGATCAATCACATCGTGAGGACCATTAAATTTGTCAACGTGCGTGGTATCAACCTCTACTGTGTTGACTTTCAGCCCTAAAGAACCTCGTGTGGCATAGACTTTTCCATCCACCTTAATCTGAAAGGGGGGAATTTTGTATACTGCGGAATCAAACGAGGTGATGGTATAGTATCGAGTGAATTGTATGCGTTTGCCATCGTTTAGTCTGAGTGTGTCTATTCCCCCATTGTTGACCACTTCCACCCCATGAGTCAATTCTTGTTGGGGCTGAAAGTAGGGGAAAATCACTTTTTGATTACGATTGACACTACATTGTACGCACACACGCACTTGCTCACCAATGAGTATGGTCGAAGTGTCCATCTTCGCTTCTGCCACTACTTGGGCAAGGCTTGGAGAAACAATGGATAGCAGCGATACGATGATCAGTGCCAATTGGATATTAATATGTAAGGATTGTTTGGTCATAACGTGAATCGTCGTAAGTCTCTACACTATCGTTGTGCAAAGAGATTCATGAGTGGGCGCACATAATCTGCATCAGTGGCAATGGACGCATAGTCCACTTGGCTCTTTCTAAACAGCGTATCTATCATGTTGCAGTGGTTAATCCACCATTGGCGATAATGCTTGCGTACATTTGGATTCGAGGTATCTATATATTGCTCGTGTCCAGTCTCTGTATCTTTCGCTCTAATCAGTCCCACATTGGGAAGTTGTGCCATACAATGATCGAAGAGGTGCAGAGCCACCACATCGTGCTTGCGAGATGCTACGAGTAACGGGCGAGAATAGTCTGATTTATCCAAGAAGTCGCTCAGTACAAAGGCTATGGAACGTTTGCTCATAATCTTTACTAAATACTCTAGCGCCACAGCCACGTTGGTGCGCTTACCTTGTGGCTCAAACGAAAGCAATTCGCGAATGATATAAAGGATGTGTTTGCGTCCCTTCTGTGGTGGAATAAATTTTTCTATTCGATCCGTAAAGAAGATGACACCAATCTTATCATTATTCTGCATGGCAGAGAAAGCCAAAGTGGCAGCAATCTCTGTGGCAAGTTCTCGTGTAGTGCGTTGTTTCGTACCAAAAGTCTCACTCTTAGAAAGATCCACTAAGAGCATTAGAGTGAGTTCACGCTCTTCTTCAAAGACCTTAATATAAGGCTTATTCATACGAGCCGTGACATTCCAATCAATGTCTCTCACATCGTCGCCCGGCTGATATTCGCGTACTTCAGCAAAGGACATACCGCGTCCCTTAAAGGCTGAGTGATATTCACCAGCGAAGATATTGTTGGTGAGCGCCTTGGTCTTTATTTCTATGCGTCTGACGCGTTTAAGCAGTTCTGAAGTTTCCATAGATTTTAGGGTACTTCCACCTTGTTGAGTATCTCCTTCACAATGTCGTCAGCTTTCACATTGGCAGCTTCTGCTTCGTAAGACAGGCCAATACGATGGCGAAGCACATCGGCGGCAATATCTCTTACATCTTCGGGCACGACATAACCTCTGCGCTTGATGAAAGCGCATGCTCTTGAAGCTAATGCTAAATTGATGCTAGCGCGAGGAGAACCTCCAAACGAGATGTAGTGTTCCAAATCACCCAATTTGTATTGTTGGGGGTAACGCGTAGCAAATACAATATCTGCTATATATTGTTCGATACGTTCATCAATGTATACTTGCTTCACCGTCTGACGGGCATTAACAATGCGTTGTGTGTCGATGACGGGGCGGGGATTTGTAAAGCTATCATTGAGATGTGCGCGTACAATTTTCTTTTCTTCCTCTAGAGTGGGGTAGTCTATAATTACTTTTAGCATGAATCTGTCTACCTGGGCTTCGGGAAGTTCGTATGTCCCTTCTTGCTCTATCGGATTTTGCGTTGCAAGTACGAGGAATGGCTCGGGAAGTGCAAATGTATTATCGCCAATCGTTACTTGGTGTTCCTGCATTGCTTCCAAAAGAGCACTCTGCACTTTGGCTGGAGCACGATTGATTTCATCAGCTAATACGAAATTGGCAAAAACAGGACCTTTCTTTACTTTAAAACTTTCGTCCTTCTGACTATAAATCATCGTACCAATTACGTCGGCCGGAAGTAGGTCGGGAGTGAACTGCAAGCGACCAAACTTAGCATCAATCAAGGAAGCCAATGTCTTTATGGCTAGTGTCTTTGCCAAACCAGGAACTCCTTCAAGCAGAATGTGTCCGTCGGAAAGCAAACCGATTAGTAAGGAGTTTACTAGATGCTTTTGACCTACAATGGTGCGGTTCATGCCTTCTGTCAAGTCTGTGATGAATCTTGACTCGGCTTCAATCTGCTCGTTGAGCTGACGTATGTCTATCGATGTTTGCATATTGTCTATTTGCATATTGTTTAATAATGGTGTCTAAGTTGGTATGGAATGCAAAAGTAATTCTTTCATTCTTATTCTTGCTTCCTATATATTTAATTTTCGCTAAAGAGAGATACTCCTACTTTTGAGCTGCGAAACTTTCGGGGTATGAGTATGCCTTTATTCTCTCTTGCGAGATTCTTTCGTTTTGGGGATGCTCATCAAGGAGTCTGCTAGTTGATGAAGTTCCATGATACACCGAAGTGAATGGTCATTCGGTTGAGTGGGTAGTGTGGAACGAGGAATGGCTTGCCGTTGCCTGAAGAATAGTTGACGTGCGATGCCATGAGATAAAAACGTGTACGTTTTAAATGGAAATTTGCGTAGGCATTGATGATTGGATAATTGCCTACAGACGTGGCATACGTAGCATCTTGCACTACATATTGTCCTATAATAGGAGAATATGCAGGAGCATTGTAGCGAGTAAAATAGCGCATATCCACGCCAATCTCTGTACGCAGCACCTTGGCTATTCTAAATAGCAGATAGGCATTGCTGTAGGCCATGAAAGTGGGTACGGGAAGCACGCTCTTATTGGTGCTTGTCTGATAGGTAATCTCGTTGTCCCAATGAAACACGCCTGCTCGTAAATTGTATCCAAGAGTGAGTGCAAGGAGTTGCACATTCTTGCTGGCTTGTGCTACACTTACACTGTGGTGGTAAGATGTGTACTCGTCGGAGTTGGTGAAGGGATCGAGAATCTCTTGGAAGTAGGTGTAGTTTTGAATATTTTCCAAGCTTGCTTTCACGAATAAATCGCGGTAAGATAGTTGTGCGTTAATACGAGCGTGAAACATCTTCTTTAGATCATTATTATCCCACCATGCATTGCGCGAATAATAATGTCTGTAGTAGAAGGACGGTCGCTCGTTGCGCACGAATCCATCGAGTTTAAAGCGTATCGAGTCTTTCTTGAGAGGAATGAAAAGTTGTGCGTCGGCTTCTACATTAAATTCGCCCCAATCACTTCCTGTTGTACGGAGTTCTCCTAGTACGTTATATCGGATGATTTTGCTTTTCTGCTCTATGAGTTGCGCACCCACGGTAAAGTAGTTCTCTGTGAACTTAGTCTTTTGCGTAAATTGTATTTGAGCTGGAAGCCGGAAGTCAAATTTTGCCAATTCATGCTTGCCATACAGGCGAAGTCCCATCTTCATCCATCGATTCATTCCCTCATGCAGTTCAACGGCAAAAGTGTTCTCTATTCCCAAGTGATGGGTGCGATCAAAAGCAGAATCTCCTGGAAGATAGAAGTCGGAGAAGTAGCCTGGATTGTCTGCGTTGTTTCTTTCGTTGGAGATAAACTTGCGGGTGTTGTCATCAATACGCAGCGTATGAATGAAACTACTTACTGGCACAAACTCGCTAGTTATCTTCAGAGTGTCTTCTTGCGTTGCATCCGTTTGGGCAACATTCTCGTGTGGTGTACGAGGCAATCGTGGGTGTACAGTCTTGACAGACAATGCTGCATTACTATCTGTCTGTTGTAGACTGTCTGTTTTTAGTGTGTTACCATTTTTTTGTACGTTTGTGGCTAGGGGGGGCGTAGGCTTCTTTACAATATTGCCTTTGGCATCGCGGTATCTTCTAAACCCTAAACTATAACGATGAGTCAAGAAAAACTGATTGCCACCAATTTTGTTCCATGCTCGTGCAAGATTGATGGGCATATCGCCAGTGCCGTATCTAGTAGGGAAAGTCTCTGGACGATTCACGTAGTCATCATTTTCTATACCACCATTCTCACGCGTTTTCAAGTATGTATGCTGAAAGAATGTATGCATTTGGTATTGCTCTCCTCGATAGGAGGCAAAGAGAGTCCCATCGAAGTCGGCAGTAGATTGTCCTTGATAATAGCCACGTCCATACAGATAGTCGGCTTTCATTCCCATACCGAGCCGTTTTCCCGCATTGACGGAAAATAAAGCTTTGAGGCGATCTTCACCATTCTGTTTGTTGCCACAAGAGTGGTATGTCAGATTGGTAAAAGGCGATTTTGTATTGGTAAATAAAATGTCTTGAGCTTCGCTTAGAAAAAAGCTATATGGTAGTTTAAATAGGAACGGATTGCTTTGCATGTTCTTGCCTTCCTCGCTGAACAATCTGCTCACGCGTGGGCTACCCAAGTTGCCTGTATAATTGTAGTGACCACTCATTCCCATGGTTTGGTTGCTATTTTGGAAACCATGGGGAATGGTGTCATACTGCGTTGGAATGATGTCGCCGAAACGGGGACTAATATGCCAAGCATAGATGCCCTCGGGAACGTCAATCGTTTCAGTACTATCATTGCTGAATCCGCTATTACGCTGATCGTCGTCAAAACCAAGTCCTTGTCCTCGGGCAGTTACGCCGCTGATGGGACGGGCAATTTGTGCTTGCACTTCACGGCTTTGACAGGCAATGAATAGGCACACAATAGCCCACAGGATATTCTTCATCATAGTGTCGTATTTCTCATGTACTCTTTTGCTCTTAATGCAACAATGGACATTCGGCATTATTCGTATGTACGGAAGCCCCACATTGTTTGTTAAGCAAAATCTAGATGGAGCGTGTAAACGCTTCATGCACATGGAGTTTTATTTAAATTTCTCAATCAATGAATCAACGCTCTCGTCGCCCAATTCGCGAGCTTTGTTTAAGTATTTAAGTGCTAAAGGCTTGTTCTTTAATTGTCCGTAGCCAACGCCGATTATTTTATAGCAATCAGGATTTTCAGGAAGAACCTTCAGTATCTTTTCAGCGGCTTCGATCGCACTTTTTGTTTCGCCGATGTTGAGCAAAAGAGCCGCTTCATCTATCTGATAAAGTACGGGATGTTTCGATATGGCGATGGCAGAGTGTAGATCATCAATGGCTTGTTGGTACATGTGTGCTTTCTCTTCGGCTTGTGAGCGGAGATAATAGAATTGCTCTGAGAGATTGCGCGGCCCTATCATCTGCTCATATTGATTGTAGTCGGCCACTGCATCGCGGTATTTTCCAGCATTGATTAAACGCTGTGAGCGTTCAAAATAAAATTGTGCATAGTTTGCACTTGCATTTGCTGGAATAAGGGAAATGCAGCTATCGAGTAATGCAATCACTTCTTTTGAATCGCCTTTGGCCAATTCTAAGGAACGAGCTGCGGAGAAGAAAGTTTCCGAAGAGGCAAAGTCTTTGTCCTCACATGCTTTCTTGAAACTCTCGTATGCGCTTTGGTAGTCCTTCTCGGCGTACTGGCAATTACCTTCTTGCACTTTGTAAAGCGCATTTGGCTGAATGGCGTATGCCTTTACTGCCTCTTCTTCGGCTCGTTTTAGATTCCAACCATTAGATAGGGTGTCGCGTCCTTGCTCCATGATTTTCTTATAAATCATGTTGCTCAGAGTGTAATGAATGGCGTCCTCTTTTGTTGCGGCAGAGTCTTTACTATTCTTCGCTTTATCGAAAGCGGTGGTAAAGTCAGCTTCCGCTTGTGCATAGAGCCCTCTGTTTGTTTTAAATTTAGCCTTTTCTAGATAACCTTCGGGTATGGTAGGGTAGCGATCAATGAAATCATTATATGCATTCATGCATGCGATAGAATCATTTTGTGAAAGCATATAAAGATAGGTCAGTGCGTCATTGCGCTCTTGAGGTAGAGCTTTGGGGATGGCCATGCTTGTAAGATCGGAGTTGAAGGCCGCAGTAGCGTTAATCGTTAGGTCGTTGATAAAACGAGCGTCAACGGCACAAGCGTGTGAAGCATTCTTTCCTGCGTTGCGCTGAACCACCGCTGTAAGTATGCCTTGATTATCAATGAGTGGGCAGTTGAAGTTGAGGCTATCGTTGGTGGCACTGACGTCGTAATAACTATAAGGAGCGTAAGCCACAGCGTTGGTAATGGTAATTTGTGGCATCACTTCCTTCTTATTTTGTGTATAGTGAAGTAAAGTCAGAGCGGCACCTTGTGTAGCCGTGGTTGAAGTTAGCGAGAAGTATTCGTTCTTATTTACTCCTTTGATACTAAACTTTACCAAGTCTGCATTAGAATTGGCTCCTAAAATGCGAAAGACAGAATATTTCTTCCCTTTATAATCTATCACTTCTGCGCGTTGAGCTCCTTTTAGCAAGTTGTATGCGGCTACAGCATCTCCCTGGTTATTGATGAAAAAGGCTGGCCCCGATTTGAGTAGTTGGCCTTGGCCGTTGTAGGTGTTAATTTGCAGCATGGCTTTGTAGGCATCTTTTACTTCTACGTTGACTGCTGTATGGGCAG
This sequence comes from uncultured Prevotella sp., assembly GCA_900541575.1. GTDB lineage: Bacteria > Bacteroidota > Bacteroidia > Bacteroidales > Bacteroidaceae > Alloprevotella. The sequence goes on from UQKO01000040.1 coordinate 16,768, forward strand.
AGGTGGTAGCCAGTAGTAAGGCTACGGGGAGCATATATTTTATCATAGGAAAAGTCTTCATATTCTGCAAGTTGACTATGGCTATTTAGTTATTTTGTTTTAAGTAGCGCTTTGGCATTGTCAATGGCAGCTTCTGTGATTTCTGCGCCAGAGAGCATGTGCGCTATTTCTTCAATTCGTTCGTTGTTGGTAAGGGGGATGATATGACTTCTAGTGGTGTCTTGACTATCTTCCTTATAGACTTTAAAATGGTGAGTTCCCAAAGCCGCAATTTGCGGTAAATGAGTGATACAAAGTACTTGGCAATTTGCTGCGATTTGTTTCATCACCTTAGCCATACTTTCGGCCATAGTGCCCGAAACCCCCGTGTCAATTTCATCGAACACGATGGTAGGTAGAGCCGTACGGCGAGCAATTAAAGCTTTCAGTGCGAGCATTAATCGGGCAATTTCTCCGCCCGAAGCAATGTCGCTCACATTTTGTGGGGGCACATTCTTGTTTGCTGAGAATAGAAACGTCACCTTATCGGCTCCAGTGCTGTCAGGCTCGGTGCGTGGAGTAATATCCATTTTCATCGTCGCATTGGGCATACCTAATTCTTTCAGTGCGTTGGTGAGTTCTTTTTCTATCACCAGAGCCGCTTTCTTACGTGCTTTTGTAAGCACATCTGCAGAATGGTCGCGTAAGCCTTTTAGTCGATTTACTTCGATTGCTTGGCGCTCCAAGTCGTCATCGAGATTGTCTATCGCATTAAGTTCTATACGTAACTTCTCTGTTATGTCAGCTAGTTCAGCAATGGTGCTTACGTTGTGCTTTTTTTCTAGATTGTAAATCAAACTCAGACGATCCTCTATGAATAGTAGGCGTTCGGGGTCGTACTCTACGTCCCCGACAGCAGCCTCTAGTTCTGATTCCACATCGTCCACTTCAATGCGCACACTCTTTAGCCTCTCGGCCAACTCCTTTGCTTGCGTGAACTTGTCGGAAATGGCATACAATGCATCCTCGGCCGAACGCAGTGCATGAGACACGCTTATGTCTTCCGTAGCCAACATGTTTTGCGCATTATAAAGTCCTTGTTTAATCTCTTCTGCATGACTTAGTACGTCCTGCTCGGCTTCCAAATCCTCTTGTTCGTTGTCAGTAAGCGATGCTTCCTCTAGTTGCGATAATTGGTAACGCAGAAAATCCTCATCATTTTTTCCTTTTTCAGCCCTTTCTTGCAATTGTTGGAGTGCCACTTCTGCATGCTTACACTGTCCATATAGGCACTTGTAAGCAGAGACAGCATCTTGCTGCTCTGCCATGATGTCGAGTGTGTCAATAAGGAAGTGCTCATTGCGAAGGAGTAAGTTTTGATGCTGCGAATGAATATCAATAAGTGAAGCTCCAATCTCTTTCAGTTTGGCCGCTGTCACGGGGGTGTCGTTGATAAAAGCGCGACTTTTTCCGCTTTGCATCACTTCTCTTCGCACGATACATTCTTGCGGATCAAAGTCAATGTCATTGTTGGCAAAGAAAGGTTCCAAACCTGCATGTTCAATGTTGAATGCCGCTTCAACCATGCATTTTCGTTCGCCCGTTTGTATTGCTTTTGCATCAGCGCGTCCTCCGAGCAAAAGGTTGAGAGCACCGAGCATGATACTTTTTCCCGCTCCTGTTTCACCCGTAATCACGGAAAAGCCAGAAGCGATGTCTATATCGAGATGCTCAATCAGAGCATAGTGGGAAATAGTCAGATGTTTCAGCATATCTGCATATATTTAATGTAACTCAACTTTCGGATTCAGCCCGTTCTGCTAAATCCGAAACTTAAGTTCATCATTTGTATCGCGATGATTGTTACAATGTAGAACGTTATTCTGCGCAGTTATTTCGTCAGTTCTCGCCAATACGAACTTTGCGAAGCATTGATGCGTGTCAATATATTCACCACTTCTTCGCGTTCTTTGGCCGAAGCATGTCCCTTGTAGATATTCATTATTTCGTCGCGCTTATATTCAGTAAAAATCTGTGGAAGTTGGCTCATCGACTTATTCTCATGCGCTTGTTTGAGTAGTGTGATGGCCTGTGTGATGGCTGCGCGTCCTCTTTCCACGTTTTCGCTCATTACGTCGAGTCCCTCGCGATAGTAAGTATACTGCATTCGGCGGAAAGGTTCCATACCTCCGTCGAGCAAATCCGTTATGATAGCGTAGCGATTCTTGTTGTTGTCGAAAGCCTTCCATCCCTTTTCTTGCATGCTCTGAGCTCCTGTCACAATGTTTTGTGCGGTTTGTAAGTACTCCGTACCTCCGAGGGGCGACATGGCATCCATGTCCATACCTAAAATGAGATAGACATAATAGCCGAGCATCGCAGTGAGATTATTGTCTATCACGTCTGTGCGGAAGTCTAGTTGATCGTACTCCTGATAAGTAAAGTTGAAGTTAGGATCGTTGAAGGCAAACACCGTCGTAGTATAATTCGACCCATATACAGGGCGAGAGGCATTTACGAAAAGTGTGCCTTGGAAGGTGTTCTCACTTGGCGAATATTTCTTGATCGTGATGGAAAAGTTGCATGAGATGCGCTCGTTCTTTTTAAATTGAAGTTGCGTCCACTGTCGCTCGTTAAGAAATTGTTCGAGTGAGGTCTTGAGTGTCTCAAACACCGAGGTGCTAGTACCTTGCACCTGTTGGTGGTTGATGGTTAGGCGAGCATCCAATTCTTGTGCTTGAAGGCGAGAGGGAAGAAGAAACGTTATACACGCAAGAACGAGCCACACAGTGATTACTGCGCAGCCCGCGTTGTGCCTTTTTGAAGTAGGAAAGTGCTTGCCTTTCATACGCTTATGTGTGTTTATTGTAAGTTGTCAATGATGTCTTTGGCCACTTCAGTCTTGCTCTTTAACCCATACTCCTTATGGTCGCCGTTGGCAAAGAGCAATGTCACTTGGTTCGTATCTACGGCAAATCCAGCTCCTGGCGTGCGTAAAGAATTGAGCACAATGAAATCTAAATTCTTGCGTTGCAATTTTCCCACAGCGTGTTCAAGTTCATGATCCGTCTCCAATGCAAACCCTACCAATTTCTGGTTTGCACGTTTGCGTTGTCCAAGTTCGCGAGCAATGTCGTGAGTGGGTACAAGGTCTATATGTAAACCGCCGCTTCCTTCGCGTTTAATCTTGTGATTGGCCACAGAAGAAGGTGTAAAATCGGCCACTGCTGCACAGAGAATGGCCGAGTTGCAAAGGTCAAATTTCTCTAGGGTAGCCTTGTACATCTCTTCCGCACTTGTCACATCTGTGCGATGAATTTTTTCATTTCTCGTCTGCAAGGCCACGGGGCCAGCAATTAGTTCCACTTCCGCTCCTCTACGAGCGCACTCTTCGGCCAAGGCAAAACCCATCTTTCCTGTAGAAAAATTGCCGATGAAGCGCACAGCATCAATTTTCTCATAAGTAGGTCCTGCTGTAATCAGAATGCGCTGTCCTGCGAGCGTTTGAGTAGTAGCCTCTTTCTCGTCGAAGTAGTTTCTTATTGTTTGGAATATAGCTTCGGGCTCTTCCATACGTCCTTTCCCCACCAAGTGGCTTGCTAATTCTCCTGAGGCAGCTTCGATAATGTGGTTGCCTCGTTTGCGCAAAGTGTCAATATTTTGTTGGGTGGCTGGGTGTCGATACATATCGAGATCCATTGCGGGAGCAATAAACACGGGCGCTTTCATCGAGAGGTAGGTAGTCACTAGCATATTGTCGGCAATGCCATTGGCCATCTTGCCTAGTGTGGAGGCTGTACAAGGAGCAATCACCATCGCGTCGGCCCAAAGTCCGAGGTCGACATGGCTATGCCATGAGCCATCGCGACGAGAGAAGAAGTCGCTAACGACGGGCTTCGAGGTAAGTGTAGAGAGCGTAACAGGAGTGATAAACTCCTTTCCCGCAGGCGTGATAACCACCTGCACTTCTGCACCAGCCTTAACAAAGAGCCTTATCAGCGTGCAAGCCTTATAGGCCGCAATACTTCCTGTGATACCCAATACGATGTGTTTGCCTTTCATTTCTGTGTGTGGATTGAGTCGTTATAGTGTGGAATATCATACCCCTCTGAGCTTGATTCTCATGAAGGTCTGTTTCGTATTTTGTGTAAAGTCGCCTTGCATAATCCAAGCGAAATAGCCAGGATCACGTTTTAGCACTTCGCTAACGGCTCTGCCGCGATATTTTCCAAAGTTGATGGTTTCCACGCCCTGGTCGTTGTAGACAATGCGTCCAGCCAAGTCGACATTGCGATTACGACGTGAAAATTCTGCCAAGTAGGGCACGCTATTTTTCAGTCCATCTTCCGCATATCGGTCGAGCTGCGCTTCGAGCACTTCAAGCGTGGCACGTGTGTCGGCCTCGGCAGTATGAGCTTGGGTTAAGTCTTTGTGGCAATAGAACTTATAGGCAGAGGTCAAATCGCGTTTTTCCATCTTGTGGAAAATACCTTGCACATCAACGAACTTAGCCCCAGTGATATCAAAGTCAATTCCTGCACGGATAAATTCCTCTACGAGGAGTGGAATGTCGAAATGATTGGAATTGAATCCTGCCAAGTCACATCCCGTGAAGGTCTTAGCCAGTTCAGTGGCTTTCTCTTTAAAAGTGGGGCAACTAGCCACATCTTCATCAAAGATACCATTGACAGCTGAAGCCTCGGCCGAAATGTGCAGCCCAGGGTTAAAACGCTGGGTCTTCACCTCTTCTTCGCCGTTGGGAAAGAGCTTGATGTAGCAGAGTTCTACAATCCTATCGGTTGCGACATTCAGTCCCGTAGCTTCAATGTCGAAAAATATGATTGGGCGTGAAAGTGAAAGTTTCAATGTCTAGATGTTAGAGGGTGTGAAGGATAATAACTATCGTATCCTTTCAGAAAAGGGTGTGAAAGTATTCCGTCTTTAGTCAGTAAATACTGAAGGCATGATGAGCATGAGCACCTCTTCGTCTTCTTCTTGTTTAGCAGGAAGGATAATGCCGGCACGACTAGGATCGGAGAGTTTCATTACAATCTCTTCGCCATCAATGTTCTGAATCAAGTCGAGTAGGGTAGAACCTTTAAAGGCAATGCGCATAGGCATACCCGAATAGTCGCAAAGCATGGTCTCTTCTGCGGAGCAACCGAAGTCGGCATCCTGGCTTGTTATTTTCAATGTACTACCATCAAGAATAAACTTTACCAACATAGCTTGTGGATTGGCCATGATTCGCACACGACGCAGAAGATTGACTAGTCCTATGCGATTGAGCGTAATCACGTTGGGGTTGTTTTGAGGAATCACACTGCGATAGTTGGGGTAGCGTCCTTCCACCAGACGGCAAGTTAATGTATATTCCGAGGTTTTGGCGATGGCACTTCTAGCGCCAAAACTCAGTAAAGTGTCGCCTTCTCCCTTGCCTAGTATTGCTTTAAGCAATCCTGCGGGACGGCTGCCCATCAAGAAAGTTCCCTCTTCTTCGATTGTTCCCATAGGCACCTGTGTTAGTGCCAAGTGGTTGCCGTTGCTGGCTACCATGGAAAGTTTGTGATCTTTTAAGTCGAAACATACGGCGTTCAGCTGCGGACGCAATACGTCGTTGGCGGCAGCAATGATAGAGCGTGATACGCCAGAAAGCAGGTGTTGGCTACTGATGGTTAAATCGATGCGTTGTTCTTCTGTTGTAGCAGGAATCGGATATTCAGTGGCATCTTGTGCCATGAGTTTGTACTGCCCGTTCTGATAGTCAATGGTCAGTTCCAATGTGTCAGTGTTAAGGTAGCATTCGAGTGGTTGCTCGGGAATTTCCTTAATCGCATCTTGCATGGTTTTTGCATTGACGGCAAAGCGCACATCTGCGTCGCATTCAAGAAGCTTGATTGTCGATGTAATAGTGGTATCATTGTCAGAAGCCGTGATGGTCAGCTCTTCCCCTTTAATATCGAAGCAGAAGCAGTCGAGTATGGGAAGATTGTTTTTCTGTACGATGACGCGGCCTACGGTGGTCAGACGAGCCAAAAGCTGCGAACTGGGTAATACGAATTTCATGCTTGATCTTTTGATTTGTTTTGTAGGGCAAATTTACGCATTATTTTACTAACGGGGGAAGTTTTCCTATATTATTTTCTTCTGCGCCAAAGAAAATTCGTAACTTCGCGACATCAATTTAAATACATAATAAATTAGCATTAGATAAATGGATATTTCAGGAAAAATTACGCATGCCTTGGAAGCTCGTACGGGTACATCTGCACGTACTGGTAATCCTTGGAAAGTACAGAGCTTTGTTATCGAAACTCACGAGCAGTTTCCCAAGCACTGCGTTTTCGACGTGTTTGGTGAAGACCGTTTGAAAGAATTTAATATACAAGTAGGCGATGAGTTGACTGTATCGTTTGATATTGATGCTCACGAATACAATGGCCGTTGGTTCAATAGTATTCGCGCATGGCGTGTTCAGCGTGGAGAAGTAGCTCCAGCTGATCCTGCGGCTCAGGTTGCTTATGGTGCTCCTGCGGGTGTAGCTCCCACTCAGCCCGCGGCTCCTACACAGAATGTGGCAGCTCCCGCTCCTTCTGAAGAAGGTACAGCCGACGACCTTCCTTTCTAAATCACGGAGAAATTCAATCTCGAACAGAAGGCTTCGCCATCTCGGCCCATGGGGAAAGAGGCGTAGCCATGACCAAATATAGGACTTGCGGGGAATTCTCCTGTAAGTCCTTTTTGGGATAGACGCACAACACACGCATGCTTAATTTATTTTTCAAAATTCTCAAGATTGCCTTCCTCTTTTTCTTACTCTCTTCGGTGCTAGCCGTGTTCTATTATAAATGGATGCCAGTGAAGATAACACCACTAATGGCCATTCGCAGCATCGAACATGTGGTAAAGGGGGAGCCCCCCATAGTTCATCACAAGTGGGTGTCGCTCGACGAGATGTCGCGCTATATGCCTGTGGCTGTTATGGCATCGGAAGATCAGCAGTTTCTCCATCATCATGGTTTTGATTTTGGAGCCATTCAAGATGCCGCTGTCGACCGACTGAAAGGTCGTGCACGAAGAGGCGGAAGCACTATTTCGCAGCAAACGGTGAAGAACGTGTTCTTATGGCCCTCTCGCTCGTGGATACGTAAAGGCTTCGAGGCTTATTTCACGGTGCTTATAGAACTCTTGTGGTCGAAGGAACGCATTATGGAGGTGTATCTTAACAGTATAGAAATGGGCACGGATATCTATGGCGTAGAGGCTGTGGCAAAGCAAAACTTTGGATGTTCGGCCTTGGAACTTCGCCGTGGTGATTGTGCTCTGATTGCAGCCACACTGCCTAATCCGCGTCGATTCAGTTCGTATAAGCCTTCTTCCTACGTGCGCAAACGCCAACGTGAGATAGAGCATCAGATGAAGTTTATTCCTTTAATCTCGAGTCAGAAGTAGTAAAGGAAAAGACTCCTTTGTCTTTTCGTGTGTACGAAGAAACTTATTCCTTCGTAGAACCACCCTGTAATGTCTCCAACGCGGGATGCATATTGCCCGCGAAACTAGAAAGAACTTTTTTGCGTGTTGGATTTATCCCCCTTTTCTGTTTCGGAAAAGGGGGATAATTTTGGACCAATAGCTATCTCTTTATTTAAGCGGATTTAGTAAAGGCGGGCTGAAAGCCCAATGGTGCACATAGCACTAAGTTTGCAGATGAAAGCGGCGAAGCGAAGCTGAGCCGCTAAAATG
>UQKO01000041.1 GCA_900541575.1 uncultured Prevotella sp.
AATACAAATTTGTAGGACACAAAGTTAACCTCTAATGATTGGATTTGCCCATGACAGCAAGAGTTGCAATATTAGGGGTGTGAAAGTTGGGCTAGCCGTTATTGGGAGGAGAAGAACATTTAAAAGTATCACCAAGTAAAAACTTTTTTAAACGCTCAACAACCAATGGTCTTCTAAGATGTAAAACATATCCTTACTCATTATCCCCTTAAAAGAGACGATAGGGAGCCTGAACAAGAAATATCCGTGCACACAACTTGCACGCACTCACAAAAAAAGAAAGCTCTATTATAGATACGCGTAAGCTATGGTTTCATAGCCTTCACTTCCAACACCTTATCCAAGGAACACACATATTTGCCACCTATCCATTTATAAGTAATAGGATGAAACAATCGCTGCGCATCATCCCTATCGTTGATAGGAATGCAAGAAAGATCCAACGAAAGGGTTAAGTTGGTAGTAGAATCGTTCAAATTTGCTTGATAAGATTGACCACGCATTAAATCCATCAAATACTGTTTCCGATAGGGCGACAACGTAGATTGAGACGAAACAAACTTGTTCATGTCAACATGCGGAATTTCACGCTTTTGCACATGCCAATCATGACGATAAAAAGAAATTGAAGATATTGCCTCTGGCTCTAAAACTGTATGCACACATAAAATCAAAGTATCGTGTCCGGCAGGTAGCAGTTTCATCTGCCAAAAGCTCGCATCCGTGACACGCAACTTCATATAATCGTGCGTTTTTAGGAGCATTTCCGATTGCCCGCCATAAATATTCTCCGTTTTTGCTTCTAACTTGCCATTATACAAATCAAGCATATCTAGCCGAGAAGTGCGATCAAGCAAAGGCAACACCTCTTTGGGCACTGATGCGAAAAGGGCATCTATGCCTTGTGAGAAAGCGAACTGACAAAACACAAAAGAACTAACTACCCCACATAATACACGCATAAATATAGAAGCCATAAATATCAACTAAAATCTTTTATAATAATAAGATCTACTGAAACCGTTGCTCCAGAATATACATACTAACATATAACCTTCTAAAGCCTAGAGCCTCAAGACAAGTACAAAGATAGAAGAGAAAAAGCATTTCGCAAAGAAAATTCAAACAAATGTTTTGTCCTTTAGCTAAAAAATGGTACTTTTGCAGCCGATTATCTGACCATTACACAAAGTTGTTACCAAACAATTTGATAAACCATAAAAGCTATAGCAAAATGAAAAAAGGTATTCACCCTGAGAATTATCGTCCCGTAGTATTTAAGGACATGAGCAACGGCGACATGTTCCTTTCACGTTCAACTTGCAAGACAACTGACACAGTTGAATTCGAAGGAGAAACTTATCCCGTTGTAAAGCTTGAAATCTCAAGCACTTCACACCCATTCTACACTGGTAAGTCAAAGCTCGTAGACACTGCTGGTCGTGTAGACAAGTTCATGAGCCGCTACGGCAAGAGCCGCAAGTAATCCCCCTTACACTTACAAGCTCCGACTGATTGTTCTTATCAAAGGGCAAGGTAACACCCAAGTGGTAAGTGGATGCGTCTTAGTTGATGCATCCACTTTTCTTTTACTCAATTTCTATTTTTCATCCGAGCAAAATCAATCCCGATTAATAGAACTTGAATGTGCTACCACTTACCCCCTCCGTCCACCTAATTTTCTCATCAAGACCTTACACAAGCCATGCCTTCCGTCCTCAATCTCTCATGCAAGCCTATCCCCTTAGTACGTATTGCACTTATCGGCATTGGAAGCCGAGGTATGAAAACACTCGAAAGATACGCATATATCAAAGGTGCCGAAATCAGATACATTGCTGACCTTAGCCCCGAGCGTCTTGAACTTGCCAACCAAAAATTAGAAAAAAGCGGCCGGCATCGTGCTCATACACTGCAAGGAGAAGACGCGTGGATTCAAGCTTGCAAGAAAGACGATATAGACCTTATATATATATGTACAGAGTGGAAATCACATGCAACCATTGCCATCGAAGCGATGAAACGAGGCAAACATGTAGCCGTAGAAGTTCCCGCTGCAACAACTATCAATGAATGCTATGAATTGGTTCGCACTGCAGAAGCCACACAGCGACATCTGTTTATGACAGAAAATTGCTGCTACGACTACTTTGCACTCGAAACTCTCGAAATGCACAAGCAAGGACTTTTCGGAGAAATAACACATTGCGAAGGCGCATACATCCACAATCTATCACAAGCAGTTGCAGCTAATTGCCCACACAACGACACGCACTCCAATTGGATGACCCATTCATGTGCCACACATGGAGGAAATCCCTACCCTACACATGGAATAGGACCCATTGCACAACTCTTGGGTTTTCACAGAGAAGACCGCATGGAACGACTTGTTTCCATCACATCTCGAGGAAGTAAAGCAAATGGAGAAGACCCCATAGGACGTATCAACACCGCACTCATCCAAACCCACAGAGAAGTGAGTATCTTACTTCAACTAGACGTAACAACACCGCGTCCTTACAGTAGAATACAAACCATCTGCGGAACAAAAGCATACGCACAGAAATATCCAATAACCACACTTCAACTCGACAATACACATACACTCACAGGCTCTGAAGCAGAAAAAAAGCTAAAAGAATATGCCACCTCTGACGCTGCCAGACTTTGGATTGAAGGCCACCAAATGGGAGTGGCCAACGAAATGAATTATGCGATGGATGCTAGGCTTATTCAATGTCTCCAAAAAGGACTTCCTCTTGATATCGATGCTTACGATGCCGCAGAATGGTCGTCGTTGGCAGAACTTACACGCATCTCAGCAGAACAAGGAGGCAGAATCGTTGAAATCCCCCACTTCATCTAAACGAGGACAACAAAAGCGCACAAAATTGCAGATATTTGCGCAAAAATCACACTCCACATCATTGTAATTCATAAGAAAATACTATCTTTGCAGCCGCTATGCAAAGTGAAAACCTCCTAAATATCAATTTGGCGCATGTTGCCGAAGCAGCTAAACGCCTTAACATTGAGCTATCTGATCGCTTTTTTGCCGACCTGGGGCAGGAAGAAATAAGTGGCGGAGACATTCACGTGGGAATAACAGTAAAAGTATCCGCAGGCAATATCTACAATGTAGGTATCTATGCTAAAGGATACGTAACTGTGGCGTGTGACCGCTGCCTTGATCCTCTTGATATCAATGTTGAAGTATCAGACACGATAAAGGTAAAAGATGGCGATCCCGAAGATAGCGATGCCGCAGATATGCTTTACTTGGAATCCTCTAGTCCTAACATTGACCTTTCATGGCAGGTATACGAAATCATCGAGACTTCGCTACCCATGCAGAGAGTTCATGACGAGGGAGAATGCAATCCCGAAGTCACGGCTTATATCGTCCGTGAGATGGAAGATGAAGAAGATTTCGAATAAAAAACACACTGCTGCGAACAAAAGAATAATTCAAACTAAAAAATAAAAGAATAAAATGGCACATCCTAAAAGAAGACAATCAAAGACAAGAACTCTGAAGCGTAGAACTCACGATAAGGCAGTTGCTCCTACATTGGCCATTTGCCCCAACTGTGGTGGTTGGCACATTTACCACACTGTATGCCCCACTTGCGGATACTATCGTGGTAAGCTCGCTATCGTAAAAGAAGTGGCTGAGTAAATTCGAGGGGATTAACCCACTCAATTCAAACATGGTAGTTTAAGAGTTAAATGGCTCCTTGACGTTTTCTCGCCTGTCTGCGTTTCATCCAGACATTGATGAATGCTAGGAACATGTAATTCTTAAACTACTTTCTTTTTATAAAAACGTTTTGCCCTGGCAGGTAGAAGAAAATGCTATCAGAACAAGGAAGCGAATCCTATTTTATTCTTTCACCATACTTCCATGGACAATAAGCATCTCATCTTCCCCATATATACTGCCATCCAAACCATATATTTCTTATGGAAAAAATCAATGCTGTCATCACCGGTGTAGGTGGATATGTTCCTGAATACGTACTCAATAACGACGAACTTTCTCGTATGGTCGACACCAACGACGAATGGATTATGACACGTATCGGTATCAAGGAACGTCGCATTCTGAATGAAGAAGGATTGGGTACTAGCTATATGGCACGTAAAGCCGTAAAGCAATTACTCGAAAAGACTGGCACAGATCCTCAAGAAGTTGACTGCGTAATTGTTGCTACTACTACCCCCGACTACCACTTTCCCTCTACTTCTAGCATCGTTATCGGCCGTTTAGGTATGAAAAATGCCTTCGCCATTGATATGCAAGCTGCATGTTGCGGTTTCCTCTTTGCAATGGACGCCGCCTCAGGTATGATTCAGAGCGGAAGATACAAGAAAATTGTAGTGTGTGGTGCTGATAAAATGTCATCGATTGTTGACTATACTGATCGAGCTACTTGCCCCATCTTTGGTGATGGTGCAGCAGCTGTCTTAGTAGAACCAACCACTGAAGATCTTGGATGGCAAGATAGCTACTTACGCACCGATGGTAAAGGGCTTCCTTTCCTCTGCATGAAGGCAGGCGGTTCTGTATGTAGTCCCTCTTACTTCACCATCGACCATCGTATGCACTACTTACATCAAGAAGGTCGCACCGTGTTCAAGTTTGCCGTTACCAATATGAGCGATGCTTGTGCTAAGATTGCCGAACGCAACAACTTAACAAAGGAGAACATTGCATGGGTTGTACCACATCAGGCAAACGTACGTATCATCGAAGCCGTAGCTCATCGATTGGAATTACCCATGGATCAGGTGATGCTCAATATCCAACGTTATGGCAACACTTCTGCTGGCACACTTCCCTTAGCTCTCTGGGACTACGAGAAGAAGCTAAAGAAAGGCGACAACCTCATCCTTTGCGCATTTGGCGCAGGTTTCACATGGGGCGCAGCCTACATGAAGTGGGGCTATGATGCCAAGTAATTCAATCTAAAAGGAAATTACTCAATAAGACTGATGTGCCGATGCATAATTGTGGATATCTGTATAAGCATATCCTCCAATTAAGCATCAGCACATTAGCCATTTGAAAACAAGCCTATCCATTTATGCATAAAGCTGGTTTTGTAAATATCGTCGGGAATCCTAACGTAGGAAAATCTACTCTCATGAATCTACTCATGGGAGAACGCATTTCCATCGCTACCTTCAAAGCTCAGACTACACGTCATCGCATCATGGGCATTATCAACACAGACGATGCTCAGATTGTATTCTCTGACACCCCAGGTGTGCTGAAGCCTAATTACAAACTACAAGAGGAAATGTTAGCTTTTTCCGTCTCAGCCCTTCAAGATGCGGACGTACTGCTCTACGTAACAGACGTTGTAGAAAAGCCTAATAAAAATAGCGATTTCCTTGAGAAAGTAAAGAAGATGAATGTGCCTGTATTGGTGCTTATCAATAAGATTGATATTTCCAATCAGAAGGACCTTGAAGCGCTCGTTACTCAATGGCACGAAAGCCTGCCCAAAGCTGAAATATTCCCCATTTCAGCTAAAGTAAAATTTAATGTAGACAACGTGTTGCAACGTATCAAAGAGCTTCTTCCCGACTCTCCTCCCTACTTCGATAAGGATCAATGGACTGACAAGCCAGCACGATTCTTCGTCACGGAAATTATACGCGAGAAAATATTACTTTACTACGACAAAGAAATACCCTATGCCGTAGAAGTCGTAGTAGAACAATTTAAGGAAGACGATAAACGCATTCATATCAATGCGGTAATCTACGTAGAACGAGATAGCCAGAAAGGTATTATCATCGGACATCGCGGCGTAGCCTTGAAAAAAGTCTCCTCAGAAGCTCGCAAAACCTTGGAAAAGTTTTTCGGTAAAAGCATCTTCCTTGAAATCTTTGTCAAAGTGGACAAAGATTGGCGTAGCAATACCAAAAGACTAGAAGCATATGGATATAAGCTTGACTAAGGAGAAAACCGACGAAACTTAAGACTCTCTTGTCATAAGTTTTTATCATAACTCCTAGCCAAACATTCCTAACAAGCAACAGCTTCATAACCATTCACTAAATATAGGCTTGACGATCTACATCAGTCTAATAACTAAAAACAAGAACAAAAGTGTCAAAATTAGTAGCCATAGTTGGCCGACCTAACGTCGGCAAATCCACCCTGTTCAACCGCCTTACGGGTACTCGCCAGGCCATTGTCAGCGATGAAGCCGGCACTACACGCGACCGCCAGTATGGTAAGTGCGAATGGGGCAGAAGAGAATTTTCAATCGTCGATACTGGCGGTTGGGTAGTCAAGTCGGACGACATCTTCGAGGGTGAAATCCGTAAACAAGTAACATTGGCAACAGAAGAGGCCGACGTTGTACTCTTTGTTGTTGACATCAAAAATGGCATTACAGACCTAGATGCTGAAGTGGCTAGCATTCTTCGCCGTACAAAAGTGCCCGTGATTCTTTGTGCCAACAAAACCGACAACAATGAAGATCGCTACACCTCATACGAGTTCTACAAATTGGGACTAGGTGATCCTTTCTGTATTTCAGCTATTACTGGAAGCGGAACGGGCGACTTACTAGATCTTATTCTTGAGAAGCTCGGTCCAGAAGATAAGGAAGACGAAGGAGATGACAACATACCTCGTTTTAGCGTAGTAGGACGTCCTAATGCTGGTAAAAGTAGCATCATCAATGCATTTTTAGGTGAAGATCGCAATATCGTAACCAATATAGCTGGAACCACTCGTGATAGTATCTTAACCCGATATACGAAATTTGGATTCGATTTTTATCTTGTAGATACCGCAGGTATACGCAGGAAGAACAAGGTATCGGAAGATTTGGAGTTCTATTCTGTAATGCGAGCTATCCGTTCCATTGAAAATTCTGATGTATGTATTTTGATAATTGACGCCACACGTGGTATTGAAAGTCAAGACCTCAATATCGTTCAGATTATTCAGAAAAATTTCAAAAGCATTGTAGTGGTTGTCAACAAGTGGGATCTTGTGGAAGATAAGTCAAACGAAGCTATCAAACATTTCGAAAACGCTATTCGTAGTCGCATGGCTCCATTTGTAGACTTTCCTATTATCTTCGCCTCAGCCCTTACCAAGCAACGCATCTTTAAAGTACTTGAAACAGCCAAAGAAGTTTACTTGTCACGCAAGCGTCACATCTCCACTTCTAAACTGAACGAAGAGTTACTTCCTCTGATTGAATCCTACCCTCCCCCTTCTATCAAAGGAAAGTATATCAAAATAAAGTATTGCGCACAGATTCCCAACACACAGATTCCTTCTTTCGTATTCTATGCGAATTTGCCACAGTATGTAAAGGAACCCTACAAGCGTTTTCTTGAAAACAAGATTCGAGAGCGTTGGGATTTCTTGGGAACCCCCATCAACATATTCATTCGCCAAAAATAATGCTTAGGAATTTTCATTTTAGTCTATTTCTTCATAGCACATTATACAAGACCATATTGCTCCTAATGACAATAGTCTCCTTAACTTCATGTCATAAAGGTTCCACAGAAACAAGTTCTGATGCAACAGAAGAGCAAGCGGATTCTGCTGCCGTCAGATTCTATCGCATGAGGATATTAGGTGACTTCGATGGCTACGTAGCAAATATGCATTCTTGCAACAATATGCCACAAGAATATAAACAGCGAATCATCATTATGCTCCGCCAACATCAGAAAGATGTTGAGAAAAACAAGCAAGGCGCCATTGACGTAAAAGTAATGCGTTCTGAAATGTACGATGATGGAAAAATGGCCAACGTATTCCTAAACATCACCTACAAAGACGGAACGAACGAAGAAATTCTATTTCCTGTAGTTTATGACGGAAAAGAATGGAAGATACAATAAAGTTTTTTGCTCGCATTAAATGCTTTAACATAGCAAAATTTATAACGAGGCAATACGAAAAAGGTTGGATACGCTTTTAATAATGTATCCAACCTTTTACTTATTTCAAGGAAATTCAAATATAGACTTCACTCTTTTCCATTATTTGTGTATGCTTTAATATTACTCTGCATTCTTTTCTTCCTTACGTCTTTTTAAGACCACGGCAGAACGAGCTGGCAGGTAAAGCTTTAGCCACCCCTTTCCATCACGTGCGAGAAGAGGATCATAATTAGTTAGATGGCATACACTATCATCAGCAAAGCCATTGCCACCATATTCTACTGCATCCGAATTGAGCACTACATCATAGGCTCCCACTGGAACACGGAAACCATATCCTTCGAAAGAATGTGCAGGCGAGAAGTTAAACACGAAAACAAGATCTCCACGCATATAGGCAAGCACTTGATCGCCATCATCATGCCATACTTCTTGCACAGGTACGCGCTGAGCATTGTGTACATTCTGGCGAAGCAAATGAATCATCGCGTTATCAAAATCACCTAAATAATGATAGCAAAGACTCTTATTGTCTACCAAGTTCCACTGGCGGCGTGCATACTTATAGCTCCAACCATTCCCCTCTCTCGGAAAATCAATCCATTCGGGATGGCCGAACTCATTGCCCATGAAATTCAGGTAACCACCATTGATTGTTGACGCTGTAACAAGGCGAATCATCTTGTGCAGAGCAATACCTCTGTGTACATTGCCATTCTCATCGCCTTTGCGAAAATGCCAATACATATCAGCATCAATCAAACGGAAAATTAACGTTTTATCGCCTACCAATGCTTGGTCATGGCTTTCACAATAAGATATGGTCTTTTCATCGGAACGACGATTGGTCAATTCCCACAAAATAGAAGAAGGATGCCAGTCCTCGTCTCTACGTTCCTTAATCGTCTTAATCCAATAATCGGGAATATTCATGGCCATGCGATAATCAAAGCCATAACCTCCATCTTTAAAAGGAGCTGCTAAACCAGGCATGCCACTTACCTCCTCGGCAATTGTGATAGCATGGGGATTGACCTCATGAATCAATAAATTCGCAAGAGTCAAATAGCAAATCGCATTATCATCTTGATGACCATTGAAATAGTCTCCATAACCACAGAAGCTTTCACCCAGGCCATGACTATAATACAGCATGGAAGTAACACCATCGAAACGGAACCCGTCAAAATGGAATTCAGTAAGCCAATATTTACAATTAGATAAGAGGAAATGAATCACATCGTCCTTACCATAATCAAAGCAAAGACTATCCCATGCAGAATGTTCACGTCGCGGTGCGGGATAAAAGAATTGATCAGGATTACCTGCATAATTGCCTAATCCTTCTACCTCATTCTTCACAGCGTGACTATGCACTAAGTCCATAATCACCGTAATACCTGCGGCATGAGCTTCATCAATTAGCTGTTTCAATTCATCAGGAGTACCGAAACGGCTGCTCGGAGCAAAGAACGAACTTACGTGATAGCCGAAACTTCCATAGTAAGGATGCTCTGCAATGGCCATAATCTGAATGCAATTATAGCCATCTGCAATGATACGCGGTAATACATTCAGTCGAAATTCATTGTATGTTCCTACTTTTTCTGCATCTTGCGACATGCCTATATGGCATTCATAAATAAATAGAGGTTCTCTGCGCGGACGAAACTTCTCAACTTTCCACTGATAAGGCTCCTGTGGATGCCAAACCTGAGCACTAAAAATTTTCGTTTCTTCGTCTTGTACCACACGATTTGCCCATGCCGGTACACGTTCACCTTGTCCTCCTTCCCAATGGATAGAGAGTTTGTAGAGGTCTAAGTGATGAAGAACCTTACCAGGAAGCTTCAGTTCCCAATTACCTGTTTCTGGAATACGCTTGAAAGCAAACGCAGGGTCTTCCTTCCAATCGTTAAAAGTTCCAATTAGATATATTTCAGTAGCATTGGGAGCCCATTCTCTCAGCACCCACTGACGCGGTGTTCGATGCAATCCGAAATAAAGATGTCCATCGGCAAAGTCTATCAACTTTCCCTTACCTCCCGTCAACTCATTGAGTTTATAGAGAGCATGATCGTGACGTCCTTGGATGGCACCCTCAAATGGTTTTAGCCACTCATCGTTTTTTACAATTTTGAGTTGCTTGGGACGCGGAGTACGCTTAGCCTTGGGCTTTTCTGTTTTTCTGTTCGTGGCTTTCATGATATATTACTTTATGGTTATTCTTTGTTTGGAATAATTCTACGATTCGTCTTGAGAAGATTCGCATCGAATTAATTCTTTCAAAGAATTTTTATTTTCTCTGTTTTTTGCAGTAACATTTCTATCTTTAGAACAAGTACGATTCTTACATGTAAGACATTCCCATACCAAAGATTCATTAGACGATGCTTCAACACAACGAGCCAATACTTCGTGATAAAGTGGCAATCCCTTGTGCTGCGAGTACTTTACTGAACAACACGTCCATTGGAATATTCACCAGACTTTGTCACATTGCCATTAGCATCATATTCCTTATACTTGCCATGCTTTACGCCATCACGATAAATGCAATCAATACGGGTTCCATCAGGACGAATTTCTACACTTCGTCCATCACGCTTACCATCGCGGAAGTTACCTTTAAACCTTCCGCCAGCTGAGAAGCGAAGCGTACCTTCACCATCCATACGGTTGTTTTTCCAGTCGCCGTTGTATTCATCGCCATTTTTCCACTTGTACACACCTTTGCCGTGCATCATATTGTTTTGCCACTGTCCAGTATATGAAGCGACGCCTTTCCACTGGAATGTGCCTTGACCGCTCTGTTCGCCGTTGAGAAAATTACCTACATACGAATCTCCGTTGGCAAAACGAAATACGCCTTCGCCTGTGCGTTCTCCCATAACATATTGTCCTTCATAGACATCTCCATTACGGAATTTGTACACACCTTTGCCATCTTGCATATCGTTCTTCCAATCACCATAATAGTAATCGCCGTCAGCATAAATATACGTTCCCCTACCATTACGCTGATTATTCAGCCAAGAGCCTTCGTATTTAGAGCCATCATTCCAGTCGAAAATACCTTTTCCATTCTTTTGGTCGTCAGCCCATTCGCCGTCATAATAAGCGCCACTTTTATAGGTATAACGTCCTTTGCCATTGCGCACATCGTTTTTCCACATACCATCATATACATCACCATTATAATAGTACATTTTTCCGCGACCCTCCTTATTGTTGCGAAGCCAAAATCCCTCGTAACGATTGTTGTTCACAGCGAAAAACGTTCCTTTTCCATTCTTCTCATTTTTCATCCAGCTGCCAGTATATCGTGATCCATCAGCAGCGGTAAAGGTGCCCTCACCTTGACGCATACCTTTTTCAAAGCTTCCTTCATAAGTGTCGCCATTCTCATATTGTACGCGACCCTTGCCACTCGGCTTGCCACTTTTAAGTTCACCCGTATATATGCCCCCGTCTTTTAGAGTACATGAACCCACTTCTATCTTTTGGGCCATGACATTAGACAGAGAGAATCCTAACAAAAGCGCAAGGATATATAAATGTTTCATGATGCTATTTTGTCAATTATTTTTGATTCAAAAATTTTTCAGCTCGTTTCAGGTCATCAGGAGTATCTATTCCGATAGTCTCTACATCGGTAGTACCCACTTTAATTCGTAACCCTGCTTGCAACCATCGCAACTGTTCAAGTGATTCACAGATTTCCAAATTACCCTGTGGCATAGCCGTAATCTGTTTTAGCACTTCTGTACGATAGGCATAAAGGCCAATATGTTTCAGATAATTATGCTGTTTCGACCATTCTGAACGTTCCACGCCTCGCAGATAAGGAATCACACTGCGCGAGAAGTAAAGCGCAAAACCATCGTTACTCACCACCACCTTGGGACTATTTGGATTCTCTATCAACTCCATTGAAGCATTGAGTCCAAATGGCTTCACCAACGTGGCAATTTGAGTATCAGGATTGTCAAAGCAACCTGCAATAGCACGCAACTGAGAACTAGCGATAAAAGGCTCATCTCCCTGTACATTTACCACCACATCTGCTTTAGTACCCATCTTTCCATAGGCTTCAAAACAGCGATCTGTACCACTGCGATGATTCGTAGAAGTCATTATGGCTTTTCCACCAAAACCTTCCACTACAGATTGGATTCGTTCATCATCCGTGGCTACACATAAATCAGGAAATATTTGTGCAACACGCTCGTATACGTGTTGTATGATAGGTTTTCCATGCAACATTGCCAATGGTTTCCCTGGAAAACGCGTAGAGGCATATCTTGCTGGTATGATAGCAACAAACTTCATAAGTTGTATAGTTTATTTGTAAGTATCGTATGAACTACTTATAACATTGGCGAATAGTTCACTTCTTTTATTCAAAGTACTTTTCTCCTTGTGATTTGCTTTGCGATTTTTCGGCAGGTTCAGTTGCCTCTGTGGAAGAAGCAGAGAATTCATTCTCTCCATCCCCCCCAGATGCATCTTCACCATGCCCACCACCCGAGTGGTGAGTTCCTTTAGACACGCTTTCTGGTTTATCAAAGTCTCGTACAGGATCGTACCCCAACGACTTATCAGCATAAACTCTACGCATATATAAAGCCCATACAGGAAGCGCAGAAGCAGAACCTTGTCCTATAGCTGTGGAATTGAAGTGAATATCACGTTCATCACCACCCACCCACACTGCTGTGACTAATTGTGGGACACACCCCACAAACCATCCATCAGAGTTTGTATTCGTGGTACCTGTCTTACCAGCAATAGGGCCTTTCATCTCGTAAACCGAGCGTAGACGACGACCTGTACCTTGATCGATTACCGCTTTCATCATGTCTATCATGTGATAAGCGGTTTCTTCGCTGTACACTTCATTTGTGCGTGGAGTAAAATCAGCTACCACATTACCTTCGTTGTCTTCTATACGCGTCACGAGCAAGGGAGCACGTCGAATACCTTTTTCTACGAAAGCTGTATAAGCCGATGCTAGTTCGGCTGGAGTAATATCGCACGTTCCCAAACATAGAGGCAAAGAAGGTTGCATATTATCATTGGCAACTCCAAGTGCATGTAAGTCTCTCACAAGGCCTTGTCCCGTAGGATCAATTTGATACATCAATCCAGCTGTCACCCAGTTATTAGATTGACTTAGACCCCATTTCAACGTGACTTGTGATCCATAACGTGCGCGACTACCATTTCTCGGACACCATCCGCCATAGCTACGCTGCACGTTTAAGATGGTAGAGTTGGGAGTCATACCTCCTTGCAATCCCATCGCATAAACGAAAGGCTTCATTGTAGAACCAATTTGTCGGCGTCCGACCATTGCCATATCATATTGAAAATGTGAGAAGTCGGGGCCACCCACATAAGCTTTGACATAGCCCGTCATAGGATCAATAGAAACAAGTGCAGAGCGCAAAAACTTCTTATAATAAAGAATAGAATCAATCGGCGTCATCATGCGATCCACTTCGCCCTGATAGGTAAATACCGTCATGGGCACTTTCGTATGAAAAGCCTTATCTATTTCATCGTCCGTTGCACCTAAAGCTTTCATCATACGATAGCGATCAGACTGATGAACGGCACGTTGAATGCGGCGCTTTACATCCGCTCTAGTTAAATCTGCACTATAAGGGAAATTGGGAGAAGATTTACGTTCTGCTTCAAACTTCGGTTGCAGATTTTTACCCACCTGCGTATACACTGCCTTTTCGGCATATTGCTGCATACGAGAATCAATAGTAGTGTATATTTTTAAACCATCCGTATAGATGTCATAAGTAGAGCCATCACGTTTGGTATTCTTCTTACACCATCCATAAAGAGGATCGGTCTCCCACATTAAAGAGTCTTCATAATACTGTTGTCTTTGCCAACTCTTATATTTGGAAGCATCGGGTTTTTCAGCCATCATGATACGGCGCAAGTATTCACGCACATAGGCGCCCAAGCCTTCTTTATGATCAATACGATGGAAGTTCAGTTTAAGAGGTTCTTCTGAGAGTGTTGCATATTCTGTCTCGGAGAGTGTACCCGCTTTCACCATTTGCTGAAGCACGACATTTCTTCTTTCGCGACAACGCTCTGGTTCGCGCACAGGATTGAAATAAGAAGGATTCTTACACATTCCTACAAGCGTAGCACACTCATTAACACTCAAATCCTTTGGCGATTTTCCGAAATATACATTGGCTGCCGTCTTAATTCCCACCGCATTATGAAGGAAATCAAAATAATTAAGATAAAGCGTGAGTATCTCTTCTTTTGTGTAGTGACGCTCAAGTTCTACAGCTATCACCCACTCCACAGGCTTCTGTACCAAACGCTGCATTGTACTTTCGGCCGAAGATGAATATAGCTGCTTCGCCAACTGTTGTGTTATCGTACTACCTCCACCAGCACCTTTATGCCCGAGTAGCCCACGCTTTACCACAGCGCGAAAGAAAGCACGTGAATCAATGCCTGAGTGTTCATAAAAGCGAGCATCTTCTGTGGCAACAAGAGCTTTAAACATATGAGGAGAAATACTATCATAGCCTACAAATACACGATTTTCGTTGCGCGACCATGTTCCCATCAATCTACCATCAGCACTAATTACTTGCGAGGCATATTTACTAATTGGACTTTGAAGTTCAGCTATGGGAGGCATATAACCAATCCAACCGCGCTCTACACAGAACACGGCCAAAATTACTAAAGCTATTAGGGACAAATAAGTAACCCAAAGTATTTTAGCTATTTTCTTTCTCATCATATCATTCAAGGGGATAGACTTTAACCAGCCTATCTGATTGAAACTATGCCGCATTTTACCACTACTCTTTGCTACAATCGAGTCTCATGCGGCCATCACTTATGCAAATGTACAAAAAAAAGCGCACCACGCACATAAATAGTTCGTTTTATTTGCTTCTACCCTTATTCTACATTCATTAGTATATAGCTCTTAAAACGAAATTTGCAAATTCATCCTTTATCTTCAATATCAATCGCCCCATTTTTCAAGGACTTTATATTTTTTCATCTCAAGATACAATCATCAACTTTCAAAGAGACTTTACAAACGACCAATCCTTGTTTTTTTCAGAACTGCACGCGCAAGCCATCATAGGCAAGATGCACACCTTTCGGAAGTTCTTTCTCCACTTCTGCATGCAGGCCCATCTCATGGCTCATATGAACCAAATAAGCTTGTTTAGGTTGTACTTCCCCTATCAAGTGCAAAGCTTCTTCTAGTGTCTGATGCGAATGATGAAAAGTTTTCCGTAGCGCATTGACTACTAATACATTTAAACCATTTAATTTACTTTTTTCTTCATCTCTTATCATGCTCATATCCGTGATATACGCCATATTTCCTATGCGATAGCCAAGGATTGGCATTTTATCATGCATCACACGGATTGGGCATACTTTCATGCCCAATATTTCCATGCATTCATTTCCTTGTAAAATATGCAACGAGATTTTTGGCACACCCGGATAGCGATGCTCAGCGAAGCAATAAGGCATACGTTGCTTTAAGCTCTCCGCACACAAATCATTGGCATAGATATCCATACTTTTCATGAATGTAAAAGGGCGAAGATCATCCAAACCACCCACATGGTCGTAATGTTCATGTGTTAGCAATACGGCATCAATCGGAGAGAATGATACAGAAAGTGCTTGCTGACGGAAATCAGGCCCACAATCAATCAAGATACGCCGTCCATCATCTGTCTCAACAAGAGCCGACGTACGCAACCGTTTATCATGAGAATCTTTCGACTGACACACCTTACACCGACAGCCTATCTGTGGCACCCCTGTACTCGTACCCGTTCCAAGAAATGTAATCGATGACATAAGAATTTATTCTATGAAATTAGCCTCTGGATGGATATCTATTCCAAACTTTTCTTTTACACTTTGTCTTACAGCATCACTCAAGCGTACTATATCTTGTCCTGTAGCTCCGCCTAGATTAACAAGTACCAAAGCTTGTTTGCTATACACACCAGCCCGTCCAAGGCTCTTACCCTTCCAGCCGCATTGTTCTATCATCCAACCAGCAGGAATCTTCACGCCATCTGCCATTGGATAATGCGGCATTTTGGGATATTTCTTGAGCAGGGATTCAAATTTCTCCTGACCCACCACAGGATTCATAAAAAACGATCCTGCACTTCCTATTTCTTCTGGATCTGGGAGTTTGGCTCGACGTACATCGACTATAAGTTGGCGTAAATTTTCTGCCGTTACCTTTTCTACAGCAATACCACGTACATCGAGTTCCCTACGAATGGCTCCATAATCTAAATCGGGATTAAAATTGAGAGAAAGGCGATATACTACATGCGTTACAATGTACTGCCCCTGAAGTGCATGTTTAAACACACTACTTCTATATGCATATTCACACTCATCATGACAAAATACGCGCTTACGTCCTGTGGCAACTTCTATGGTTTCTACAGAGCTTATTCGCTGACCAGCCTCCACACCATAAGCACCAATATTTTGTACTGCACTTGCCCCCACTTCACCTGGAATAAGTGAAAGATTTTCTAATCCATAATATCCATGAGCCACGCAATAAGCCACAAAATCATCCCATACCACACCAGCGCCAATTCTGAGCCACACTTCATTTTCCGTACGCTTCACTTCTTCGTACGAACGGATGCAAGAATGCAACACGACGCCATCGTAATCGTTTACAAAAAGCAGATTACTCCCACCTCCTATTTGAAGCCATCGGTCACCTCTCACGTGAGGAAGAATTGCAATCAACTCATCCACGCTATTATACTCTATAAACTCTCGGCATTTTGCATCTATGCCAAATGTGTTGTGATGTAGAAGTGAATACATATTTATTTTAAATCGTTATTATCTCAAATTATTTGACTGATGCTTGCGTTACGTTATATAAGGGAATGCATATCCCTATCTTAGAACAACAACCACGCAAGTATTACGTATTTAGCAACTATCTAATTACTAACTCAAGCTTCGGTTCCAGTTCGTTCTTTCTAAACCCAAAACTTCAATTATTATTTGTTTACTAACTAATTCTCAAGCCTTTCTAGCATCCAAGTTTTACCTTTCCTGACGAATGTAAGAGAACACCCCATGCCTGCTCCTTGACTGCAAATCATCAGTACACGGCGGTTAGCATTCCCATAGCTCTGACCATAGTTTATATTGGTAATGGTTCCCGAGGGAAGATGCGGCCGATAGTCCGGCCATTGATTCACATCGAGCAAGCCTTCTATATTCTGGAAATTATCGTAATCATAAGTCTTGAAATAAAAGGGATTTAAGATGTGCTTCTTTTGATACGCCATGCTAGTGGAGAAGTGGCGATAAAAACTATAGAAATCGCTATTAATATTTTTGTCCATTCTATGTTGATCTATACCTGTGAGACGCCATTGTCCGTCTATCTTGTTGAAGATATATTGCTTTACTCTTTGCTTATTAAGGTAGACCCATTCCACCACAACATGACGCAATGTTGTATCTTTCTCTGCTTTCACAGAACGAGCATTGTCAAAGATTAAAGTATACACATCTTGTTTGACATAAAGATGATCAAATTTCCAATCTTTAGCTTGTATAGGAGTATTTTCACCATCCACAACATTGGCTAACGGAAATTGTATCCTTTCGTTCTGAAAGCGTGGATTACGCATGAAAGAATAGATAAAATCATCAAACAATCCATCTGCTGCCTTGGGGGGAGACACCACGCTATCAGTCGCCAAGCTATCTTTCTTAACATCCACAGTATCAACTGTTTTTTGCTCTGCATCTGATGTTTTCATTTTATTACAAGCCACCAGAAACATTAGCATCATCAAACCAAAAACTATACGTTTCATGTCATTATTTCTTTTAATCAAGAAGCAAAAATAAGACTTTTAAATATAAGTTGGTCACATTTGTTCATCTTTTTCATCTATTCCACGTATTTTAAAAGATTCTATCACTGGATTTAGTCAAGGCGGGCTGAATTATCGTGCAAGTCGAATGCAATCAAGCTTGCTACTAACAGACAAAATGAATACACAATCTTAAAATCGTCAGTTTAAAAGATAATAAGCTACGAATATTATAAAAAAACATTACCTTTGCATATTGACAAGTATACCAAAGTGGACGAACATCCCTTATACTTATAAGGTGGTTCTATAAATTCTGATGATAGGAGAGCCACCCTATATAATATATAAAGGACGACCACACTTATACGAATTTTTACTAACACACTTTCCTAATACTCATCAATATATGAAAGGAATTGTATTGGCGGGCGGAAGCGGCACACGTCTCTACCCTATCACAAAAGGAATCAGTAAGCAGCTCATACCTATATTCGACAAACCGATGGTATACTATCCCATCTCGGTATTAATGCTCGCAGGCATTCGCGACATTCTGATTATCTCCACGCCACAAGACATGCCTAGCTTCCAACGACTGTTGGGAGATGGTTCCGACTTCGGCATTCGTCTGCAATACGCCGTTCAGCCCTCACCCGATGGATTGGCGCAAGCTTTTATTATCGGCAAAGAATTTATTGGCAATGATAGCGTATGTCTTGTCTTGGGCGACAACATTTTCCATGGTAGCAACTTTGCCACTTTGCTGAGAGGTGCAGTGAAGAGAGCCGAAGAAGAAGAATTGGCCACCGTATTTGGTTATCGAGTGAACGACCCTGAACGCTATGGTGTGGTTGAATTTAACGAAGAAGGGAAGGCTGTAAGCATTGAAGAGAAGCCCCAACAACCCAAATCAAACTATGCCGTAGTGGGACTTTATTTTTATCCCAACAAAGTGGTCAACATAGCAGAGAATATTAAGCCATCTGCACGTGGCGAATTAGAGATAACAACCGTCAACCAGCGTTTCCTAGACGACAACCAACTTATGGTGCAGACCCTCGGCATTGGTTTCGCATGGCTTGATACTGGCACGCACGACAGTTTGAGTGAGGCTTCCACCTTTATTGAGGTGATTGAAAAGCGTACCGGACTGAAAGTGGCTTGTCTGGAAGGCATTGGACTAAAGAATGGTTGGGTAAGCCCTAAACGTGTGCGAGAACAAGCCCTCCCAATGTCAAAGAATCAATACGGGCAATATTTGCTAAAACTTGCCGACGAGTATGCCGAAGCTGCAAAAGAAGGAAAGCCCTAACAAAGGCTGACTTTTGAGAAAAAGCATGTTAGCAACAAACAGTCCTCTATTTCTTCGATAAAAGATAATTTCTCTCGAGAAGAAAGCTACCATACGATACTACTCAGAGATTTTTCCTCCTTGAGTATCTTCTCAGAGAAATATCTAAACTTCCAATCTATAATAGTCATGATTATCGCAGTAGATTTTGACGGCACCATTGTAGAACATAAATATCCTGCCATCGGCAAGGAGATTCCTTTTGCCACTGCTAGCCTACGCCAACTCATTCAAGATGGACACAAACTCATCCTTTGGAGCGTACGCGAAGGCGATTTGCTTGAAGAAGCCGTAAAGTGGTGTGAACAACGCGGTGTACGCTTCTATGCCGTAAATGCGGATATCGACGAAGATGCAACTTCTCATCAAGGCATAGCTCACTATAGCCGAAAGATAAAAGCAGATATGTTTATCGACGATCGCAACATTGGTGGACTTCCCGATTGGGGTACCATCTACCAACTAATCTCGACAAAGAAAACGTATGCACAGATGATAGAAGAATATGCTTCTAATCAACCGCACACACAAAATACGAAAAAGGCTTGGTGGAAATTTTAGGTATGCAACAAATACCTCCTCCTAGTGCCCCCACATACAAACCAACCATTAGATTCTATCACAACCGCCATAGATTATGAAATTGCCTAACGCACATCAAATGAAAGACTTGGATGCTTACACCATCCAAGAACAGGAGATTTCTTCTGCCCAATTGATGGAAAGAGCTGCAAATCAAGTAGCCCATTTCATATTTTCCCATTACTCAGAAAAAGCACGTCCTATCATCATCTTTTCAGGACCAGGAAACAATGGCGGAGACGGCTTAGCGGTAGCACGTATTCTCAGCAAGGCTGGCTACGAAAGCATACAAGCATTCCTCTTTAATACAAACAATACCCTAAGCAATGATTGCGAGATAAATGCTAAGCGTTTGCAAGAGGAATGCCCGCAAGTGGAGTTTACCGAAGTGCAACAACAATTTGAAGCCCCAGAACTTTCACAAGACACGCTGATCATCGATGCTCTTTTTGGCACAGGGCTCAACAAGCCCCTTGGTGGAGGGTATGCAGCCTTGGTAAAATTTATCAATGCAGCTCATAGCGATGTAGTAAGCATTGACATGCCCTCAGGACTGATGTGTGAAGACAATACATACAATTCACCCTCGGCGATTGTTCGTGCAACATACACGCTCACACTCGGACTTCCCAAACTCTCTCTGCTACTTCCTGACAGTCAGCCCTACGTTGGACAGGCTTTCACGCTCAATATAAACCTTTCTGAAAAGAAAATAAGCGAAATCGATTCACCTTTTCAGATTATAGAAAAATGGCAAATCAAAAGACTTCTAAAAAAACGCCCAGCTTTTGGCCATAAAGGAACTTTTGGCACAGCCCTACTAATAGCAGGACAATATGGTATGGCTGGAGCCGCCATCTTAGCAGCAAAAGCTTGCCTAAAGTCAGGGGTAGGTAAGATTGTGGTACACACTCCAATCCTAAACAACAATATACTGCAAATTGCTGTACCCGAAGCCATACTCGAACACGATGAAGATAATCGCATATTTACAACCCCTACGCTAATTGAATCTTTTCAAGCATTGGCTATCGGCCCAGGATTAGGTCAAGACAAACGAACAGCCTTGGCATTTATCGAACAAACGAGCCACACGGAAGCGCCACTGATTATCGACGCAGATGGTATCAACATCTTAGGAAGTCACAAAGGATGGATCTCACAGATTCCACAACAGACTATCCTAACACCTCATCCCAAAGAAATGCAGCGCCTTGGCATTTGCAATAGCGACTCTTATAGCATCCTACTTGAAGCTATCAACATGGCGCAGCGTCATCGATTCTTCATCTGTCTAAAAGGTCACTACACAGCTATCTGTACGCCCGAAGGAAAAGTCTACTTCAATCCTACTGGAAATTCTGGCATGGCCACAGCTGGAAGTGGAGATGTGTTAACAGGCATCATTCTAAGCCTAATTGCACAAGGCTACAACCAAGAAGATGCTTGCTTACTTGGCATCTACCTCCACGGACTTGCAGGCAACTATGCCGCTATGGCGCTTGGCGAACAATCCGTTGTTGCTTCCGACCTTATTGCCTATTTACCCGAAGCATTTAAAGCTTTAGAGGCTCCCAGCACAGACGAAGATACTAATTCTATAAAGGCTCTATAAATACGAATCTATAAATTCTTCTCGATATGAAACAAAAACTGCTCTCTATAGCTCTCCTTTTGGCAAGCATAACACCCTGCGTGGCTCAGACCGAAGTAACGACTTATCAGCCTGGCATTACAGAAGACGGCATTACATATTTCTTGCCCAACACACAGATTCGCGTAGTGGTCACTGCTACCAAGACCCATTTTGAGCCGGGAGAGTTTTGCAACTATGCCGAACGATTCCTACGCTTGAAAAATGTTACACTGACTGCTTATGACCTGTGGCAGATTGAAAATATAAAACTTTATTCTTTCGGCACAGCCAACAAGGGACAAGCTTACAGCATCAAAATGAAGCAGAAGACATCAGCGCCTTTAGTAAGTCTTTCACCCGATGGACGTTTGCTTGCCATCAATGACAAAGTAACACTCACCGACAACAATCTTCCTACTACATCTGTCACCCGCAACGAAAGCAAAAAGCAGAATACAGAGGACTTCAAAACTGAAGAAATCCTTTCTGCTGGCAGCACCGAAAAAATGGCAGAACTAACTGCCAACGAAATTTATGACATACGCGAGAACCGTGGTTTACTCACTAAAGGACAAGCCGACTTTATGCCGAAAGACGGAGAGCAACTCAAACTCATGCTTGCCAATCTCGACACTCAAGAAGAAGGTCTGTTACAACTCTTCCGCGGTACGAGCAACAAAGAAACTCACGTGTTAGCTTTCGACATCACGCCCACACAGGATATAGAAAAGCAAGTACTATTCAACTTCTCCAAATACCTAGGCGTGGTAGACAATGACGACCCTGCTGGCACACCTGTTTACTTCAGTGTAAAAGACTTAAAAACGCTGCCTGCCGTCAACGTAAACCCCAACGCGAAAGCGAAAAAGGAAAGTGAAGACTTGCGCTATATTGTGCCAAGTCGCGCAGAAATCAAAGTATTCACCGATAACAAAGAATTTGTCTCTCAATCTTTCCCTGTGGCACAATTTGGTAGAGTAGAGCATTTGGGAGGCGAATTGTTCAACAAGAAGAATACCACAAGCGTCCAACTCAATCCCACCACAGGTGGTATCTATAAAATCAAAGCAGAAAATCCCGACAAATAAAACAACTATCACTGAATATAAGTTACCTAGGGGGTGGTTCTATAAATATTTTTTTAGAACTACCCCTCCTACTTTCAAAGCAGCCCTCCATCATGGAACGAAGAAAAGAAGAAAATATCGGCAATGTGATTATGCGCTTCTTGCGCCAATCGCAATTAGAATCGCCCCTCAACGAATACCGACTAATGCAAGCTTGGAGCGAGATTGTAAGTAGCAGCGTTTATCAACAAACTCGCCAACTAAGCATTCGCAACCAAACGTTACACGTATCCTTAGCTTCTGCCGCTATCCGTACAGAATTATTCATGCGCCGTGCAGAACTCGTACGCCAACTCAATCAAAAAGTGGGCGCACAAGTAATCACAGACATTGCTCTTTCATAGATTCTAAAAAAGCAATAACAACAAAAAAGGTTTGCCATTGGCAAACCTAATAACGTGGGCGTTGACGGATTCGAACCGCCGACCCTCTGCTTGTAAGGCAGATGCTCTGAACCAGCTGAGCTAAACGCCCGTATAAAAAGAAAGCACTAAGACTTCCTCCTTGTTTAACCTTTAACTATTACTTAGGTGGGCGTTGACGGATTCGAACCGCCGACCCTCTGCTTGTAAGGCAGATGCTCT
>UQKO01000042.1 GCA_900541575.1 uncultured Prevotella sp.
AGACATAAAGTTCTTCATGTTTAGAATAGCTACTCAATATGCATGATATGAGCAAGCCTCTTTTTACCATCATACCAACCGGAA
Organism: uncultured Prevotella sp.; assembly: GCA_900541575.1. Classification (GTDB taxonomy): domain Bacteria; phylum Bacteroidota; class Bacteroidia; order Bacteroidales; family Bacteroidaceae; genus Alloprevotella. Next base: position 85 of record UQKO01000042.1, read on the forward strand.
ATATCCGCTGATCCTATTTTATCTACTATTTCTTTGACTATCCAACAAAAAAGGGGTAGATGGATAGACCTAAACAAAAAGATTTCCACGATGCCAACCATACCAGTGGGCATCGTGGAAATGCAATAACATATTCTTTCTAAAGAAATATTCTCTAAAAGAATTTCTAATGGTGCGTCTTATTTTAGATTAGATGAGATACTGAGAGGAGATACTCTCATTCTCCATTACGCGACGTATGGTTTCTGCCAACATGCCGCTTACGGTAAGTTCCTTCACCTTATCGCAAGTGCCACGATAGGGGATACTATCAGTAAATACCATTTCTTTCAATGCAGAAGCCTCAACGCGCTCATCGGCAGGACCAGACATAATGCAGTGACTAGCAATAGCACGAACACTATTCGCACCACGTGACATAATGAGGTCGGCTGCCTTAGTAATAGTACCTGCAGTATCTACGATATCGTCGACAAGCACTACGTCCATTCCCTTTACATCACCAATAATTTGCATATCGGCAACTTCGTTGGCTTTCTTTCGGCTCTTGTTGCAGAGAACCATGGGACAATCAAGATACTTAGCGTAAGAGGCTGCACGCTTAGAACCACCCACATCGGGCGAAGCAATACAAAGATTCTTTAGATTTAAGCTCTTGATGTAAGGCAACATTACGGTTGAAGCATAGAGGTGATCAACAGGAACGTTGAAGAAACCTTGCTCTTGATCAGCGTGTAAGTCCATCGTCATTAAACGATCAATACCGGCTACGCTAAGCAAATCGGCCACAAGCTTAGCACCAATGCTCACACGTGGTTTGCTCTTTCTATCTTGGCGTGCCCATCCGAAATAAGGAACTACCGCACAAATGCTACGAGCTGATGCGCGCTTGGCAGCATCAATCATGAGGAGGAGCTCCATAAGATTGTCAGAACTAGGGAAAGTGCTCTGTACCAAGAACACATCGCGGCCACGGATACTTTCTTCGTAACAAACCTCGAATTCGCCGTCAGCAAACTTTGTCACCGTGAGGTCGCCTAACGGACAGTTAAGTTCCTCACAAATCTTTTCAGCCAAATATCGGGAAGCTGTGCCCGAAAAGACCATAAAAGAATTGTTATTCATTGTGTTGTGTATGAAATGTTATTAAAGGTATCAGTATTATTACACGATCCGCTGATGCAGCAGATCCATTATATTCACTCTGCTTCTTTACGCAATTTCCGGAAATGCTGTATCAAATCTTTAAAATCTTGAGTGGAATGTATGCTGAAGCGATTCCATATATCACCCAATATTACAGCTCCACCAAATCCGAGATCTTTTACTTGCTTGATATTATCAAGCTGCACGCCACCGAGCGCCATTACCTTGCGATCTATTACTTTCTGACGAGCAAGTTCACGCAAATCCTGCATTCCGAAGTGCGAGCTATAACCTTCCTTAGATATGCTATTGAATATAGGAGAGAGAAACACGTAGTTGCACACTTTCTTATGAGCTTTCACCTCTTCAGATGTGTGACAGGAACAAGAGATGTGCCCTTTATATTTAGGAGGCAATTCTGGATTACGATGATTTAGATGAATTCCTTTCAGATTGTATTCATCTTTCAAATAGAAAAAGTCGTGCACGACGATGCGTTTTCTATATGTTTCCGGTATCAACGTAAGCAATCTTTCAGAATAGACAGGCTCTGTATGAGGCTTGCGTAGATGCAACACCTCCAGGCCCTCATCGAAAAGGGCATTCAGAATTTGATGCTCCTCCACAAAGAAATATGGAGTACTCATTAATATTAGTTTCATGATGCGCCTTCTGTTCCTATTTTTGACTGCAAAGATAGTGTAAACCGAGCGCAATACAAAATGAAAGTGGAAGATTTTAACTTTACCAATCTTCTGTGTTGTATTTCTTTGTAGTTCACATAGCAAATACCGCTCTTAAAAGAAGAAAGCTATAAAGATTTTTAAAAATCAAGTACAACTGGCCTTTTGCTTAACCTCCTTTTATATAGACTGCAAATTGGTTAACCTCATATCCAAAATCCATTTTGAAAGGATACTGTCTTTCTTCAGGGCACGAAGATTTTCTCTCGCGTAGATAGAAATTCCCCTTATGAATGGGGAAATACGTAAACTACAAACAGAGTGTTCCAAACGTCAAATAGAAAGAGTTTGAGCAACGTGGCATTCCGCGGAGCCGATATATTGATAAGAACTTCACCCAAGCTCACCGAAGAAGAGGTGATGACGCGTTTACGAAAAATCCTTACGAAATATACAAAACGAGCAGCAAAAGCAAGCAATTCCCTTTATCTCATAAAGCAACTTGAGGGAGGCTATTCGCCAAAAACACCAAAAAGTCGGATGGTGACAAACATTCGTCTGCCACCATCCGACTAAGTTCTTAAAATTCTTTTTATCGACTACCGAAACTTCTTCCACTTCCACGTCCGCCTGCAGGGGTATGAGTTCCTTGTACGTTTCTTTGCGGACGTTCTCTTCCCACACCCGCTGCGTTACCTCTTCCACCAGCATTGTTGGAAGTTCCGCCTCGGTTGTAGTTCACACCGCTATTCCCTGTCTGACGATAGTTGGTATAGGCATCCCGATAATTGTTGTTAGAACGATTATTGTCTGGCCTGCCCCCATTGGGACGGCCATTATTAGGACGTGTTCCTCCATATTCAAAGCGTCCATTTCCATTCGGCCTATTTCCGTTGTAATGCGAAGGAGGCGTACTTGGATGCCCATATCGTTCACCTGGACGAGGCTGAGGGCGACTCGGAGAGGGATTTCCACAATACCATCCACCATTGTTCTGATAATGATTTCTCATACCCGTACCTGGCGCAGGACGACGTCCTATATAAGGACTTGGAGTATTTCTGCCACGCCGATTCCACATGCCTCCATGATAGGTTACATAAATGGTAGGACGATTAAAGTAATAATAACCATGACGATACCTGTCAAACACAGGATAGTACCACGCAGCATGGCTCCAGCGCACAGGACGGAAGAAATAATCGAGTGTACAATAGATATTATACTGCCAATCGTAGAGAATGTAGCGAAAATCTGCGTTGCGATATTGCCAATAATAACCAGAGCAATCATTGGGTGTGCGCAAACTCATCAGATAGTCAAGATTTATTTCATAAGCTCGGTCATATTGCTCAGGAGTAAGATTCAATTCATAAGCCATTTTGTCGGTTAAGAACCACGCTTGCTGCCTAGCCTCCACATAGTCTATTGCTTTCGCTGCAAAGGTGCTTATAGCGAAGCAAAGTAACAACAGTATTCGTTTCATAATTCAAATCCTTTCCTTTTCGTTATCACTATCCTAAGCTTGTCTTATATGAGATTTTGCATAAGATATTAAGTTTATCTCGTTGATTGCAACTACATTTTATATGTATAAATTGTTTTCGACGATTCGTCTGTATCATTTTGTCTTGTGCAAAGATAGTGCAAACCGAATGCAAAAAGCCAAGCTTGCTTGAGATTTTTGCTGAGGTGCAGCCTATCTTATGCAAATATCGGGATAAATTCTGTATCACTTCACATGTCAACACACAAAAGTAGTTTTTCTAGACTTTTTGACACATAAAAGAGCTATATTTCTCAATTTATTAATCAAAAGAGGAGAATTCTCCTTTATTTTAGATTAGCTATACCATCCTATACATTTCTTCTCCAAAGAAAAGTGATTCTAATTCAACATACCACAAGGAGAAACTTGCAATGCCCCATAACACCTAATGCCATTTCCGATTGAGGAGACCTTACCACATGCCGAAAAAGACTTAAAGAGTTGCTCTTACACAATATTATTAGTATTTTTGCAGCAAAATATGACCATTCTATAAAAATGACACAACCCGATACACAAAAAGAGTTCGAGCAAGTGATGCACATCTGCCGCGACCTTTTTGAAAAGAAACTTCACGATTACGGCTCAGCATGGAGAGTGATGCGCCCAGAAACCATGACAGATCAGCTTTATATCAAAGCCGCACGTATTCGTTCATTACAAATGAAAGGTTGCGCCAAGGTGAACGAAGGCATTATACCCGAGTTTATCGGAATCGTAAACTATAGCATTATTGCCTTGATTCAGCTCGCTAAAGGCGTGGCCGATACAGAAGATGTCTCTATAGACGAGGCTCTCCAATTTTACGATGAGCAAGCCCAAGAAGCACTCAGTCTCATGCTTAAAAAAAATCACGACTACAATGAAGCATGGCGCGGAATGCGTGTCAGTTCTTATGCCGATCTCATTTTTATGAAAATATTCCGTACCAAGCAAATCGAAGCTCTCGACGGAAAGACATTGGTGAGCGAAGGCATTGCAGCCAACTATATGGATATGCTCAATTATGCCGTGTTTGCACTTATCAAGCTCATTATAGAGAACGTTGAAGTTGAATAAGACTCCATTCACCACGCACATACGCCGTTGAAATCCAAAATTCTTACATACCTATCCTCGCTCTGCTTTTCCCTATGCAGAATTGTGCTGAGTTTGACATTCCTATTCTCGGGATTTGTTAAGCTAGCCGACCCTATGGGCATGACTTTTAAGATCCACGCTTACACCACAGCCGTGGGGATTCACCTGAGCGAATATTCCTTACTCCTCGAATTTGCAGCAACTGCCCTTGGCACGTTGGAGTTCATCCTAGGTGTGTATCTGCTTTTAGGCATACATCGACGTCTTACGACGCGTTGCCTAGCACTTTTCATGTTGTTATTTACAGCTATAACGGTATGGATTTATATTGTCAATCCCGTGTCGGACTGTGGATGCTTTGGCGATGCAATTAAGCTTACAAATGGGCAAACTCTTGTCAAGAATATAGTTCTTCTAGTCTGTGCGACTGTATTGGTATGGAGGCCACAGAAGCTCCGTCGCATCATCACAGCACGCAATTCGTGGATTGTATCTATCTATTCTTGGGTATATGCTATTTCGTTAGCACTCTATTCGCTACATTATCTGCCCCTACTCGACTTTACGCCTTATAAACCCGGAGCCAACATTCGAGCTGCATTCAGCGAAGAGCCTACCGAAGATGGAAATGTTAACAAATTAACCAATTTCTACCTAGCTGACCCACACACGCTAGACGACCGAACATTCGACATCTTACAGAACCAAGGCTACACTTTTTTACTCACCCTTCCTTCGGTTGAAGATGCGGACGACGGTTGCTGCGACCGCATCAACGATTTGTATGATTTTTGTCGAGATCATCAATATACATTCTATATGGCCACAGCATCTAGCAATGAGGCCATTTCCTCTTGGATAGATCGCACAGGAGCCGCCTACCCCATCCTTCTAGGGGAAGATACGGAACTTAGCACCATGGTACGATCCAACCCAGGGCTACTATTGCTCCACGACGGACTAATTGTACAGAAATGGAGTAACAACAATCTCCCCGAGACGGATAATCTGAAGGACATCAGCGGAATCTTGTCCGCTACAAATACTCACCCATTGGGAAAGCTCATCCTGTGGTTTGTCATCCCACTACTCGTTATCGTAGTTCTCGACTCACTTTGGATAGGACACAAATTCTACAAACATCATATTTACGTAAAACGTTTTAAACTCAAAAGAATCATGAGAAAGAAAATCGTTGCAGGTAACTGGAAAATGAACAAGAACCTGCAGGAGGGTATTGCTCTCGCAAAAGAACTCAATGAAGTACTAACAGCTGACAAGCCCAACTGCGGTGTGATTATCTGCACTCCTTTCATTCATTTGGCTTCGGTTGCTGGCATCATCGACCAGAACATCATCGGTCTTGGCGCTGAAAACTGCGCTGACAAGGTGAGCGGTGCCTATACAGGCGAAGTTTCTGCTGAAATGGTTAAGAGCACAGGTGCTAACTACGTGATCCTCGGTCACAGCGAACGTCGTGCTTACTATCACGAGACTCCCGAAATCTTGAAGGAGAAGGTAAAATTGGCTCTCGCCAACAACCTCGACGTTATCTTCTGCATCGGCGAAGTTCTCGAAGACCGCGAAGCTGGTAAGCAGAACGAGATCGTTAAGGCACAGCTCGAAGGCTCACTCTTCGACCTTACTGCCGAAGAATTCTCACACATCATCCTCGCTTACGAACCCGTATGGGCTATCGGTACAGGCAAAACTGCCACAGCCGACCAAGCTGAAGAGATGCACGCTTTCATCCGTCAGACAATCGCCGACAAATTTGGCGCCGAAGCTGCTGAAAACGTTTCTATTCTCTATGGCGGTAGCTGCAAGCCTTCTAACGCAAAAGAGATTTTCTCTAAGGTCAACGTTGATGGTGGTTTGATTGGTGGTGCCGCTTTGAAGGCCGCCGATTTCAAGGGCATTATCGATGCTTGGAAAGCATAACATTCTCCTCTCATAAGAACGAGATATCCACACAAGATTGCGACCTATATATATTCATATAGGTTGTAATCTTGTGTTTGGATTTTCATAATCCAGCTTCCATTTATCATCTTTTTCTTGATTGTGGGAGTTGTTACTCACGAAAGTCAAATCATTTATTGACTTACAGCACATCATCACCTGAAAATGAAACGAATTATCTTGTTACTCTGCGCTACACTGTTTGCACTCTCCACTTATTCACAGAGCACTTATACAGAAAAACTACGCAAAAACGAGGCAGGAAAAGGGACTGTCGTTATCAGACAATCTGATGAGATTGAACGTATTGTCAATGGTACACAGAAGCCACGATCTGCTTCGAAGCTCTCCACTTCTACAACAAAGAACGATGCGTCTGCAAATAGTGGAAACACAAGTCATGCCTCGCATACTTCTGCCACGGCAACACATACATCTCATCCTTCTACAGACGCAAGCGAAAAGAAAGAAAGCGCGAGAAAGTCCTCGGAAAACAAGAGCAAACCAACGCAGAAGCACAACACGGCAAGCGACACATCGTCTGGCCACAGATACATATCACGTGCTCGCCATAAAGCACGCGGATTCCGCATTTGCATTTTTACAGGCGGCAACTCACGCGCCGATAAGATAAAAGCAATTCAGATGGGTAATAAATGCAGAGAGAAATTTAGAGAATTAGCAGTTTACCCAAGTTTTGAAGCTCCACGATGGGTGACTCACGTGGGTGACTTCAAAACTCGACAAGAGGCTCAGAAGTATGTTGTGCGCATCCGTCGCGCCCACATTTCCTATGAAGTCCGCATTGTTGCTAGTGAAGTAAACATCCCTAACTAACTCTACTCACAAGCTACACACAAAATCCAAGAGACTCCTATATATAAATATATAAGCACATGGAAACCGATAAGTTAGAAGCTTTACAATACCACTATCATGAAATCCTCAATCTTTTGGGCGAGGATGCCGAAAGAGAAGGATTACTCAAGACACCACTCCGTGTGGCCAAAGCCATGCAGACACTCACACGCGGCTATCAAATGGATGCCTGCGCGGTGCTCAATTCGGCCAAATTTAATGAGCCATACAAGCAGATGGTCATCGTAAAAGATATTAGATTTTATTCCCTTTGCGAACACCATATGTTACCCTTCTACGGCAAAGTTCACGTAGCTTATATTCCCAATGGCTACATCACAGGATTGTCTAAACTAGCCCGTGTGGTAGATATTTACTCTCATCGTCTCCAGGTACAAGAGCGTATGACTATGCAGATTAAAGATTGCATTCAAGAAGCGCTCGCTCCGCAAGGTGTCATGGTCATGGTAGAAGCCAAGCATATGTGCATGCAAATGCGTGGAGTTGAAAAAGACAACTCTGTCACAGTAACCACCGACTTTAGCGGCATCTTTGCGGAAGATCCGCAAAAAAGAGAAGAATTCTTGAAGGCTGTAGAAAAACTTTAAGGATTTACGGCTCAATTTGAGTAAGGAGATTAAAAGATGTTTTAGATACAACGTATTACGCGTTGACGAAAGAAGAGAATACGATTCTTTCGGACATTTTCTATGATATTGCCAACACAAACACACATTACTCTAGAGGAAACTTAACAAACATATTATTCCTATCCTAATTTCCTAACCAACAGAAATTGCAGTCCTTCCGTACCTAAGATTTGTAAGAAAATGCCTTAGAGGAACAATAAGCATTGACTATCCTATAATAAAAGGACGAACATTCCGTTATATCAAAGCTATGATTGAATATATCAAAGGAACCGTAGAAGACCTCATGCCCACCCAAACAGTCATCGAAACAAGCGCTGGCGTAGGCTACGGACTCGGTATTACACTCAATACATATACCGCCATCCAAGGTAAAGAACGAGCCAAGCTCTATGTGCATGAGGTGATTCGCGAAGATGCCTATCTACTCTTCGGATTTGCCACGAAGATAGAACGTGACCTTTTCCAAGTTTTGCTTAGCGTTTCAGGCATTGGCGGACAGACAGCTCGCATGATTCTGTCAGCATTTACACCCGCCGATTTAGCAAATATTGTACAGACCGAAGACGTACGTTCGCTCAAAAGCGTGAAAGGCATCGGCCCCAAAGCTGCACAACGAATCATTGTAGAATTAAAGGATAAAATCACACCTTTCATGAGCTCATCGAGTGGTGCCAATACATCTGCAGATGGCGGACTGGCAATATCTTCGGCCGTTGTCGACGAGGCTGTACAAGCACTTGCTGTACTGGGATTCTCTCCTGCTCCTACGCAAAAAGTTGTCATGCAGATAATAAAGGAAACTCCCGAACTTCCTGTAGAAGGCATTATCAAGAAAGCATTGAAAATGCTTTAGAAAAAAAGCGCAAACTTGGGAAAAATATATACAAACGTTTCCATGATTCACAAGCATCTGTAAGAATTATAGTAACAATAACAGAAACTACATAGATAGTTACGCATATTTTATACTATCTGGATTTCCCTTACGTCCATTTCTTCATCCAAATTGAAAAGTTTTCTCTACATATCACTCGTTATTCTAGCGTCCATCTGCGTGGGAGCTAGTCAGGCTGCATACAACCGCATGTCCCATACGGCATATCCATCAGTCCCCACACAAGCCGAGAGCAGAAATAGAGCATTCACAACAGATAACAACATCCTCGAGCAATCCGACACGCTTCCCCACGTAAAGAAAACTTCCATCACAACATTAGCAGATACTGCCAAAGCGGCCATTGACTTAAAAGATCCCGACAACATCCACACAGAGGGAGAATACAATGACGCAACGGGTGGCTATTACTTAGGTACGAAATTGGGCGACGAATACCTTTCCACTCCTTTCTCGCTTACCTGGGAAGAGTATCAAGACTTGATGCTTAAACGATCCATTGCCGACTATTATCGCAATAAAAACGCACAGGAATTTAAAGCTAAGGGAAAAGATAAATTCGACTTTACAGATATGCACTTCGACCTCGGCCCAATGAATAAGATCTTTGGTCCTGGAGGTGTTCGTATCAAGACACAAGGCTCTGCCGAACTGAAGATTGGAGCCAACACACGCTTTACCGACAATCCGAGCCTTTCGGAGCGCAATCGCAAAGTGTTTGGTTTCGATTTCGATGAGAAAATCAATCTGAGTCTCAACGGTAAAGTGGGTGATAAAGTCAACATGGACTTTAACTATAATTCGGAAGCTACTTTCGACTTTGACACGCAAAATCTCAAGCTTCGCTATGAGGGGAAAGAGGACGAAATCATCAAACTCGTAGAGGCTGGCAATGTGAGTATGCCCACCAATTCATCGCTTGTCCGTGGAGCCTCTTCCCTCTTTGGTGTACGTACAGATATGCAGTTTGGCAAGCTAAAGCTATCCACAGTCGTAGCCCAGAAGAAATCGTCAAGTTCATCAGTTAGTTCCAAAGGAGGAAGCCAACTGACAAATTTTGAATTCTCGGCCGATGCTTACGACGAGAATCGCCATTTCTTCTTGTCCCACTATTTCCGTGATCACTACGATGACAACATGAAGCAATTGCCCAACATCACATCGGGCATCACCATTAAGCGTATCGAAGTATGGGTCACCAACAAGACGGGAGCCACCACCGACACACGTAACATCGTAGGTTTTACCGACCTTGCCGAGCACTCCCATATCAGCAATCCACAATGGGTAGCCACTGGCACAGACGTTCCCTCCAATGCTTCCAATAATCTGTACAGTTCTCTTAATTCCTCACTCGCAGCTGCTCGTGACATTTCTTCAACCACGCCCACACTTGATGGAGCGGGACTTGTTGGAAGTGTTGACTATGAGAAACTTGAATCAGCTCGAAAACTTTCTAGTTCCGAATATACGCTCAACACTTCGTTGGGCTATATCTCGTTGAAGCAGGCTCTACAGACCGACCAAGTACTTGCCGTAGCCTATGAGTATACTTACAAAGGGCAGACCTATCAAGTAGGTGAATTTGCCACCGACAGAAAGGATAATCAAGAAGCACTTTTCTTGAAAGCACTGAAGAATACGGCGTGCACTCCCACCATGGGCAATTGGGACTTGATGATGAGAAATGTATACTCTCTAGGTGCCACCTCTGTGCAAAAAGATAAGTTTAAACTTGACATCAAACTTCTCTCTGACACCTCGGGCGTATATATCAGCTATATTCCCGAACCAGGCATTAAGGATAAGAAGATTCTTACCCTTGTTGGGCTCGACCGCCTTGACAATAACAACAAGATTGGGGCTAACGGCACCTTCGACTACGTAGAAGGATATACAATTGACGCTTCAAGCGGACGTGTATTCTTCCCCGTCGTTGAACCTTTTGGTTCTTCGCTTGCAAAAGCTATTGGTAATGAGGCTATTGCAAACAAATATATATTCCAAGAGTTATACGACTCTACGCGTACTGTAGCCAAACAAATTGCCGAAAAAAATAAATTCATAATTACAGGTCAATACAAGGCCACACGCAATGATGAGATTCAGCTTGGAGCCATGAATATCCCTCGTGGTTCGGTGGTAGTCACAGCAGGAGGACAAACCTTGATGGAGGGATCTGACTATACAGTAGATTACAACTCGGGAGTTGTAAGAATCCTTAATAAGAGCATTCTTGATGCGGGCACTAACGTCAACGTGAGTTTGGAAAGCAATACCGACTATGGCATGCAACGAAAGACGATGTTTGGAATGAATTTTCAGTATGATTTCTCCAAGGATTTCCAACTAGGAGGTACTTTTATGCACCTTGGAGAAAAGCCCCTCACCACCAAAGTCGCCATGGGTTCTGAGCCACTAAATAATACGCTTTGGGGGCTTAACATGTCATGGAAAAAACAGAGTCAGCGCCTTACGGATTGGATAAATAAGATTCCGTTTATTAACTGCAGTGCGCCCTCAAGCATTAATTTCACAGCCGAATTTGCACAACTTATTGCAGGTAAGAGCCAAGGCGCACAAGGCAATGCCTCCTACATTGACGATTTCGAAAACTCTAAGAGCGAAATAGATATCTCCAATCCTAAAGAATGGACACTATCGAGCGTTCCTTCCATGTTCCCCGAAGCGAAATATACCAACGACGTGCGCTATGGCTACAATCGCGCCTTATTAGCTTGGTATTACATTGATCCTCTCTTTACACGTCGTTCTTCCAATCTTACTCCAAGCCACATCAAGAATGATTTAGCACAACTCTCCGATCCCGACGTACGTGAAGTCTATAAGAGCGAGCTCTTCCCCAACAAGAGCATCAACATGCAGGAATCCAACACGCTCAACGTGCTCAACCTAGCTTACTATCCCAACGAACGTGGTCCTTACAATCTCGACCCCTCGCTCGATACACGCGGTCATTTGCTCAACCCTTCTACTCGCTGGGGCGGTATGATGCGCCGTCTCGAAACGTCCGACTTTGAAGCAGCCAATATCGAATACATCGAATTTTGGATGCTCGACCCCTTTATCAAAGCACGCCAAGCAGGAACGACATTCAGTGGTGATCTCTATTTCAACCTTGGCGAAATCAGCGAAGACATTCTAAAGGACGGAAAGAAATTCTACGAAAGCGGTTTACCCATTGATGACGATCCTACACAATATACCGAAACTATATGGGGGCGCGTTCCCACACAAAACACAGTAACCTATGCTTTCAACACTTCTAGCGGATCACGTGCCAAGCAAGACGTAGGCTACAATGGACTTAGTTCTGAGCAAGAGCGCACCTATCCTGCCTATGCAGCATTTCTTTCGGCCATACAATCGAAAGTAAGTCCTGAGGTTTACGATTCTATTTTACAGTCACCCTCTGCCGACAAATACCACTACTTCCGCGGATCTGACTACGATAATCAGCAACTTTCCATCTTAGACCGCTACAAGCGTATTAACAATCCTAACGGGAACTCGGTAGATGCAGAAAACTCTCCCGAAAAATACAGCACGGCTTACAAGACGCAACCCGATGTAGAAGACATCAACCAAGACTTCACACTCAACGAATACGAAAAGTACTACCAGTATCATGTGCGCATTGCCGAAAATGCAATGCAAGTGGGTCAGAACTATATTGTCGATAAGCGTGTAGCTTCTCAAAAAACTCGTGACGGACAAACCAAGGAATACACGTGGTATCAATTCCGCATCCCCGTAGACCAATACGAAAAGCGCGAGGGCGGCATTTCCGACTTCTCTTCTATCCGCTTCATGCGTATGTTCATGACGGGATTTGAAAAGCCGGTTGTACTGCGTATGGCTACACTCAATCTCGTGCATGGCGAATGGCGTTCCTATGAGCAAGCACTCTATCAAGGGAAAGCCCCCGAAGCCAGTGGTACGTTGGAAGTAAGCGCTGTCAACTTTGAAGAGAACAATGCTAAGGAGCCTGTCAACTACATCATGCCCCCTGGCATCAGTCGTGTAGTCGACCCTGGCCAGACACAGATTCTCCAAAACAACGAACAAGCGCTCTCGCTCACAGTGAAACAACTCGGAAGTGGCGATGCACGTGCCGTATACAAGAACACCAATCTCGACTTACGCCGTTATAAACATCTTCAAATGTTTACGCACGCTAACTCGTTGATTGGCGAAACGCCTGTAGAAGATGGGCAAGCCTCTATTTTCATCCGCCTAGGTTCTGACTATAAGAACAATTTCTATGAATACGAGATTCCTCTAAGAATCACTCCCGATGGGAAATATGCTGACAACACGAGCAGTGCACGCATCGTATGGCCCGACGACAACATGCTTGACATCGACCTATCGCTTCTCACACAGGCAAAGACTAATCGCAACAAACAAAAGGCTTTGGGCTTGACTTCATACAACAAGCTCTATTCTGAGTATGATGCCAACAAGCCTGCAAATAAAATTAGTGTGATGGGCAATCCATCACTAGGCGAAGTACGCACCATTATGATTGGTGTGCGTAATAACTCCCGTACTATCCAAAATGTAGAAGTATGGGCCAACGAACTGCGCCTACAACAATTCACGAATAAAGGTGGTTGGGCGGCTCAATCACAACTCAATATTCAACTTTCCGACTTGGCTACTGTCAATCTTACGGGACACATCGAGACAGAAGGTTTCGGCGGATTAGAAGAAACCGTAAGCCAGCGTCGTGACAACAATCTATATGAGTATTCTGTCACAACAAACGTCAATGCGGGCAAATTCCTTCCCGAAAAGGCAAAGGTCAATGTACCCATCTACTATTCCTACTCTAAACAACGCACCTCTCCACGATACAATCCGCTCGATACGGATACAGAACTAAAGGATGCGCTTGATGCTTTGCCCACAAAGGCCGATAAAGACTCACTAAAAGACATTGCCGAAAACGTGGTTATCAATAAGAACTTCAGCATTTCTGGAGCTCGTGTCAACATCGCCACAAAAGCTCATCCCATGCCTTACGATCCGGCAAACTTCACTTTCGGCTACGCTTTCTCTTCGCGCAACACCACAGGAGAGACTACCGCTTGGGAGAAGTCACAGAATTGGAAATATTCATTCAACTATAATTGGTCGACCAACTTTAAGGCGTTCGAGCCATTTAAGAAGTCTAAAAGCAAGTCGAAGTGGTTCCGCATTCTGAAAGATCAGAGTTTTAACTACCTGCCACAAAATATTGGCTTCAACTCTGATATTTCACGCACATATTACGAATTTCAAGAACGCGACATTGAGAATCTCAACAACACATCTCTACCACTCAGTTGGTCGAGTGATTTCCTATGGAATCGTTCTTTCCAATTGCGTTGGGACTTAACCAAAAATATTCACGCCAACTTCTCTTCGGGAACAAATGCCGAAGTAGAACAGCCCTACACGGCTGTCAACAAAGACCTCTACCCCGATCGCTACACAGCATGGAAAGACTCTGTATGGCAAAGTATCAAGCACTTAGGACGACCTCTTTCATATCAACAAAACTTCGACTTCTCTTGGAAACTTCCGCTCAATAAGTTACCTCTTTTCGATTGGCTCACAGCCGATGCATCATTCAATTCCACCTACAATTGGGCACGTGGTTCAGAACTTCAAGATGGCTCCACCTTGGGCAACACCATCAACAACTCACGCAACATCACGGGGAATGGACGCATCAACTTTGAGACGCTATACAATCATAGTGCATTCCTCAAGAAAGTAAACAGAAAATACGCGCAAACGCCAAAAGAAAAGAAAAAGGACGAGAAGAAAAACTTCCAAAAGGAACTCCAACTAAAGGCAGACACCACGCAGACGCTCACACACAATCAGCACTCAAAAAATCTACGTGTCACGGCTTTGCGTCCTGATGGATCTCGTTACCCTATCCGTTACAAAGTAGTAGACAACAACAAGATTCTCATCCTTTCGCAAGACACAGCAAAGATTAAGCTTACCATTTCTCCGAAGAAACGCAAAGAAGACCAAGGATGGTACAAAGCCTTACAGATGGGCACACGTTTCTTGATGATGGTGCGCAACGTGAGTGTGAACTATACCAATCGATACAACCTAAGTGTACCAGGATTCTTGCCCAACGTGGGCGATGTCTTCGGACAAGGAAAGAATGTGGGCGGCTTAGCTCCTGGCCTCGATTTTGCCTTTGGCATGACAGGCGAGGGCTATATCTACAAAGCGGCCGAACGCGGTTGGCTTCTCATGGCCGACAGTGTGACCACTCCTGCTACAAGCAATCTCACAGAATCTCTGCAAATCCGTGCTACACTTGAGCCTTTCCGCGATGTAAAAATCGACTTAAACGCTTCGCGCAACACCACACGCAATCGCAGCATTCAATTCATGTTCGACGGAATGCCCTCCACGCAGACGGGTTCTTTCACCATGACCACCATTTCCATCGGTACCGCCTTTGAGAAGACAGGCTCGCCCGACAAGGGATACAAGAGCAAATCATTCTCTAAGTTTGTCAATTCTCTCGAAGCCTACCGCCAACAAATCGAAAGCATGTATGCTGGAGCGACCTATCCAATAGGAAGTAGCTTGGCTGGACAACCCTTTAACGCAGCTAATGGAACGCTCAGTCCTTACTCCCCCGAAGTGATGATTCCTGCATTCCTCAACACCTATACGATAGGTCATTCCGGACTAGACATTTTCCCATCATTGCTCAAGCTCCTCCCCAACTGGAACATCTCTTATGGTGGTCTGTCCAAACTTCCAAAGATGAAGAAAGTGTTTAAGAGTTTCAACCTCAATCACGCTTATAAGAGCATTTACTCTGTAGGCTCCTACAACACTTTCACTAGCTATATGGAATACATGAACGGCTTTGGCTTCATCAATGACGTGACTACGGGCAATCCCGTTCCGAGTTGCATGTACGATGTATCCACGGTGAGCATCAACGAAAGTTTCTCTCCGCTTTTTGGAATCGACATGACATTCCGAAACAATCTCACGGCTAAGGTAGAAATGCGTAAATCGCGTGTCTTAACCTTAAGCATGACATCGCAACAACTGACGGAAACTCGATCCAACGACTTCGTTGTGGGCTTCGGCTATAAGATTGCCGATCTCAATCTCTTTGCTCCGAAGAAGACCGTACGCAGCCGTAGCAAAGGCACAGGCAAAGACAAAAAGACCACAACAAATAGCCGTGGCTTTGCCCACGACCTCAACATGCGTCTCGACTTCACTTTCCGCAATCAGAATGCGCTCAACCGCAACATACAAACAGAACTCACGCAAGCCACCAGTGGCAACAAGGCCGTACAGGTATCCTTCTCGGCCGACTATGCGCTGAGCAAATATCTCACCCTTACAGCATATTACGACCGACAAATGAACAAGCCCTTGCTCACATCAAGTTCCTACCCCGTCACCACACAAGACTTTGGCGTAAGCATCAAGTTCATTCTCAACAGATAATTTAACGGGTGGTTCTATAAATTCTAGATTTTATGGTACCCCATTCTGATGATGGGATTTTATAGAACCACCCTAACGAGTTAATAGGGGCACAAGCTGACAAGTAAAAGCGTTTACTCCTATTCACATAATCCTAGGAAAAATGAAAATAATCCGATTCATCAATCACAATATATTAAACGATGAAACGTTAATAGACCAAGTGGGCATTGTCACCATACCCGATACGGCTTTGCTCATCCAAAAGCGTCCCTTCTTCATCCCCGATTTCACACAAAACTGCACGGCACAATTATGCTTCTGCATTCGCATCAATCGATTGGGACGAAGCATCCATCAGCACTTTGCTCGCCGCTATTATCAGTCTTCCGACATTTCGCTTGGCGTTCACTTCGTGGCTGAAGATTTGCTTCATACCCTACGAGAGAAGGGAATGCCATGGGACATGGCGCTAGGCTTCGACAATGCAGTTGCCATTGCAGAACCCGTCAGTCTAGCATCCTCCACAATTGATGCACAAATCCGCATCAATGAAGACGGAGCCAGTTTTCCCATCGAGTGGGAGCATCTCTGCCGAGTGGCCGACAGCTTAATCTCCTACATTAGCCAACACTATACATTGCGTCAGGGCGATTTACTCCTTATTCCCGCTTCCATTGCAGGAAAGATTGTACACATCGACGACCGTCTCACGTTGGCTTTGGCCGGCAATGAAGTGCTTTCGTTCAACATCAAATAGAAGAATCTCGAACAAAGCCCTCTCACCTGTCCTAACTCTATTCTCCTTTCTTTTCGATACCTCATCCATGCGAACTCTGTCCTTTATACTTTCCCTACGCGCAGCCACAAGCCTTCAAGCGCAAGACTTTACCCAAACGGCTCAATTCCGTTTGGGCCGTCTGTTGGCTACCGACTCGGTAAGTTTTGCCATAGAATATCCCGAATACAAAGCACTCTCAAGTTCGGAAGTAAAAAAGCTTCAGCAAAGAGGCTTCACCCCCTCACAGCAAGTAGTGTTTCACGCTCAAAAGAGCATCTCACGCGGCGAAACCATAGTAGATGTCTCCTATGTACCCATCATTGAGCGCAAAGGCCAATGGCTCTTAGCCGAAAACTATCAGTTACGCCCCACCATTTCTGGACCACATTTCAGCCCAGCTGCACGTGCCACTATCCAAGCTACAAAAGTAGCAGAACAGAGCAGTCGCTATGCAGCCCACTCCGTCTTGGCGCAAGGAAAGTGGGTGAAGATAGCCGTCAAAGAAGAAGGTATCTACCAACTCTCCGATGCCGATCTGAAGAAAGCAGGATTTACCAATCCATCAAAAGTACGTCTCTATGGCTATGGTGGGCGTTTACTTCCCGAAACGTTCTCTTTTTCTGGAAGCAATGCACTTATCGACGACCTCAACGAAGTGCCTCTCTATCGCCGTGATGGCTCCATACTATTCTTTGCAGAAGGACTGACCACTTGGAAGACGAATACACAGTTCCAGACCAATACGTTCTCCAACTACAGCTACTATTTTCTCACAGAAACTGAAGCCCAACCTGCCCAGTTTGAGCAAGCCGCAGAGCCTAGCACGGCAGTAAGCACAACAGTTCATTCCATTACCGCTCACGCCTTGCTCGACAACGACGTCACCGTATGGTATCAAGGCGGTCGCAACTTCTACGATAACAACGAACTGCAAACTGGCCATACCTTCCGCCTATCATTGCCCGGCAACATTGGCGAATCGTGTCAAATATCTTACGATGTTGCAGCCCAAACGTCCTCATCAGCATCAAGCTTCACCATCCACGACGATTCAGGAAAACTTTTGGCTAGTCGGTCCCTTTCAAAAACATCGGAAGGAGAAGAGGCCCGCGGTTATCGTGGCACAATCACCGGAAATTTTGGCTCAGAAATTCGATGGAAAATTCAGACTGCCACGAGCGGAAAGCTCAACTATCTCTATGCTTCATACATGCAGCAGCTCTCCACAGCCTACACGAAGTCAGCCTTTACACCTAACGTAAGCGGTTCCGTAGAGCTCAACATTGCAGATGCAGATGCCAACACCCGTGTGTGGCAACTCGGTGATTCCCAAAGCGTGGTAAAGCAATTACCAGGCTCCTTAGATGGCAGTGTCTACAAGGCTACGACTACCAATGGTAATAAACGCTTCTTCATTGTCAACGTGGCTCAGACTTATCCCTCTCCCACCATCGTAGGCGAAATAGCGAATCAAGACCTCCATGCCGATGCCAACATCGACTACGTGATTATCATTCCAGCCTCGGGGAAACTTCAAGCGCAAGCCGAAAAGTTGGCTCAAGCACACACCACACATAGTGGTCTCCGTACGAAAGTGGTACGTGCAGACCAAATCTACAACGAGTTTTCTTCGGGCACACCCGATGCTACGGCCTATCGTCGATACCTCAAAATGCTCTATGACAAAGCGACCTCCGATGCCGATGCACCACGCTATCTTTTGCTTTTTGGCAATTGTGCTTTCGACAACCGAATGATCACATCCGACTGGAAAAAAGCTTCCCCCAACGATTACCTCTTAGCCTATGAACGTAGTGACGAAGAGAATTACAACACGAACTATCGCCTCGGCACACTCCACGACTACGTGACCGATGACTACTTTTGTCTTCTCGACGATGAAGAAGGCGCTCGCATCACTAGCGAAAAGATTGACCTCGGTGTGGGACGATTCCTCTGCACCACCGAAGAAGAGGCTACTACGCTCGTGGGCAAAGCCATCAGCTATATGAACAATACGCAAGCCGGCGCATGGAAAAACCGCATGTGGGCCATCGGCGATGTAGGCGACAACAATCTACACATGAACGACGCACAGGCCGTATGTACACAAGTAGATCTATCGGCACCCGAGGGCCTAATGTTACGTCGTATCTACCCCGATGCCTATGCAGCCACCGAGGAAGCACGTGGCACGTCCTACCCTGAAGCCACCGCATCCATCAAGCATGCTATGCAGCAAGGCGCTTTGATATTCAATTATAACGGACATGGTAGCCCCAGCCGACTATCTCACAGTTTCTTGCTCGATGAAAGCGACATCAAGTCCAACGTCAGTACGGCGCTGCCCGTATGGGTTTATGCCTCGTGCGAGATTACTCCTTACGATCAGTCAATGAGCGACATGGGACGTAGCGCCCTTTATAATAAACAAGGAGGAGCCGTAGCCGTAATCTGCGCTTCGCGTTCAGTCTATGCCAACCTCAATCGTTCCTTCAACAAGGGGTTCGTGAAATACGCTTTTGCCAAGCGTGCTGATGGTTCTCGTTATACTTTGGGCGATGCCATGCGCCTGACCAAAGTAGAACTTATCACCTACAATCAATATGGCCGACCTGCCACCAATACGATTGGCAACGATGGATCAATCAACAAAATGAAATATGCCCTCTTGGGCGATCCTGCCCTAACGTTGGGCTACGCAGACGCTGGGGTGATAATTGATAGCATCAATGGCCAGTCCATCGGAAGTAACCTAATCTCTGTCCCCACAGGACAAAGCGTGCGTTTTTCGGGACATATCAACGCCGACATTACAAGCAACGCTGCCGATGAATCCTTTGAAGGAACACTCTATGGCACACTCTTCGCGCCCAAGCGATCCATCACTTGCAAAGGCTCGGGAAGTAAATCTCCACTCACTTACACAGACTATACGCAATCTATCTTCGAGGGGAACGTCAATGTAGAAAAAGGCAAGTTCTCTTTTGAGACATTTATTCCGCGTGGCACAAAACTGCAGTCGAATGCCTCTCTCCTCTCACTCTATGCATTAAGCAAGGACAAGCAACGCGAATACAATGGAAGTTTTTCACGCTTCTGCTTCAACCAATCGGGAACATCCGAAGAAGTAGACACGCTCGGACCGAACGTATATCTTTATCTCAATACCCCCGACTTCGTAGACGGAGCTATCGTCAACACATCGGCCACACTCTATGCATCCATCGCTGACTCCACTGCCATCTCAATGGCTAGCGGAAACATGGGACACGACATGGAAATATGGATGGATGGTCAGGCAAGCTCCCCCATCATAGTTAACGATTTCTTTAGTTTCAAGAGCGGATCGTACAAGCAAGGGCTGTTAGAATATCCCCTTCCTAGCCTTTCGCAAGGCAAACATTCCGTAACGCTCCGCGTATGGGACGTGTTCGACAATTCTACTACCTCAACGCTACAATTAACCGTCAGAGACGGCGGAGTTTCCTTATTTGAGGTCAACGCCACTGATGCCACGCCCCATCTCACCACCCGCTTCGTCACCTCTTTTGCCGCTCAAGCAGCAACGACAGATGCCACAGAGGTGGAAACGGAAGTCTACAGCATCAATGGCATGCGCGTATGGAATCAGTCCCAGTCTATTCCCGCAGGAAATACTTTCGCTGCCTTCGATTGGGATCTCAGCACTTACTCTGGCCAACGCCTCCCCACTGGCGTATATCTCTACCGCAGCAAAGTGAATAAGGAATATACCAAGACCAAGAAACTCATTATCCGATAAGAAGAAAAATCCTAAGTCAGCACTGGGAGACAAATGCCACCTTCGGATGCACGCCTCCCCTGCCGACATACTAAATACGACTAATGCAAAGACCAATGATAAACAAGACCCTTGCGGGGTGTGCAGCCCTCATGCTACTTGCTGCACACCCTGCCCAAGCACTTGCCGATGATGAAGTGCGCGATCAGTTCAACCCTGTACGTACAGCTGTCACTTCTCTTAGTATAGCCCCCGATGCCCGTGCTGGCGGTATGGGCGATGTGGGTGCAGCAACCGATCCCGATGTACATTCCCAATATTGGAATCCCGCCAAGTATCCCTTCACCATCTCACGTGCTGGGTTTGCCATCAACTATACACCTTGGCTCCGTAAACTCACCACGGGCATTGCCTTGCTCAACGCTACAGGCTACGTTCGCCTGGGCGACTATCAAGCACTCAGTGCCTCGCTTCGCTATTTCACCCTGGGCGAAGTCATGGGCGATGGAGATATTCGCGTAAAGCCCTACGAACTAAGCGTTGATGCAGCCTATTCTCGCATGCTGAGCGAGAGATTCTCTGCCGCTGTTGGGCTACGTTATATCTACTCCGATATCACTGGCCATTACGATGACAATTCCACAGCGGGTTCGGCCTTTGCCGCCGACATTGC
Source organism: uncultured Prevotella sp. (assembly GCA_900541575.1). Lineage (GTDB taxonomy): Bacteria > Bacteroidota > Bacteroidia > Bacteroidales > Bacteroidaceae > Alloprevotella. The sequence continues at coordinate 21,622 of UQKO01000042.1, forward strand.
GCTCTATTACAATACATACGTAATGATGGGACAACGCGAATGCCAGTTGGCTTGGGGTTTAAACATCAACAATATCGGTAGCAAAATCTCCTATGGCGATGACCGTTCCTACTTTATCCCAACCAATCTCCGTCTAGGTCTGAGCTACATGATGCCTCTCAATGAGTACAACCGCATCAGCTTCACTGCCGACGCCAACAAGCTACTCGTTCCCTCCATGCCCCTACAAAAAACTGAAGAAACCGACGAAGACTATCAAGAACGCCTAGACAAGGAGTACTACAATAAGTCGTCTATTAGCGGCATATTTACCTCCTTCGGCGACTCCGAGCGCGGCTTCAAAGGCGAAATGGAAGAAATCAATTGGAGCGTGGGTGCAGAATATATCTACAACGACAAGTTCACCCTCCGCGCGGGCTATCACCACGAAAGCAAAATGCAAGGCAACCGCAAATATGCCACCGTGGGTGCGGGTTTTCGCATGAGCGTGATGTCGATTGATGCGGGCTATGTCATTGCTACTTCAGCCTCTAATCCCCTTGATCAAACCCTCCGCGTATCGCTGGCATTCGACATGGACGGCATTCGCGACTTATTCGGAAAACGCAGATGAAGATAAGAGTTGGAATGGGCTACGACGTGCATCGCCTCGTGCCCAACCGCGAGCTATGGCTTGGCGGAGTTAAGATAGAGCATACGCTGGGACTCCTTGGCCACAGCGATGCCGACGTGCTGATTCACGCTATTTGCGATGCACTACTAGGTGCTGCAGCCTTGCGCGATATTGGCTACCACTTCCCCGACACAGCAGCACAGTATAAAGGCATTGATAGTAAAATCTTACTCAAGGAAACCACGGCTCTACTTCAACGCCATGGATGGACCATCGGCAATATCGACGCCACCATCTGTGCTGAGCGCCCCAAGATAAATCCTCACATTCCTGCGATGATTAGTTGCTTGGCTCCGCTCATGAATATCGATTCCGAAGATGTGAGCATCAAAGCCACCACCACCGAACGTCTTGGCTTCACGGGGCGCGAAGAAGGCATATCTGCTTATGCCGTAGCACTGATTCAGAAACAAGGATAGCTAAAACTAAAGAGCGAGGAGGGATAATCCAACGCTTCTACAAAGATTACAATTTAAAGTTTCGGATTTAGTTCCAAACGGGCTGAATTATCGCAACCCGAACGCAATCAAGCTTGCTTGAATTGCTGAGGTGCAGCCGATGATGCACGGGCTGAATCATCGTGCAAGGCGAATGCAATCAAGCTTGCTTGAATTGCTGAGCCGCAGCCGATGATGTCAATAAAAGCCCAACAAGCGCATAGCCCAGGGCAAGCGAAGCGACACCCTGGGTTACGGA
>UQKO01000043.1 GCA_900541575.1 uncultured Prevotella sp.
AGACATAAAGTTCTTCATGTTTAGAATAGCTACTCAATATGCATGATATGAGCAAGCCTCTTTTTACCATCATACCAACCGGAAATATCCGCTGATCCGTAATATTAGAAATCTCGTCTGTTTGAATCAAAAATATTGTCTAATTTTGCATGCTTTTACGCATCATGCTCAAGCACGAACATGATTATCCAACACAAGAAACAAAACTGATGAAGAGAAACGAATACTGCTACATTGCCATTGTCGTAATACTTGGCTTTTCCCTATTGCTGGACTTTGCTACAGAAACATTTCACCTAACGATGGCTAACGCCAATTGGATGACACATTGGCTTACATCGCCCATTGCCCTTTCCATAGGGTTCATTTTTGCGCTAATCTTTGGCAAGACGTTCGATGCCTTTAATACGCTCATGTCAAAAAAAATGCTTCAATACTCTGTGATTGGCTTAGGCTTTGGCATGAACGTGAATCAAGCCATTGCTTCAGGAAGCGAGGGAATGCTCTTTACCATTGTCAGTGTGTTTGGCACTTTAGGATTAGGATGGGTTTACGGACGTAGATTTCTAAGAGTTGATTCACAAACAAGTTATCTGCTTTCTGCAGGTACAGCCATTTGCGGAGGGAGTGCCATTGCTGCAGTAGGTCCTATCATCAAGGCGAAAGCCGAAAGCATGTCGGTGGCTCTAGGCGTAGTGTTTATGCTCAACGCTGTTGCGCTTTTTGTATTTCCCTATATCGGAGATGCCCTGGGAATGAGTATGAAGCAATTTGGTATGTGGGCAGCCATTGCCATTCACGACACGTCCTCGGTAGTGGGCGCAGGAGCAGCTTACGATCAAATGCACCCAACACTCATGGCCCAACAAGGGGTAAGCGCACTCGAAGTTGCCACGACCATCAAGCTTACTCGTGCGCTTTGGATTGTGGCAATTGCATTGCTTACACCTTGGTTCTTTAGGAACTCTGCTACCGTGAAAGGCGCTAGCAACAACAAGCCTTGGTATAAGTGTATTCCTCGGTTTATCGTATGGTTTATCATCGCCATTCTTTTCAACACCTACATCCTGAGCAACACATCACTTATAGGTGAGAATCTTTCTCTTGTAGGCACCCATTTTAGCAAAGCAATAAGTGGTCTTGCCAAACATTTCATCACGCTTTCCCTCTTCTTTATTGGTGCTTCGCTTACGCTTGACAAACTGCGGCACGTGGGCATTCGTCCTTTGCTACAAGGCATTTTATTATGGGGAAGCATCAGCCTCATCAGCCTAGCTTATATATTGGGAGTGGTCGCATAACGTATCGGATGGGAGCCGATAAGATGTGACAGAACGATCTGTCACTTGTTTCCCTGTATCGAAAGATATGTCTCTAAGTCTCCCCTCTAAACATTAACATTCAGCTTTTCCAAAGCGGGAATGGTAATTATGCCACGAGAATAATCCAATAGACCGTCTTGAGACATGGAAAGGAGCATACGTGATACGCGCAGACGAGTGGTACCTAGCTCCTTCGCCAAATCTTCCATGCGGATGTAGAGTTTTTTGTTTCCAATGGGACGAAGGCAACGGCGATGAAGAAACATGATAAAGCGCTCACGCTCAGTTTCGGCACGTTTCAACCACAAAAGGGAAGAAGCATGTTGTGCGACAGTGCTCAACATATTATAGAAGTTGATTTGGAAAGCTGGATACTGCATCAGCAGTCGTCGCACGCTCTGCTTATCGAGCATAACGAACTGGGATTCCACCAACGAACGCACCGTATAACGATAGACATTGTGTAGACCGAAAAGGCAGTCGGGCTGCATCACCCATGGGGCACGGATATTTTCCTTTATACGATAGGTATGTTCTGGACTTTCCGATTCGCATTCCACCTCTCCGCCGAGTAAGATGCAGAGGCGATGACTTTCATCGCCTTGACGCACAACAATCTCTTTCGGCTTTAAGGTGCGAAAGTCGAAAGGAGTCTTCTCTACGATGTCGAGGAAGTCCAGACGACTAAAGCCTTGAAACAAAGGTACTAAAAGTAGGCGGTTGGAAAAGGTATGATCCATAAAACGTGACAAAAGGCATCCTCTCCTCAATGGTATGATACTTACGACAATGAGGAATCTCCAATATTATTTTCTAACACAATTTGTTATGATGTCGACGCGTCCTGCATCGGCCAAAGGACGAAGGATATAATACTCACAATAGAGAATCAGATTATTTCTCCACAGGCATTCGATCTACATAAGTGCAAAGTTGGCCTTTCTCATTGGCATAAATCAAATAGGCACGTAGCTCTTTGTGGGCTGCTAACACTTTCTTTGCGCCATCGAGACCAAGCACCATGAAAGCGGTGGCATAAGCATCGGCTGTGGCACAGTCGGGCGCCATCACCGTGGCTGAGAGCAAAGAATGCTGCACGGGACGTCCTGTGCGTGGATCAATGGTATGTGCATATTTGCGACCATTGTGTTCATAGAAGTTGCGGTAGTTTCCGCTTGTTGCAAGAGCCGCATTCTGCAAACTAAGCACCGTTTGGAGGTCGCCCTTGCTCGGATCAGAACCATCAATGGGCTTGCTCACACCGATTTGCCATTCATGACCTTCTGGATTGCGCCCCTTTGTCACGACCTCACCACCTATCTCTACCATGTAATTGAGCACGCCATGTTCGCGCAGCACCTTGGCTACTCTGTCTACACCATACCCTTTGGCAATGGCTCCACAATCGATCATCACACCGGGAGCAGCCGTAGACACTTGCTGAGTCTGTCCATTCAAGACTACCTTGTTATAGCCCACCAAAGTTCGAAGAGAATCAATCTGATTGTCAGATGGAAACTGTCCTTTCTTAAAACCAAAGCCCCAAGCATTTACCAAGGGCATCACCGTCACATCAAACGCTCCTTGTGTGGCCTCACTGATAGCATGTGCCTTTGTTAAGACTTCATAGAGCATAGCATCGGACTGGGGCTTTCCTTGATTTACGAGTGAGATTGCGCTCTGTTGATTAAACACTGACAGACTGGCATCCACACGATTGAGTTCTTCAAGAATTTCCTTGTCGAGAGGCTGTGCAGCCTCATATTTTATATGATAGGTTGTACCAAAGATGGCTCCTTCGGCCGTACGCAAAGTGGTGGTTCCACGGAAGCGCACTATCCAAATAGTGGCAAATATGAGGAAGAGCAAGAATACACCTCCTAAGACTCTTTTCTTTTTCATACGATAATATTCATAGCGATGTTAAACATTTCTCACACCTTGGCAAAATGAGCAAGCAAGTTGACGAGGCAACGAGGTAACAGGTCACAATTGATCGAGCTTTTACAATCCTCGTTGTTCGCTCTTTAGCACAGCAAGTAGTGCATATTCTCTTAGCCCGTTGGCCTGTCAAAGTGTTAACCCGTAAGCCAAAAGTTCCGCCAATGGGCATTTCTTATACAAAGGTAGCACCTATATTTGAAATACTAGAGATAAGATGTAGAAAAAATGAAGAAAGCACCGCGTAGAGTTACTCATATTCCCGTCTCGGAGCCTTGTGGAAGCGGTAGCTCAACGTGAATAACACATAGCGAGGAATGGTGTTGTACCACGTTTCTGTGTACCCCTGTACATTCAGTCGACGCTCCACGTTACGACGTTGAGCCAAGAGGTCGAAGGCCGTGCATTTCATAGAGAGCGATTTATCCTTAAGCATGCGTTTCTCAAGCGTGGCATTCCATATCCATTCGTTCGTATTCATTGATGCATCGGCATAGCCTCGACGATTGTAAAGTGTGACGTCTGTGCTGAGTTCAATGGCCCAAGGAAACTTGGCTAGGACATTGAAAGTAGTGAAAATGTCCTTGCTATTAACTGTGGCAAAATTGGCGCGATGACTCATGGCATGTTGCCAATCGAGGTCCACCTTAATACCAGCATTGAATGGCTTCGACCGATAGTTGATAGCCACAGAAGTCGTAGTGAAAAGGTTGCGCACGATGCTACGCTCTAAGGCGCTGCTTTCTAGCGCATCCATAGTTTGACCATCGCGCACGAAATCGGCACTATGCTGATAGGTGAAGTTGGCCGATAGGCGCACTTCCCACAGTTCCTTTTTGTCAAGCTCATGAGCAAGGTTTCCGCCCACACTAGTTTGCCAGTTACCATTAATGTTTTGAGGTTGCGTAGTGTTCACACCCGTCTGCGTGTTGTAATAGCGAGCCAAGCCTATGGCATTGACTGTCTGACTAAAACTCATGTTAGCATCGGCCATGGTATGACGCGAGAATTTTCCATAGCGTGCACTCACACTATAGGTGTCAGAGGGGCGAAGCTGGGGATTTCCTTTGATGATATGCAAGGGGTCTGAATCGTCGCGTACATCGAGCAGATAATCTGCATTAGGAAGTTGGCGGAACACATTTGCTTGAGCACTGAAATCTCGATACTTTACATAGAGCGAAGGGGACAACCAAAAATAATCTTTCGCCACATGGCGTTTTACGTTCTGATTGCGCCAATCGTTAACCCCACGATGCTGATACATCAAACGCGGACTGAGGCTTAGGGAGAACTTCCTACCACGCAACAATTCGTAAGAGAGACTCAACGAATGCGTCCAATCGGTCACCGTGGTCTCGTACGAATTGGCCCAATCTGTACAGAGCGTCAAGGAGTCGCTAGTGGCAGATGGAAGCATACCTAAGGGCTTTCCTTCGGGAAAGGGCAAGTTCCATCCATTGTCCCAATGGTCAAGTCGATAACGCAGGTGGGTGGAGCTATTGCGCGCATTGTTTAAGCTATAATAAAAGATTAGGCGGTTGGTCCAATCGTCTTTTGCTTTATTGACCAAGGTACGATTGATGTTCGCATACCAATCGTAGCTTCGCTGCGGAGCTGAAGTGTAGCGATTACGGTATTCACCATTCTCTGGTGTGGCAACATTGTGGAGAAGGTATTGCGAATACTGCGTCTGCGAAGTATGGTCGTAGTTGCCGCTGAACGAGATGTTCCAATGAGGCAAAGTGATGTAAATAGCCTCTCCCAAGTGCCACCGATTTGTCTGACCAAGACCCTGATCGCGATAGCGGTTGATTAGATAGGACTGCGCTTGCGAGACATAGCCTGGGCGGAAAAAAAGGGTGTCAAGCACAGATGTGGGCGACTGCTCAAGGATGGATTGATTGAACGTGGCGCTTAGCCAATCACTCTCAGTATGATTGTCGGAATAGCGCAGCACGTGCTTCCATTGCAAGAATGCTTTCCTCGCAGCATATTTTCCATCAGCGCCCCAATTAAGATTGAAATCGCGCAAGTGACTTATGCTTCGCAAGCGACCATAGGTATCACCTGTTTCGTAAAAGTTCGTTTGAGCCGTACGATTGTCTATGTCGGAGGAGTTGTGCGACACATCGACCGAGGTGCTCAGTCTGTTCTTATTGTCGCGACTATTGCAAGCAAAATAAGCCCCTCCTTTATAGAGTTTCATTTCGCCATTTTTCACCTCATCCTTATACCAAGAACCTTTTCCCCAGGGCTTAGATTTATCGTTCAGATTATTGACATTTCCATAGACAAAGAGTTCCGTCTGATTCGTAAAACGCAAGCCAAAGAGCCGCCCCATATACCGATCATCGGTGCCATAGCCTCCCTCTGCACTAACGAGCCATCCTTGGTTGTAATCTTTCTTCAAGTTTACATCAATCACCCACGGATCGGATGCTTCCGCTTTCACCTCTTTACGCGTAAGGTAGGCATTGTCGGGAGTGCGCTGATAAGCTTTTACTTTATCAACGATATACGCGGGAAGATTCTCCATAGCCTTCTGTACATCGCCATTGAAGAGATCTTTGCCATTGATAAGCAGCGAACTCACTTTATTCCCGTTGAGAGTGATAACCCCTCCTTTCTCTAGTTTCACGCCAGGAAGCTGACTGATGAGTTGATCGAGCATAGAACCCTCACCCAGTTCGAAAGCATCGGCATTGTAGACCACGGTATCGCCGCGCATCACCATTTTAATCTTAGTGGCACTCACCACAGCTTCGTTCAGATTGCGCAATTTCACCTCGCGTTCCATCTGTACTTCCGTAAGATTAATTTCTGAGGTAGCCTCCACACGTATCATACGCGACTGATACCCCTCACGTTCTAAATGGATGAGGAAATAAGACTCAGCGGTTTTCACTTCACCTACATAGCAGATTCGGCGTTCCCCATCACCTCCAAAATACAGAGTGTGCAGAGTGTCGACCAACGAGCTATCACCACGAAGCACACTGATGTGTACACGATTAAGCATGCGATTAGACACTTTGTCATGCACCTGAACATTAAAGTTACTAGTCTTGGCCTTAGGTGTTTGAGCAAAAGCTGCAGACACAGAGAAATGTATAATCACTAAAAGAAAGATTATGCGCACAAATGAGTGGCTATAGGTTTTCATAGCTATTGATTTTAAGGAAAAGAATAAGCATATAGGCCAAACTGCCGTGCAAGTCTATATAATAGACTGACCTTAGATTGCGAAAGTAGGACTTATTTCGTTAATTGCAAAACATTCTAATAAAAAAAGCAAAGTGCCTAAGACAGAAATGTTCTAGTCACTTTGCTTTACTAAAAGATTCATTGACAACTTATTGAGGCGTCAAATATCGAATATCACGTTAAAAGTACCACCAAGGGCATGCGTATCATTCTTTCCATAACCTGGCACATACCAAGAATTTCCCAAGGCATTCTTCTTATTATAGATACGCATACGATAGCGAATGCTCCAGCCTAAATGCAACATGCCCCACACGCGTGCTTCAAGTCCAAACACTGCTTCTCCCCAATGGTTGGTGCCACGTACGCCCTTAAAGCGGAAGGGAATGGTGGTGCCATAGATAGGATCTTGGCGATCGGGGCCATCGACATCATACTTATAGGTAGAAAAGGCATAACGCAGTCCGACAAAGATACGTCCCGCTCCACGCACGTTTTTAGCCACATTATAGTCCATACCAATGCGATAGTAGGGCGAATGCACTTTATAGTGCAGGTCGGTAGTTTCGTTGGTATGATTGCTCACGCCCACACCCATCTCGAAAATGGGAAAGTAGCGGCCATAGAGGTTCAAGCGAGCTGCCGCTTCATACTGTCCATAAGGTGTACAAGCAGCCATCACGACTCCACAGACGTCGGCCGATATGCTCACTCCCGCAAAGAGCGGCATCTTCTTCTGAGCCTCGAGCGCTGCAGCGGCTTCCTCGGGCGAGGAATACTGCACGCCACGCACTTGCTTATCGGACTGCTGTTGCTGCGATTTTGCAGTTGTTTGCTTTGGTGCTTTCTTTCTTGGCTTTTCCGTGCGCACACTGTCGACATAGAGAATGGGCGTCTGCGCCTTGACTTTGAAACAAAGACTACTTACTGCTAGCAGTACGAAGGAAAATGCGAATGTTTTCAACATCATCGTAATTGACTAACGTACGTACCACCGACACGCTGTCGACCGTAAGCGGCATTTCCGACAGTGAATGCGAAGTGGCTCGCACTGAGGTTATGGTGTGGAACACGGACGAAGGGCAATCGATCGACTCGAAATGAGGTTGCAGTGTATGGTCGACGAATAGCGTATCAGTGGCTGTTAGCCCATCGGCATTAGCCCAATGCAAGAGCAAGGTGTCTTTTGTCTCCCCTTCTTTTAAGGGGAGCAAGAAACTCTTGATGCCCGAAGCCTTGTTGAGCAACACTGTATCGCGCCCGGCAGGGGTTACAGTGAGTTCATCATTTAGCGTATAGGCATTTTGAGGCGACTTCAAGTAGAGATTACACTGCATCCTCACCACATTGTCGAGTGGACAGTCTATATTAGAGCATGAGGGCAACAACGTGCCTATACCGCATACTGCAACAAGGGCGGCCACCACATAGCGACTCGCCCTCAACGAAGTGCGCCCCGTTCTGGATTTCCCCGTGAGGAGTCCATTTGTATTCTTATCAAAAGGCTGCATTTCTCTGTATGCTAGATTTGTTTTTCTATCTGATAATCGTTTCTTCCAGCTGCATTGCGACTAATGAGTTCTCCCAAGAAACCGGCCACGAAGAGCTGCGTACCTAGAATCATCATGGTCAGCGCTATAAAGAAATAGGGAGAATGGGCTACTAAGGGCGCAGGCGTAGAAGTCAAGATATGAGCTAACTTCACACCACCTACGATGAGGCAAGATACGAAGCCGAGGAAGAACATCAAGGAACCCAAGAAGCCAAACACGTGCATTGGTTTCAAGCCAAAGCTATTGAGGAACCATAGAGATAGCAAATCCAAGTAGCCATTGACGAAACGATTGAGACCGCCAAATTTGGTCTTACCAAATTTGCGAGCTTGATGATGTACCACTTTCTCTCCTATCTTATCGAAACCTGCATTTTTTGCCAAATAGGGAATATAACGATGCATCTCGCCATATACCTCTATATTCTTCACCACTTCGTTGCGGTAGGCTTTCAATCCGCAGTTGAAGTCGTGCAGATTATGAATACCACTCACCTTGCGTGCTGTGGCATTGAAGAGTTTGGTGGGGATAGTCTTTGAAAGTGGGTCATAGCGTTTCTGCTTATAACCCGACACAAGATCAAAGCCATCTTGAGTAATCATACGATAGAGTTCTGGTATTTCGTCGGGCGAATCCTGCAAGTCTGCATCCATCGTAATAACAACCCTACCCTTTGCTTCACGAAAGCCACAATAAAGAGCAGGACTCTTTCCATAGTTACGACGGAACTTAATGCCATGTACATGAGCATCTTCTTCAGCAAAACCTTCAATGACTTGCCATGAATTGTCGGTGCTCCCATCGTTTACAAAGATTACCTCAAACGTAAACTTATTCGCTTCCATCACACGCTTTATCCAAGCATAGAGTTCGGGAAGACTTTCGGCCTCATTGAAGAGAGGCACTACTACTGATATATCGTATTTATAATCCATGAGATGATATTTTCTTTTATATTTAGGGCCATCACGCGAGGTCCAATTCTTTATTTTCTTGTAATCAGCCCTATCACAGCCGCTATCACGGGACCAAATATCAAGGAGCAATAGAGCGAGAACGATGCATAGGTGGATGCGCCCAGACTTTGCATAGCCTCCACAAGTCCTCTCACTCCACCCTTACCCGTCATCTGCGCCAATTGTGCATCTATGCCCGATTGTCGGAGATAGGCTTTCATTTCAGGTGTATTGAGCGAATGACCGTAAGCCTCAAAGATGCTTCCATGATCAAAATACTGCAAATAAACAAACGTGAACAACGCCACCCAAACAGAGGCATAAAACCCCGTGAGCAGAGCATGCAAGAAGCCACGCATAAAGCCAAAGTCGGAGATTTCACTAGCAATAGCTTGACGAAAGCGAACGGTCTGATAGGTTGCCAACACGGGACTACACAACAGCATCACACCAAAAAGAGTGGAGCAAAACGGGATAGAAAACGACCATTTAAGCACCACAAGTGACAAGATGCCAAACAATCCGAGTACGATACCATTGCGCATAGCGAAAGCATTTATCTGCTTTACGTTGTCATTATTTTGCATAATCTATTTGCTTTTTCTTGATAAAGAGACATGAAGCTAGTTCCAATTGCCAAGCCGCAACGCAGCCTATCTTTATGCAAAGATAGTGCAAACCGAGAGTAATACAAAACAAGCCTGCTTGTTTTTATTTCCGAGGTGCAGCCTATTTTATGCAAAGATAGTGCAAATCGAATGCAGAATATCAAGCTTGCTTGAATATTATGCTGAGATGCAGCCTATTTTATGCAAAGATAGTGCAAGGTGAGAGAAGAGCAAAGAAAATAATTAGTTTTTCCTTTCATATACCTCCAATTCATAGTTTAACATTTGAGATACGAGCAATTTTGTTGCACAAAAACGTGTCAATATTCAACAGAAACACTCCCTTTTTCACTCCTCCAGTATCACTCTAAGCAGAAAATAGAGTAAAAAGAGACATCTACACACAAGAATCAACATCGCGCCGATTTTAGTTAGCGCTGAAGACATGGACAACATTTGCCTCCATTACATCCTTCAGCATGTTACTTTTCATACATCTCTCACCCCATAAGAAAAGTAAAGAATTTTGACATCCAGAAGTCGCTACCTAGAAAAAAAAGCATCTTACAAACAGGTTAGATAGTCACCATTGACCACATAAAAAGAACTTTATGCCCATACAAAAAAACTAGATGGGCAAGAAAATATTCTTTATTGGGCAAGAAGGAAAAACTATTTGGGCAGAAACTTAGCATTATTTGAGCCAAAATTGAGTTATTCCAGTACAGGCGCAACAAAGAAGAGCACAGAGCTCTCTGATTATCAAGAAACAAGCTAAACGCTATACGATTCGCATTTTTCCAACAAATTAGACGATAAAATAAAATACGCGACTACTGTCCCATATTTTTAGACAAGTTAAGCGACAACATATAATATTCGACAAGCAGAAAAAGGGCACAAAGCTTGTCTTTTTAAGAAGCAACAAGCAAATGCGCTCTTTACCCTCTCGATATGTCAAGCATCTCTCAAAATAGGGATTCAAAATAAAAATGTAAACATAGCAGCCCCATAAAAGAACTTTTTCAAAGAAAATTCAAAAAAAGTAGAGAAAAAGTTTGTCAGAACAAAAGAATGTCGTACTTTTGCACTCGCAAAAACGAAATACCACATGCACTCTTAGCTCAGTTGGTAGAGCAACTGACTCTTAATCAGTGGGTCCAGGGTTCGAACCCCTGAGAGTGTACTACGGAAGTTGCGACTTCGGTATGAAGGCTTTGCAATGCACTCTTAGCTCAGTTGGTAGAGCAACTGACTCTTAATCAGTGGGTCCAGGGTTCGAACCCCTGAGAGTGTACTATCGTCCATAACATCTCGCACTCTTAGCTCAGTTGGTAGAGCAACTGACTCTTAATCAGTGGGTCCAGGGTTCGAACCCCTGAGAGTGTACAAAAGATTGAAGTCTGAAAAAAGCTTCAATCTTTTTTTATGCCTTGACACGAAACTCCACGAAGAACCAACAACCTTCACTCCTTTACGCAAGCAACGTAACAAGAAATCCCATGCCCATTATTCCAATAAACAGCTTAAACCATCCTGGTACGGAAATCTTTAGTTCCCTCACCGAAGCCCAACTACGTAACAAACTTGAACCAGAAAAAGGAATTTTCATTGCCGAGAGTCCCAAGGTAATTCGCGTAGCAATGAGCGCGGGCTACAAACCTACCGCCTTGCTCGCTGAAGCCAAGCACCTCACGGGGGATGCAGCTGACATTGTAGCGCAGATGGATGAGCACCTTCCTATCTATACAGGCAGCCGAGAACTACTAGCCACACTCACCGGCTATAAGCTCACACGAGGCGTACTTTGCGCTATGAAACGCCCCCAATGCCCTTCTTTGGCCGATGTATTGAAAAACGCACACCGTGTAGTGGTAATTGACGGCGTGGTAGACACCACCAATATCGGAGCTATTTTCCGTTCTGCGGCAGCACTAGGCATTGATGCCGTGTTACTCACCCGCAACTCGTGCGACCCGCTCAATCGTCGCGCCATTAGAGTATCAATGGGCACCATATTCCTCATTCCTTGGACATGGATAGACGGCGATATCCAACAACTCAACGATTACGGATTCCGCACCGTAGCCATGGCGCTTACCGATCGGTCAATCTCGCTCGATGATCCTCGCCTACAATGCGAATCTCGTTTAGCCATCGTAATGGGGACAGAAGGCGATGGTCTGCCCAAAGAAACTATCAGCAAGGCCGACTATACCGTCAAAATCCCCATGGCACACCAGGTTGATTCACTCAATGTGGCAGCAGCTTCAGTCGTAGCATTCTGGCAGCTTCGTTTTAAGAAGTAAAACAAAAGCACTCACAAACAAAGAAATGATTACATTTAGCTAGCTAATTTGTCATAAATAGAAATATATATGGTAAATTTGCACATTATAAACCTCTATCTGACATTGCATATTCTATTTAAATGACAAACGAAGACAAGCCATTTCTCCAAAATCAGAACACACAAGAAGAGGAATCTTTTGACTTTACAGAATTCTGTATGATCGCGCTGCGCCATTGGCAATACTTTGTCATAGCCATTGTTGTAGCCCTTGGTATTTCCGCTTATTACATTTTACACTCCACACCGACCTACACACGTAGCATGCTTCTGCTCATCAAAAACGATGACAAGAAGAGTGGCAGCGGTGCCGCAGCTTCACTTGCAGCGGACTTCCAGAACTTAGGCATTACTTCTTCCGCATTAAACATCAACAACGAAATTCTCACTATATCGACTCCTGTCATGATGCAAGAAGCCGTAAAGCGCCTTCATCTTGATGTGCAAATGAACGTGGAAGAAGGTTTTCATAGTGTGCCCCTTTACGAGCGCTCACCCATCACGCTACTTATGCCACAGGCTCCCGACAATTTTTCTTGCAACTTCAAGATGCGCTTGAATCAGAACCAAACGGCAGAACTTTACGACTTTGAGTCTGGGAAAGGACTAGACAAACAGCATATCACTGTAAAGATGAACTCCCTAGTCCATACCCCCGTGGGGATTATTGTGATTCAACCTACCAAGTATTGGTCAAAAACGTTTACCAACAAAGAAATCAGTGTATCTAAATATCCCGTTGAAGCGACCGGAAACATGTACGCTAGCAGGCTCAACGTAGCATTGAGTGATAAAGAAAGTACCATCTTGAATATCAGCATTGCAGACGAGAGTAAACAGCGTGCCGACGACCTAATATACAAGCTTATTGACGTTTACAACGAGCAATGGCTCAAAGATCGCAACCGTGTGGCTGAAAGCACTTTTGAGTTTATCACTGAACGCCTCAACACTCTTTCAAAAGAACTAGGCGACGTTGACCAAAAAATCTCAGACTATAAAAGTGAGGCCATGCTGCCCGACATAGATGCTGCTTCAAGCATCTACTTAAACCAAAGTTCTAAGAACAACGACCAAATTCTCTCGCTCAAGAACCAACTCAGCGTAGCCACTTACATTCGCGAATACTTGCGCGACCGCAGCAAAAGCGGACAATACTTGCCTACCAATACCGGAATAGGAAGCACTGGTATCGAAAGCATGATTGCCAACTACAATAAGACTGTTACTTCACGCAATGATGTACTCGATAATAGTAGCGAAAATTCACCGCTCGTACAGAAGTTTAACACTGATATCGCACTACAAAAGCAGGCTATCATGCATTCGCTTGACAACTTGATCACGCAGATTCAGTCGCAAATCAATCGTTGGGAAAACACCGAGCGGCAGACCAATGAGAAACTTGCCACAGCTCCGCAACAGGTAAAGAAATTGCTCTCTGTGGGGCGACAGCAGAAAGTGAAAGAAGCCCTCTACATCTACTTGCTTCAGAAACGCGAAGAAAACGAGCTATCTAAGACCTATACGGCTTGGAACACGCGCATCATTCAGCCGCCTATAGGCAGCAACAATCCATCCACACCCCGTAAAAACATCGTACTACTCTTAGCCTTGGCCATTGGAATAGCTGTGCCCGCAGGCATTCTGTTCTTGCGCGAAGCGCTCAACAAAACGGTGCGCGGACGCGACGATGTGGAGAACATGCACATGCCCCTACTAGCAGAAATTCCTGCCATTACATTCAAGAAGAATTGGTGGAGCCGTTCCGAGAAGAACGCGAAGCGCCGTATCTACGTGGAAGACAACAATCGCGATGCCATCAATGAAGCTTTTCGTATTCTCCGAAGCAAACTCTACTATTATATGCGTAGCATAGGGCCGGATGCGAAAATTGTCATGCTAACAAGCTTTACCCCCAACTCCGGAAAGAGCCTCACCTCAGTTAATCTAGCCCGAACGATTTCCTTGAACAACAAGCGCGTGCTCACCATCGATATGGATATGCGCCACGCTTCTACAAGTCACATCGTCCCAACCCCTACTGAAGGCCTCTCAGCCTACTTGAGCGGACTCAATGACGACTTGGCATCACTTGTCATGCATAACGCTTTCAGTGAGCAATCCGACCTTCTCCCCGTGGGAATTATTCCGCCCAACCCCTCGGAACTCTTGCTCAGCAACAGAATGGCAACACTTATGGAGTGGGCGCGCAATAACTACGACTTCATCATTCTCGACTGTCCGCCAATCGACATCGTTGCCGACACGAACATAATCAGATCGTTTGCCGACCTCACACTTATTATTATTCGCGTAGGACTAACAAACCGAAAAACGCTTCGAGACATTGATCAGCTCCACAAGAATGGTAATTTCAAACACATAGGAATGGTGCTAAATGGTTCGGATATCACCAAGCGCAAGAACAAATATGGCTATTACAATAGCTACTACGAGGCCCCACAAAAGCATCACAATAAGATGTAGTGCTAATATGTTCATGGCCTTGAGCAACAGTTCTCCAATCTAAATTCTCTTTCATCTATAAGGGACTCTTCCTGCATGTTGCATGTGCAAGAAGAGTCCCTTATGAATTTGTTTAAGGGTGGTTCTATAAATTCTGAAATTTATGGTATCCAATTCTGATGATGGGATTTATAGAACCACCCTTGAGAGGAATACTTAGCGAATCAAGATTTTCTGACCATTGACAATATAGAGGCCACTCTTTAGTTTTTTAAGAGCTTCAGAAAGCGAGGATTCTGTAAAAATGTAACGTCCCTGCACATCATACACCTTAATGGTTGCACTCGTATGGTCTAAAACAGGAGAAAATCCCGTAGCAGGAGTTTTCACAAAAAGCTCCACAGGGCGTTGTCCATTCGTATAGGTAGAGAAGCGCGGACTGCTTACATTGTATCGTATGCTGCGCGAAGAATACTGGTTGTTCGTAATAACAGCCTCACCTGAAGACGAAATGCAAATGGTCCACTGTGCATTAGTGGCCTTGGCATCAGATGAATAATTAAGAGCATTCTTATCCGAAAGCAAAGACAAATAGTTGTCTTCCACAGCATCATAGAAGGTCCAAGCATCTGCACCTCCACCAAGTGTCAATTCATAAGGAAGACTACCTGTACCGACTTCAGTTTCAATAATCTTATCGTCAGAGATTGAAACGGAAGCAGCCTTTCTGACTGCTGATTTTTTGTCGGATGCACTCAGAGCCAAATTCTGCGATGGGCATACAATCAACACCTTATTGCCAACCGAAAGATTCGCTGCGTTAGTCACAAGAGTGTATACATGATTTCCTTCGGGCAATTCGCTAGCAATGGTATAATTAGCCACAACGCTTTGACTTTTCACCTCGCCCAACATAGCATAAGCTTGAATAGTGGTAGCTTCGTTTATCGTCACATGTGCAGCACCATAAGCCGACTGCAAACTTCCACCATTGACAATATAATAAATAGAAGCTCCTTCCGTGGCAGAAGTGATTGTTACGTCCGTTCCTTTTGACACAACCCCCGCTGCTGGATAAAAGGTTGGAGTTTCCACTTCCTCAGAAGGAGGTGTCACACCACCATGACCATAGTTGTCGGGATCGAAATAGCGCCCAATACTATCCCCCCATACATATTGTTCCAATCCAGGATAATCAATATACGGATTACGATTGTGCTGAATGGTATACACCGCATTGTTGCGATCGATTTCTTTTTGACTTACAGGATCTTCATGAGCCCAACGGAGCAACATGGTAAGCGCCCAATTGGCATACGCAGGATAGGAATTCTTCGAGAGCATAGGCGAACTCCAACCTGCTATCTTATCTTCATAAGCCGTGGCCATATAGAAATAGGTACGTGCGAAGTCGCCTTTATACTCATCATTGGGTTCGAACACTGTGCCTGAATAACCTGCGACACAGCTCGGTCCTAACTTACTATAACCTCCATTGGAAGTATACGTAGGAGCATTAGTTTCACCAAAAGGATAGTTACTGCGACGATTATTTACATAACCATCCGTGGGATAAAGATGAAACAGATCCGTATACATAGGCTTTGCATCAGAGAACCAACTTTTTGGGAAAGAATGTTCTCGGTTGAACACGTCGCCCTCTTTTGAATAATTACCTTTGTGACCCTTTTCTGGATCAAAGTTCGTCTTGCTGGAATACATATCCCATATCTTACCATCAGCACGTACGTCAGTGGTCTTAAATGCCGTCCACAACGCATCATAGCTTAAAGCTGTATGGTTGGCTATTTTTTTAAACAAGGCCGTTTTCAAATCCGCTCCGGTCTTACCTTTTGCTCCACTATAATAGCCCGAAGGAGCTTGCGCTTGTAAGCACAAGATCATACAAAACAAGCTACAAAGAAGCATCAGACGCTTTAAGTAATAATGATTCATCAGTTTTTTGTATTTTGGGTTGATAAAATATACAAATATGGGAAGGAGGGAAATAAGGATTAAGTGAACAGACGAAGTATAATTATAAGAAGAATAGAGACTTCCTTTACTTACTAGTCTCAAATTCTAGATTTAGGATGGTTCTATAAATTCTGATGATGGAATTTATAGAACCACCCATTACTAATTCGTCAGCAAAATCCCACGATTTCTCACTTTTTCAATAGCTAAAGAATGTAGTTTTCAATTTGCAAAGTTCCCACTTTTATCGCACCCCTACAAGTTTTAAGTCACTTTTATCACAAAATTATATGGTAAGCATACGTTTTCTCCTTGTCTGCTAGTCCATATCAGCGCTTTTGCTTACTTTTGCATAAGATAAGATAAGCTCTGCCCTATGCAAAAAGTACTACTTCTTCTAATAGCAGCATGCTCTTTCCTACTCTCATTTGCTCGAAAATGGACACCAGAAGATGTGCCCATGGTGCATCTACAAGATGCGCGACGCTATGTGTGCAACCCTGAGAACGTGCTTTCACAAGCGGCTGTAGATTCGACAGACCACATGCTGATACGATTGCAACGAGACAAAGGGGTTCAGACGGTAGTAGTTGTAGTAAAACAGATTGAAGGAGATGATCCCTACCAATTTGGTATGGCCATTGGTAAGAAATATGGAGTAGGTTCTGGAAAGCAACGCACTGGATTGATTGTGGTACTTGCTACCGAAGACAGGAGTTTTCAAATTCTTACAGGCAACGGACTTGAAGGCACTCTTCCCGATGCAATTTGTCGCAGAGTGCAAAATCGAATTACGATGCCTGCCCTCAAAGAGGGAAAATGGGACGAAGCGATTATGGGAACAATTCGTGGGCTCGATTCTTACATCCGCGGAGATGAATCGCTAACCGCCGACCCCGAAGAAGACGATGAAACAGATGCTGCTATCGCAGGATTCATATTGGCTGCATTCCTTATCGCTATTATCTCCTATGCTATCTACAAAAGCCAAAAACGCTATAAATGTCCTCAGTGTAAAACGCGTATGCGCGAAGTTCACAGGAAACGCTTGCGCATCAACAAGGGTACAGGAGAATGGAAATACCGTGTTCTGCTTCGCTGTCCAAAATGTGGACGAGAAAAGGTGATCTATGAAGACGACGACACTCAAAATGGAAGTAGCACAATACCTCCTATAATGCCAATAGGTGGAGGCAATAGTTCGGGTGGATTCTCGGGTGGAAGTATAGGTGGCTCATTTGGTGGAGGCACATTCGGCGGTGGCGGAAGCGGCGGCCGTTTCTAACAAGAGGTCTCACACTTCTAGAAAAATATCAGTACGCTTTCATACGCATTTTCAAAGTATCTATTCATCAATACCTCGTATAATAACAGAATCTTATGAAGAAAAGTTCCATCGTTCTGCTAGTAATCGGCGTAATCATCTTGATTATTGCCGTCGGCACACTGACCACTTATAACGGACTCGTAGCCAAAGACGAGTCGGTAGCCACGGCTTGGAGCAACGTACAGACACAGTACCAACGCCGTGCCGACTTAATCCCCAACTTAGTGAGTACTGTAAAAGGCTATGCGAAACATGAAAGTCAGACGTTACAAGATGTCGTATCGGCTCGCGCTAAAGCCACACAAATCACTATGGATGCAGGAAGCTTGACTCCTGAAAAGATGAAACAATTTCAGGAAGCTCAAGGTGAACTCTCACAAGCCTTAGGAAAGCTGCTCTCTATTAAGGAAAACTATCCCAACCTCAAGGCAAGTGAAAATTTCTCAGAACTCCAAGCACAACTAGAGGGTACAGAGAATCGTATCAACGAATGCCGCCAACTCTACAACGAACAAGTGAAAGAATACAACATTGCCGTACGCCGTTTTCCCAAAAACATCGTAGCAAGCATGTTTGGTTTCGACAAAAAGACTCCTTTCGAAGCCGAAACAGGAGCAGAGAAGGCACCCAACGTAGAATTTTAATAAAAGAATCGGACTAACGACCTAGGAAATTGTCGTTAGCTCATTTCTAAAAGACATACACAAAACTACCATATCCCCATGGACAGCAAACAACGTTACATGATGCGCGGTGTATCCGCCATGAAAGAAGACGTGCACAACGCCATCAAGAATATTGACAAAGGAATCTTTCCACAGGCTTTCTGTAAAATCATCCCCGACATCTTGGGAGGAGATCCCGAGTATTGCAACATCATGCATGCCGACGGAGCTGGCACAAAGTCGAGCCTAGCCTATATGTATTGGAAAGAGACGGGCGACCTTTCTGTATGGAAAGGGATTGCACAGGACGCCTTAATTATGAACACAGACGATTTGCTTTGCGTGGGTGCCGTAGACAATATTCTTGTTAGCTCTACCATCGGCCGAAACAAGATGCTCATTCCTGGCGAAGTAATCTCGGCCATCATCAATGGCACAGACGAGTTACTTCAGCAAATGCGCGACATGGGCGTGGGCATTTATGCGACTGGTGGCGAAACAGCAGATGTGGGCGACCTCGTGCGCACCATCATTGTAGACTCCACAGTAACTTGCCGAATGAAGCGCAGCGATGTGATTAATAATGCCAATATCCGTCCGGGCGATGTCATCGTGGGGCTTTCTTCTTGTGGTCAAGCTACTTATGAGAATGAGTATAACGGCGGTATGGGTTCAAATGGTCTAACTTCTGCCCGACACGACGTATTTGCCAAATATCTGGCAGAAAAATACCCCGAGAGCTACGATCATGCAGTGCCAGAAGAATTGGTATATAGCGGTGGCTACAAATTGACCGACGAAGTGGAAGGAGCGCCTATCAACGCAGGAAAACTTGTCCTCTCGCCCACTCGTACTTATGCCCCTGTGGTCAAGAAAATGCTCGATGAACTTCGTCCTGAAATTCATGGTATGGTACATTGCACAGGAGGAGCTCAAACGAAAGTACTGCACTTCGTAGGAGAAAATTGCCGTGTGATTAAGGACAATATGTTCCCTGTACCTCCCCTCTTCAAAGCCATTGCCAAACAAAGTGGTACGGATTGGGCTGAAATGTACAAAGTATTCAACATGGGTCACAGACTCGAAGTATACGTACGTCCGGAAATAGCCGAACAAGTGATTGCCATTAGCCAAAGTTTCAATATCGACGCTCAAGTAGTGGGTCATATAGAAGAAGGCAAACGCTCGCTTACAATCAAGAGCGAATTTGGAGAATTCAACTACTAGCATATACTGCAAAGTACAAAAGAAGAAAATGGGATGGTTGGGACGAACGTCCGCATAACACATCTCCTTACTTCTTTTGCACTTTGCTTTTTTAGGGCGGTTTTATTCCTTCTGATGATACCTTTTCCAATTATGGCAAAGAAGGCTCTTACTTTCATCATAATCGTTGCTACTCTGGCTTGTTTAGCGGAAATGATTCGCTTCTTTTATGGAATGATTTCTTCGCCAGAAAAAGTATCATTCTTTCGAATATTCACGACTTTCCTATCTGTGATAGGATGGCTATGCATCTGTTGGGAAGAGATTCGCAGACAGCGCATCAGCAATTGGATTATTGATTTTAGCAAAAAACTGAAACAACATTCATGAATACACTCTTAGAAAAACTCAATGGCCTCGTAGCCCGCTTTGAAGAAGTCAGCACACTCATTACCGACCCTTCGGTGATTGCTGACCAACAGCGCTACGTACGACTAACCAAGGAATACAAAGAATTGGAAGACCTCATGACCGCACGCAAGGAGTATGCGGACTTACTATCCAATCTGGAAGAGAGCAAAGACCTGCTGCTCAATGAGACTGATCCCGAAATGAAGGAGATGGCTCGCGAAGAAGTGGTAAACTGCGAAAAACGTATTCCCGAACTAGAGGAAAGCATTAAACTGATGCTCGTACCTAAAGACCCTGAGGACTCAAAAAATGCCATTCTTGAAATTCGTGGCGGTACGGGTGGAGATGAGGCCGCTCTATTTGCAGGTGACCTTTTCCGCATGTACTCAAAGTATTGCGAGCGTAAGGGATGGAAACTAGAAGTTTCAAGCGCGAGCGAAGGTGCAGCAGGAGGTTTCAAAGAAATTGTCTGCTCCATCACTGGTACAGATGTATATGGCACGATGAAATACGAAAGCGGTGTGCATCGTGTACAACGCGTTCCCGCTACTGAAACACAGGGTCGTGTGCACACCTCTGCAGCAACAGTGGCCGTACTTCCCGAAGCCGAGGCTTTCGATGTAGTGATTAATGAAGGCGAAATTAAATGGGACACTTTCCGTTCGAGCGGTGCAGGTGGACAGAACGTAAATAAGGTAGAATCAGGTGTACGTCTGCGCTATAACTGGAAAAATCCGAACACAGGAGAAGTAGAAGAAATTCTAATTGAATGTACCGAAACGCGTGACCAGCCCAAGAATAAGGAGCGCGCTTTGGCTCGTCTGCGCACATTTATCTATGATAAAGAACACCAGAAATACGTAGACGACATTGCCAACAGAAGAAAAACGCTTGTATCAACAGGCGACCGCTCAGCAAAAATCCGCACTTACAACTATCCACAAGGACGAATCACTGACCACCGCATCAACTATACCATATACAATCTGCAGGCATTCATGGATGGTGACATACAAGATTGCATCGACCACCTAATTATTGCCGAAAATGCCGAACGACTGAAAGAAGCCGAAATGTAATAGTAAAAGAAAGTCATGCGAAAGATTATTCTGCTTTGGACTCTTGTGCTTCCCCTACTCTACTCATGCCACAACAAATCAGCACAACAACGTGAAGAGAATGGCGCTTTTGCCAAAGCGAAGAAAACAGATGCTGGCGACAATCTGACCCGAATTGCAGAATCAGGCGAACTCATCATTGGTACCATCAGCGGCCCCGACACTTACTTTGACTATCAAGGACGAGGATTAGGTTTGCAATATGCCCTAGCCGAAGACTTTGCGAATACACAAGGGGTGGGCGTAAGAGTGGAACTTGCCAAAGACAGTCTTGAATTAGCTCACATGCTAAAGAACGGCGACATAGACGTCGTAGCATATCAACTTTCTGAACAATTCTGTAAAAAAGAAGGATTACTGGAGGCTGGTTCAAACAACAAGAAAAAACACACCACTTGGGCTGTAAGAAGCAATGCCTCCGACTTGGCCGAGGCTCTCAATGATTGGTATGGCGAAGGGGTTGAAATAAAAGCAGAAAAAACCGAACGAACATGGATAAAAAATCGTTCTGTGGTGCATCGCAAAGTGAGAGCCCCTTTTATCTCGCGCGAGAAAGGCATCATTTCTACTTATGACGAGTACTTTAAAATAGCAGCTCGATATACGGGATGGGATTGGAAACTCATTGCAGCACAATGCTATCAAGAATCGGGCTTCGATCCGAATGCCATCTCATGGGCAGGAGCAGCTGGATTGATGCAGCTTATGCCTGCAACAGCCGCACAATTCGGACTGAGCAGAGACAAAATATTCTCACCCACCGACAATATTGCCACGGCGTCTAAAGTGATTCGACATCTACAATCACAATTTTCAAACATTTCCGATGCTGAGGAACGCGTAAAATTTGTACTCGCTTCCTACAACGGAGGCATTGGCCATATACGCGATGCACAAGCGCTAGCAAGAAAGCACGGATATGACGCAAACAAATGGGAATACGTTGGATTATTTGTGCGTAATCTGAGTAATGCACAGTATTATCGCGACCCCGTAGTGAAATATGGTTATATGATAGGTAACGAAACCTACGGCTACGTGCAGAGTATCATGGAACGATGGCGTGCCTACGGAGGGAACGTACGCAATCTTGGAGCGGGCACAAACGCTATCTCTGACCAATCATTCTCTGCCAAAAGCGGAAGTTCAAGAAGAGATGGCTTTACACCGCACAAGAAGAATCGTTACAGCACACAGCAAAAGATACTCTCGCCAGAAGAATTGAGAAATGCAGAGTAGACTCATATTCCATCATCAGAATGGGGTACCATAAATTCCAGAATTTATAGAACCATCCTCTATCCCAACCGGCCGTTTTCTCTTAGACTAGAGGAAATGACCGGTTTTGTATTACACACCAATTCTATATTCTAGAGCCATAACAAGGGGGCTGTGGATATTCCCGGTTGTATTTTCCTTATGTCGTATGTTTACCCATTTCCATGTTGTAGTAAAGCTGTTGAGTGAAGATAAAGTCTTACTTCGGGGAACGAAAATCGTCTCTCTGTATAGATGAAATCTTTCCCCTTGTAAACGGAGGATTTCATAAACTGCGAACGAAGTGTTCCTAACTTCGTCATTATCAAGCTATAATCTAGACCATTCCGTTTCTCAATGAAGACTTTCACGTCTACCGCTGCCGTGCGGTAAAG
>UQKO01000044.1 GCA_900541575.1 uncultured Prevotella sp.
ATCGCTGAATTGCGAGTGCAAAAGTACGCACTTTTTTCATACCAACCAAATTATCGGCGAAGAAAATTTGGAGAAATTTTTCTCAAATTCCCCTATCTCGTAACGAATGCACTGATTACTAGTGCGTTATGGAATGAAAAGTTTTTTCTGCGTTTTCCGCACTTCTTTTACCTATAGACGATTATTGTACTTTAATTACACATTCTTTGCGCGGCTTCGCAGGACGAGGTTTTTCGTCGGGATAGCCAAGAGCTAGATGAGCGATACCCTCGTAATCCCCATCAACTCCGATACTTTTGAGCCATTCTTTCCATTCTGGTTGTTCAAATTCTTGCTGAGCACGGTTTATCCAACAAGATCCTAGACCGAGAACATGAGCGGCGAGCATCATGTTGCCCATCATGAGCGTACCATCATAAACATGGTTTGGATTGGCTCGTTCTGCTAGAACTATGAGATAGACGGGAGCACCATAGAAAGGGTCAGCATCTTCGCTTTTTCCCATAATAAGCGCATTGGCACGACGAATTCGATCTTTTGTAGCTTCGTCTGTTACCTGTACAACTAGCCATGGTTGTTGACTTTTGCCCGTAGCAGCATACGTGCCAGCTTCGATTACTCGATCTATAAGCTCTTGCGGAACGGGAGTTTTCTTGTACTTGCGAATACTTCGACGCGATTTAATGGCATCGAGAATATTTTTGGTATCTTGTGGTGTCATATTGCAATAAATTATTTTGTGCGACAAACTTACAAAAAAAATGCTTTTCCCATACAAAATGGATAGGAAAAGTAATGTCTACACTGCTATCTGAACAAAAGCCCATTCTATGTTTTATCTTGAGTTGTATATCCATAGCAAAAAAGCGGACTTACAATTTCTTTCTATAGAACTGTAAATCCGCTTTAATTTATTGCGATTCCTTTATATATAGGAATAATCATTCCTAATTATGGAAAGTCAAGTGATCCGCCTCAGCGTCCACATGAATAGGCTTCGTCTTGTCCACTGTTCCAGCGAGTAGAGCTTTACTTAAGTCATTGAGCAACATACGTTGCAAGGCACGCTTTACAGGACGGGCACCGAACTCAGGATCGAATCCCGCCTGTGCAACGAGTTTCACTGCTGCATCGCTCACATTGAGCATCACCTCCTGATCCTTCAATAGTTTCTGAATATCATTCACCTGCAGACGAACAATCTGTTCAATCTGAGGCTGAGTAAGAGGCTGAAACATAATGATATCGTCAATACGATTTAAGAACTCTGGACGAATCGTCTTCTTCAACATATCAAGGACTTCATTCTTCGTTTCATCAATGATACGAGTACGTTCTTCAGCATTCTTATTGGCAATGGCCTCAAACTTTTGCTGAATCATGGAAGATCCCATATTAGAAGTCATGATGATGATGGTGTTCTTGAAGTTCACTGTGCGCCCCTTATTATCTGTAAGTCGGCCATCGTCAAGCACTTGCAGCAGAATGTTGAAAACATCTGGGTGAGCTTTTTCAATTTCATCAAAAAGCACTACACTATAAGGTTTACGACGCACAGCCTCTGTCAGTTGGCCGCCTTCTTCATAACCCACGTATCCAGGAGGCGCTCCTACCAAACGAGAAACGCTGAATTTCTCTTGGTATTCACTCATATCAATACGTGTCATCATATTTTCATCGTTGAAGAGGTAGTCTGCCAATGCTTTAGCCAGTTCAGTCTTACCGACGCCCGTTGTTCCGAGGAAAATAAACGAACCTATAGGCCGCTTGGGATCTTGCAATCCTGCACGTGAACGTCGCACTGCATCAGCCACAGCCTGTATAGCTTCATCTTGCCCGACCACTCTTTTATGGAGTTCATCCTCTAGGTGAAGTAGCTTTTCCCGTTCGCTCTGCAACATACGAGTCACAGGTATTCCCGTCCACCGAGCCACCACATCGGCAATATCATCGGCTGTCACTTCTTCTTTCACCATAGCTTCGGCACCTTGACGATTTTTCAACTGTTCCTGCTGAGCCTTAATGTCATCTTCAAGCTGTTTCAGTTTACCATAACGAATCTCAGCTACCTTACCATAATCGCCTTCGCGCTCGGCTCTTTCAGCTTCAAACTTCAGTTGTTCCATCTGCTGTTTGTCTTGCTGAATCTTAGAGAGCACTTCTTTCTCTCCTTCCCATTTAGCGCGAAAGTCTTTTTCTTTTTCGCTCAACTCTGCAATTTCCTTATTAAGTTGCTGGAGTTTCGGCTCGTCATTTTCACGTTTGATAGCCTCGCGTTCTATTTCGAGCTGACGCAAGCGTCGAGTGATTTCATCCAACTCTTCAGGTTGAGAGTCGCGTTCCATACGGAGTTTTGCAGCAGCCTCATCCATTAAGTCAATGGCCTTATCAGGAAGGAATCTATCCGTAATGTATCGATGAGAAAGCTGTACTGCAGCGATTAAGGCATCATCTTGAATACGCACCTTATGATGATTCTCGTAACGTTCTTTCAGACCACGAAGAATGCTAATCGCATCCTCAGGTGAAGGTTCGTCTACCATTACCGTTTGGAAACGACGTTCCAATGCCTTATCCTTTTCGAAATACTTTTGATATTCCTCAAGCGTAGTAGCACCAATACTGCGCAATTCGCCACGAGCCAAAGCTGGTTTTAATATATTGGCAGCATCCATTGCGCCCTCCCCTTTACCGGCTCCCACCAAAGTATGGATTTCATCGATAAAAAGGATAATGTCGCCTTGTGCTTGCGTCACCTCGTTGATAACACTTTTCAGTCGCTCTTCAAACTCACCTTTATATTTGGCACCAGCCACCAATGCACCCATATCGAGTGAATAGAGCTTCTTGTTTTTCAAGTTTTCAGGCACATCACCGCGCACAATGCGTTCTGCGAGTCCTTCCACGATAGCCGTCTTACCTGTACCTGGTTCACCAATAAGAATCGGGTTGTTTTTCGTACGGCGAGAAAGGATCTGCAACACGCGTCGAATCTCCTCATCACGCCCAATCACAGGGTCGAGTTTACCTTCGCGAGCTTCCTCCACCAAATTACGAGCATATTTACTTAGAGACTGATAAGTATCCTCACTCGACTGCGAAGTAGCCTTCTGTCCACCGCGAAGTTCCTCAATAGCCTTTTTCAAGGCATCAGCCGTTACACCTGCATCCTTCAGCATCTGCGAAGCCGTGCTTGACACATCGAGCAAAGCCTGAAGCATAGGTTCTAGTCCTACGTAGGTATCGCCTCCCTTACGGGCAATATCCTGCGCTTTAAGCACCACTTTATTAGCGTCGGAGTCAAGATAAGGGCTATCATTGCCGCCGCTCACACGAGGAAAGTGTTGCAATTCTTGATTAACGGCAGCTTGAAGTGAGGTCTCATTTACGCCAAGTTTGCCAAAGACAAACTTCGTAACATTTTCACCCACTGCGAGCACACCGGCAAGCAGATGAACAGGAGTAATGGCCTGTTGTCCATTCTGCGTGGCACGTTCCAGTGCTGTCTGCACAGCCTGTTGTGCTTTGATTGTGAAGTTGTCGAAATTCATAATGTATATTATTTTATTTGTTTCTAATGTTTACGCCCTACTAAATGCAAATACACTGCCACCATTCGCTCAAGTGTGAGCTATAACATCTGTTATACTATTCTGCCAACCTCGACACTTCTTCGGCAAGATTAAGAGCACAACTCCGCCGTTTCTGACAGAGTTCTTTAGATTTATCCATCAAGTTTCCTACAAAACTAAAGCCCTGCGTCCATTACTAGACACAAGGCTTTAGTCCTTATATATATTATATCTTACCAGATAAGATGGTGACCGATATTAAGCCAGCCCCTTACCATGACAATTCTTAAATTTCTTGCCACTACCGCAGGGACAAGGATCGTTGCGTCCGGGCACATTATCCTTCACGATAGGCTGATTGTGGTGTTCGCGTGTGTCGCGTCCCATAGCTTCGGCAGCTTCGGGGTCGCCAGTTTCGTCAAGCGTCTCGTGTGAAGTTGTGAGGTTTTGCTGCGGAGTAGTTTCCTCGGGTGCAGCCTCCTGTACCTCTTGCGGAGCTTGTACAGGAATTTGTCCACGCATGAGAGTAGATACCGTCTCGTTATTGATGCGATTCACCATTTTATCAAAGAGTTGCACGCTCTCAAGTTTAAACACGAGGAGTGGATCTTTCTGCTCATAAGAAGCATTCTGAACAGACTTCTTCAAGTCATCGAGTTCGCGGAGATTTTCCTTCCATGCATCGTCGATATTGTGGAGGATTATAGCTTTCTCAAAGTCCTTTACCACTTCTTTCGACTCCGTCTCGTAAGCTTTCTTTAGGTTTGTACGGATATTGTATACCAACTTGCCATCGGTGATGGGCACGAGGATATTTTCATACATCTCGCCTTGGTTTTCATACACCTGCTTAATCACGGGCATTGCCACCTCGGCCATACGATCTGTCTTGCGCTTAAAGGCAGCCATGGCAGCTTCAAACGATTTCTCGTAAAGATCGTCGCGCTTCATGCCATCAAATTCTTCCTCAGTGAAGGGAACCTCCATGGCGAAGATTTCAATAAATGCTTCACGGCAACCTTCGTAGTCATTCTTTTCGATGATACTAATCACGCGATCCCAAATCATGTTAGCGATATCCATGCCCACACGTTCACCCATCAAAGCGTGGCGACGCTTTTCGTAGATTACGGTGCGCTGCTTGTTCATCACATCATCATATTCGAGCAAACGTTTACGGATACCGAAGTTGTTTTCTTCCACCTTGCGCTGCGCACGTTCGATGCTATTGTTGATCATCTTAGCCTCGATCATCTCGCCATCTTTAAAGCCGAGTTTGTCCATGACACGGGCAATACGTTCTGAAGCAAACAATCGCATGAGGTTATCTTCGAGTGATACGAAGAATACGGAAGACCCTGGGTCTCCCTGACGACCGGCACGACCACGGAGCTGACGATCTACACGGCGGCTTTCGTGACGCTCCGTACCGATGATAGCCAAACCACCCGCCTGCTTCACTTCGTCAGTCAACTTAATATCCGTACCACGGCCGGCCATATTCGTGGCGATAGTTACCGCACCAAGCATACGTTCTTCTTCATGTTTGTTGCCCTCTTCGTCTTCAAATACCACCTTGCTCAAAGTGCTTTGTCCTGCCTTGGCCACAATATCAGCCTCCTTTTGGTGAAGCTTCGCGTTGAGCACCTGATGAGGAATACCTCTGAGTTGAAGCATACGGCTCAAGAGTTCACTCACGTCGACATTGGTAGTACCCACCAACACTGGACGCCCCGAGAGACGCATTTTCTCGATTTCCTCAATTACGGCTTTATACTTTTCGCGCTTTGTCTTATACACGCGATCGTTCATATCGATACGGGCGATTGGGCGATTGGTGGGAATCTCCACCACATCGAGTTTATAGATATTCCAAAATTCACCCGCTTCGGTGCTTGCCGTACCAGTCATACCAGCAAGCTTATGGTACATACGGAAATAATTCTGCAGCGTGATAGTGGCGAAAGTCTGCGTAGCTGCCTCCACCTTTACGTGTTCCTTAGCTTCCACTGCCTGGTGCAAACCATCGCTCCAGCGGCGGCCTTCCATGATACGACCCGTCTGCTCGTCAACAATTTTCACCTGACCATCCATCACCACATATTCCTCATTGATGCGGAACATAGTATAAGCCTTGAGCAACTGCAGGATGGTGTGTACACGATCACTCTTGATAGCATAGTCTTGCAAGAGTTCGTCCTTTTTAGCCACACGTTCTTCGTCAGTAAGCGTTTTATCAGCTTCGAGTTCAGATAGTTGCGAAGTAATGTCGGGGAGCACGAAGAGTTGATCATCGTGCACCTGATCAGCCAACCACTTATTACCTTTATCCGTGAGGTCAACACTATGCATCTTTTCGTCTACCACGAAATAGAGAGGTTCTACAGCCTCGGGCATACGTCGGTTGTTGTTCTCCATATAGATTTCCTCTGTCTTGAGCATACCGGCCTTGATACCTGTCTCAGAGAGGAACTTGATAAGCGGATTATTCTTAGGCAGTGCCTTATGGCTACGGAACAGAGCGAGGAATCCTTCTTCCGTCTTCTCCTTGTCGTTCGTAGCTATGAGTTGCTTGGCTTCAGCCAGATATTTCGTAGCCAGTTTTCGCTGCACATCTACGAGACGTTCCACGAGGGGCTGATACTGTTCGTATAATTGATCATCGCCCTGAGGTACAGGTCCCGAAATAATCAACGGAGTACGAGCATCATCAATAAGCACTGAGTCAACCTCATCAACAATGGCATAGTTGTGGCGACGCTGCACGAGATCTTTGGGACTCATTGCCATATTGTCGCGCAAATAGTCGAAACCAAATTCATTGTTCGTACCAAAAGTAATATCGGCCTGATAAGCGCGGCGGCGGCTTTCAGAGTTGGGCTGATGCTTATCAATACAATCTACGGAAAGTCCGTGGAACATATAGAGAGGTCCCATCCATTCAGAGTCACGCTTAGCCAAGTAGTCATTGACCGTCACCACATGCACACCATTGCCTGTCAAGGCATTGAGGAACACGGGGAGCGTACCCACGAGGGTTTTACCCTCACCCGTTGCCATTTCAGCGATCTTTCCTTGATGAAGCACCACGCCACCAAAGAGTTGTACATCATAGTGTATCATGCTCCACTTCATATCATTACCACCAGCTATCCAGTGGTTCTGATAGATAGCCTTATCTCCATCGATGCTCACGAAGTCATGACAAGTAGCCAGTTCGCGGTCGAAGTCTGTCGCGGTTACTTCGATGGTTTCGTTTTCAGTGAAACGGCGAGCCGTGTCTTTCACAATAGCAAACACCTCAGGAAGAGCTTCATTAAGGGCTACCTCCATTTTATCGAGTACCTGTGTCTCGAGTTTATCGATTTGCGTAAAAATCACTTCACGATCCTCGATAGGAGTTTCCTCCACCTTTCCCTTCAGTTCTTCTATTTTAGCCTTGATATCATCGGCCGAGTGCTGAATGGTCTGACGTATTTCCTGCGTCTTAGCACGCAGTGCATCATTATCGAGTGCTTGAATGGCAGGATAAGCTGCCTTAATTTTCTCTACCCACGGCTGGATTAACTTCATATCGCGGGTTGACTTGTTGCCAAATAATTTGGTAATAAATTTATTAATGTCCATATTGTGGAAGGCGGCCTTTCTTCTTTCCTTATGAGGAGGTGGAAAGGACGATATTTTCTAGATTAATATATTAATAGGAGTGCACGGCCTTATTTAAGCCTTTACACACATCCACATAAGAATAGTGTGTACTCTGCGTTATTGTAGTGGAGCTACGCTACAAGCATTGGGAGCACGTATGCGCATAGCCTTCGATAGAGTCGGGGCTATATAGTCTATGGTGACGGGGGAAGAGACCGATTCAGCCTTAAATCCCTCGCCCAAGAATATGATGGGAAATGGAATATACGATTCACGCACAAGTTGATTCTCACAAGTGCTTTTATTCACATAGTGCCAGCCTGGAGCCACCTCAATGAGCACGTCGCCCGAATAGCGAGGATTATACCCTCCTCGCATTCTGCTAATGCCCGGAGTCCATGCCCCTTGTAGTAAGCGCGATGAAGTGTAAACATCCTTCACACCTGATAGTTGAAGCAGAAAGTCCTGAGCACGCTCAAGCATCTCAGCTAGGTTAATCTGCTTCTCCTCCACCAGTTTATGATTGAGATAAATCTGCGTGCCAAAGGTCGACTCTACATATTGTCCCTGACCATAGACAGCCACGAAATACATGTTGAGTAAGGCGGCTGCACGCTCCACATCGAAGACTCCCGTTGGAATGCGATACTTTGAGAGGTCGGCCGTTTCTTCATCAGCATACCCCGTAGAAGTCACAACGAACAGAGCACGATTGCGCCCTACCTTCTGCTCCACAGAGCGGATGAGTTGCGCCAATGCTTGGTCTAGTCGCACATAAGTATCTTGCAACTCCATGGGACGTTCGCTCACCGTGCGGTGGTCAAGATTTCCCGCATATAGCGTCACAGCAAGATAATCCGTCACATCATCGGTACCAATCATCGTACCGTTTACGCACTGTACAGCTGCACGTGCCACTTCCTCGTTGACAAGTCCACTCGTCTTAAACGATGCAAAGCGACTCTCGCCCACAAACTTGTGAGCAAAGGGCTTCTTCATTCCTCCTGAAAGGAAGTAAGAGAAATTTCCCACAAGGTCGTTCGAAGGCTTCCACGAAAGCGATTTGAGCCGTTCTGCTAAGCCACCGCCACCATTGAGCACGGCAGCCCATGTGGGAAGCGTCTTGCCATAGTAGGAAGATGAGCACCAAGCCCCCGTATGATCGTCAATCCATACAGCACCATCGGCAGCATGGCCTGCGGTAAGTATGGCTGCATCGCGGAAAGGAGCTACGGCATAAACGAGCGATTTTCCCTCGGTAGCCACCTTGAGTTCATCGCCCACGGTCGACACACCTAGATACGTAGGTGCCGAGCAATCCTTCGTCTGTAAGCCAGGATAAGCCTTATCGTCCACGCAATAGACAGGTCGGAGCGTCTCTCTGCTAAGCCAACGTTCCCCCACAATACCATGATTATAGGGAGTAGTTCCTGCTGAAAGCGTAGCTGCTGCCGAGGCTCTGTCAGGACGATAATGGGGATATTCAGCTTGAGTATATATGCGTCCTTCGTGCAACAAACGCACAAAGCCTTCTTGTCCGTAGAGGGGCATGAAGGCATTGATATAATCGGTGCGAAGCTGATCCACCAAAATATTTACCACCACACGAGGCACACCTGTTCCTGCCGCCGAAGCTGAGGGGGCCGAAAGCACGGTCATTGCAGTGAGCAACGACACGAGCAATGGCAGACGCATGGCGGAAGCGTGCTGTAAGCCGTGAGAAGTAGGGTTATTCATTCGATGGATTTTATCGTTATTTTGTTATTGTGGGAGGGTGGCAGGATTCTCAACAGAACTCCTTTCAAGAAACTAGATTCTTACTATTTATCGTATCATCGTCCCTTGTAGGTCAGATGTAGGTGTACTACTACGCGAAGCAGAAGCGTGAGAATGATAAGATATGCCTCGGCGGGATATTGCTGCAATCCCACAAGCCCTATCACAAGAGCCAACACACCAAGTACACCTTCAACATACATTACCCCACTGCGTCGGCCATTACTCGCAGCCTTCATATACCAAGGGAAAAGCACGAGGGGCAACGGATTGAGTAATACCACTAGCCAATTACTGCCCACCGTAGGATGAGATGAGAAAAGAAGCAGGAATGTTGTGATACAGCCCGTGAGTCCCTGCGCCATTAGAAGAAGCACGTCAAATTGCCAATAAAGCTTGCGTTTGTACCAGCCCCAAGCACTAATGCCTAAAGCAATTGCAAGAAGTATGCCAAAAGCCGCCATCGGAGTGATGGGAAACGTGTCCTCTACATTGGGTTGTGCGGGCAACAGCGTAAGATGCGTCTTCACTAAAGGGCGTACTTTACCATCACGCCCACGTATTTTTGCATCTGTGGCAAAGCGTTCAGCATAAATGGGAGCAAACTGTTGTTGCTGCAAGTTGGCTGGGCTATCAGCTTCTGCACCTAGAAGAAGGTCTTGACCAAACTTATTCCATGGACTAGGATTGGAAAATTCGTGCACGATGTCACGCAATGTGCGATCGGCTTTCACCTGTGGCCAATCCACCTGACCATCCACAGCCTGTTCTATCATACGAAGCGCACGAGTAGTGCAGTTGTCGTAGAAGAAATTGTAGCGATAGGTAGCATTCTCTGGCTCAAGGTTGCGGCTCAACGCGTCCACCAATCGATTGGCCTCCGTCTGCGTCAGATTGAGCACTTGTTCGTCGATCCCCCTACCCTCGCGCACATAAGCATCGTAAAAGAGGGCATAGGGCACCACTCCCAATTCATAGTCGGTTTCACCCAACATAAAGCGCCACATAAAGTGGGGCTGACTGAAAGAGAATGTGCCGTAGTTGAACACCCAATCGCTCTGTCGCTGTCCGACTTCGCGCACACGAAGTGCGGTATGTCCATAAAGTTCGTAGACCAAAGAACCTGGACTACAAGTAATAAGGCTCACTATGACGGAGTCTTTCGTCTGCACGGTTTGTTCCGTCTGTGCCACAGAAGCAACAGACTGCACGTTATTTCCCCTCCCTTGAGCCATTGCCAAGAGGGGAACTATCATGCAGAGAATGTATAAATATATACGTTTTGCCATATTACTATATCGCGCCGGAAAAGGGATCATGTTGGCGCTTATTCGGTGCAAAGTTAATGCATGATGGGGGAAGAGCAAAGCGAATGCTTGTTTTTCTTTGATTTTCCGAACATCAGTGGAGATTCCCATTCTTTTCTGCAAATAGCTTCGCATTAGTCCTCGCATTGGTGCCTTAGCGATGAATACGACACCCTTTACATACTCTCAGTGATGCGCTGTCGATAATACTTGGGAGAGACACCGAGATTTTTCTTGACATACTTTCCAAAGAATGAGATGGAGGGAAAGTTGAGTTCTGCCACAATCTCCTTGATGCTCATTTCCGGACGAAGCAGATATCGCTTCACTTCTTCTAACACATAACGATTAATTACAGCGAGCGCCGTTTCGCCACTACATTTTTTACACACACTGCTCAAGTATTTGGAAGTAACATTCAATTGATCGGCATACCATGCCACGGAACGAGGCTTCGGATGAGCCTTTAGGATAAGCTCCATAAATTGCTTATAGAGATTCTCTCCCGATGTAAAGAATTTAGCAGGCACCTTGAGCGTGCTTTCCAAGGTGTCATGCATTTCATACATAAAGGCCTGCAGCAGGAGGTCGGACACAAGCTGATGATGCTTAAAGGGAATATCTGCAGTGAGTTTTGAACGTATCAGTTCGTAATATTGAGTGAAAATCAGCGCTGCATGTTCCGAAAGATGAAACAAGGGATGCTCTGCTATATATACGCGCGCATTGATTAAGCCTAAGGGAATACTGCTCAACTCTTTAAAGAAATCCCATGAGAGCAAAAAACCGCATGCGTTAAAATCATCGCTTAAGCCAAGACTCCGTATCTCGTCGCCCGACCAACATACGAGTAAGTCGTTTTTCGACATTTTGTACTCCTTTTGGTTCACACAGACACGTGCCTCACCACTCGTACAGAGCGCCGAAATATAAGCATCTACGCGTTTCTTGTTATCATTGAGCGAAAGTTTGATATCGCTTATGATACTGACATGTTGTTGTTCGAAATCGAAGGCTTTTTTCCCTGTTCCTAACCGAGATTGTTGAGACTCCATAGCGTTTCTTAGTTTTTCCGTTGTAAAAGGCAAAATAAACCATAAATTCCGATACACAGAAATTTCAGACACTTTTTCTTTTCTCTGCGATGTATTTTTCGCCTTCACGTTCTTCGTTCTCCCTAAGCCTTTTCTCAAGCACACGCAAGCGTAGGCACGCATTTTTTCTCTCTGCGTAGATGGAATTTTTTTCCATTGTGAACGGCGAATTTCGCAAACTACGAACAGAGTGCTCCGAACTTCGTCATTATCAAGACTAAACCTAGACCATTCCGTTTCTCCATGAAGACTTTCCCGTCGTTCACTGGGCGGTGAACGCTCTACCACAGGCCTGTGGTAACGCTACCGGACGGCAGCGGTAGAGCTACCGGACGGCAGCGGTAAAGCGATAACTGGGCGTTGAACGATGGAAAGATGTACATCTGTGGACGGCTAAATGTACATCTAGGAACAGGAAACACGAAGTCCCCAAGAACGTTGTTCAGGAAGGGAAATGGGCAAACAGATGAAATCAAGGCAATACCTACGGGATTATAGATTCAAAATAGAGAAGTACAATCATAGTAACCCTTCCTCGTCTTTGGAGCGTAACGAAAGAAGCGAGGGAGGGCTACTAAAAAAGAGTGCACATGCTCTGTACACTCTTTGGAAAATTTGCGCCAAGGGGGTTGCGCCTTTGCACCACAATCACCTCGTTAGGAGGTGAACATAGCAGGCAATAGACTGGCAAAATAGAAAGGCGCTATGTTACTGTTTCTCTTGTTCCGGAGCCTCGTCGATGAGATCCATAAATTGATCGAGCTTCGGAGTAATGATAATCTGCGTGCGACGGTTACGCTGTTTACCCACAGCTGTATCATTGGAAGCCACGGGATTGTACTCGCCACGGCCTGCAGCAGAAAGACGCTTCGGGTCGACACCATACTGATTTTGCAAAGCTTGCACCACAGACGAAGCACGCAAGGCAGAAAGGTCCCAATTGTTGCGGATGTTCTTCTGTGAAATGGGCACGTTATCGGTGTTACCTTCTACGAGCACATCATAGTCTTTATAGTCTGTAATGATATTCGCAATCTTTTGTAGGGTTTCACCAGCGCGATCGCCAATTTCGTAGCTACCGCTCTTGTAGAGCATATTGTCTGCCAATGAGATGTATACCACGCCCTTGAGCACCTGTACATCTACGTCGTTCATTTCTGAGCGGGTGAGTGAACGGGTGAGTTTGTTGGTCAGTGCTTGGTTGAGCGAGTCGCTCTTGCTCTTAGCGTCAACGAGTTGCTTGATGAATTTGTTAGAAGCATTGATTTCGTCGACGAGTTTCGAGATGTTCACGTTGCCCTGTTGCACATTGCTTTGGTAGGACGACTGCAATTTGCTATAAGCTTCGCGCATTTCCTTGTTGCGCTGCTGCTCTTCCTGCAAGCGAGCGGCAAGGCTCTTCGAATCGGAAGTATATTCCGCAATGCGCACCTGTGCTTCATTGTAGTCCTTCTGAAGGGCAGCGTGTTCTGTCTTCAGATTGTCATAGTTGGTCTGTACCTCGGCGAGCTTACTCTTGCTCACGCAGCTCGTCATCATTAGGGCTGCAGCGAGGGGCATCATCAACAGTTTCAAGTTTTTCATTGTTGTAAGTTTTAGGAATGAATATTCTAATTTAGCTTATGCGTATGCACTCGAAAAGTGCGAATTCGGGGCGCAAGATATGCAATAACCCCGACAAACGCAAATATTTTGCAGAATATTAACACCGGAGTGTGCCTTTATGCACAATTACACTTGGCTTTGAGGTCTGTTTCTTATATCTTTGCATATAAGATAGGCACTATATTGCTCCATAAGATAGATTACGTATTAGCAACATTGGGCATAATCCCAACTGCCATTACTCAACATTCGGCCTCAGCCTGCCCTTTCTAGATCCGAAGATTCAGTTATTTACATCCATCACAATTCACCAACAATGAACGAGAATGTTACACTTAAAGATTTCATAGCGAAGTTGCACGAGACAAAAGGATATAGCAGTACGGCACTTAAGAAATATCGCGTGATGCGCGTGACGGAAGAAGAAGTAGACTTGCGCGACGACCGCACCAAGATGGTCTATACCGTACCTATTATAAGCCTATACAACGCAATTACCTCCTTAACGCCCAAAGCATGCACCATTCCCAACATGAAAAAGTTTGTCGGAACGAAAGCTGCTCCCGCCTGTGCAGCCCTAATTAGTTGGACCGTAGGACGGAGACAAATCTGGGCCTCGTTTGATAATCTTTTCCAGCAGTTTAATTCTTTAGTAGAGAGCGAAAGTCAAAGAGAGCAACAGCCCTCACTATTTAAGAAGGAGGTAGCCAATATGCGCAAAGACAGTGTAGTTTGGAAATGTGCTTTGCTTAGATTTTCTTTCAAAAAGGATTTTATAGATAGCAGTAGTACAGAAGAAGTGCAAGAGTTGTATTACCAATACGTAATAAGCCATCCCGAAAAATGCCTTCGTTCTCTCACTGTTAATGAGCTATCCCTCATAAAGTTGGCGATAAAGAATCAGGGCAAGTTTAGGACGAACGAACATTGCTATGGTTTTATCATGCCCGAGGTTATGGGATGGATGAAGGTGTCCAATGATTCTGGAACAGACAAGAGCCTTAATCTTTATGAATTGAGTGAAGAACTCGTTGAGGCGTTTTCTCCCTACATTGATGATATCTACAAAGAAAAAAGTGCTCACTATGAAGACGTATTAGAAGAAATTTTTCTTGGACTTGTCAACATTCGCGGACGCATATCGGATGAGAGAATGCCACAACTCATGCATCAGTTCATTGCTTCCAAGCATTCCGATTTACCCATCGAGTTGATTCATTTTTGGCTGTTGAATACGATTCTTCCAAACTTCTGCTATAAAGACAATGGGGATGGTTTTGGTCCTGCATACTATAGTATATTATTTAATTTCGAAGAATGGACGCGCGATATCCGACAGGAATTGCCAGAATACATGCCCAAAACATTGGAAGAAGTACGCTCTCGCGGACATTACCCCCACATGATTCCCTATGAGAAAACGGAAAAAAACTTCTTCAAACTATTCGAAGAAAAGATAGGTAAAGAAGGTGCACACCGTATATATGATTTCGTTTATTCAAAAGTTCAAGACCCCAATGCAGATTTATCAGAGCTGTCGAACTTTATACTTTCACCACTTTATACCCCCCAAGAAAAAGCATATCGGGATGCCGCTAACATCCTCAACGATATGACGAACAACATTCCACGATTTTTTCTCAAGGGGAACACACCCACACAAGCCTTTCAGAAAAAATGCACTGAAGCAGTACCATCTAAGAAGGTTGGGCGCAACGACCCTTGCCCTTGTGGAAGCGGAAAGAAATACAAGCATTGCTGCGGGAAATAAAGCCTTATCAAGAACATTCAAAAATATGTGGGCGATGTATCCCGCGTCGGCATCTTTAGAATGCACTTCATTGTGCAAACCATCTTATGCCGACGCGAGATGCGTCGTCCACTATTTATGAGTGGTTCTATAAATTCTGACGATGGAATTTATAGAACTACCCTTATTAGAATCTGAAGTCTACCCTGCATACGAGTGCATACCGCCTAGGAGGAAGTTCACTCCAAAATAGGTCATCAACACGGTGGCAAAGGACAGGACCATAAAGAGATGAAAACGTCGAGGCTCACCCAAAGCGGGGAACGTCTGTACATGGAAAGCTACGGCATAAATCATAAAAGTGATAAGAGCCCACGTCTCCTTAGGATCCCAACTCCAATAAGTGCCCCATGATTGGTTGGCCCACACAGCACCGAGGAAGATGCCTGCTCCGAGAAGGAATACTGCGGGATAGAGCAAAAGACGAGTTAGATACATTAGAGCCTCTGCCTGTCGGCGCACAATAAGAGCCATCACGCCATTGAGCATCGTAAAGGCTAAAAGAGAATAGCCCATCATGACCACGCTGACGTGCAAACTAAGCCAGGGCGATGAGAGCACGGGCATAAGATTAGTCACTTGCGGATTGCTCTGACCTAGATGGGCCACAAGCAAAGCAAAGCCCGAGAGCAAAAAACCAAAAGGCGTCATCAAGGCAAAACGGCGACGCAACCAACAAGCCAGAATTAAGACAGCTAGTGCCATAAATTGCATCGTCTCGAAACCATTGCTCATGGGAACGTGACCCGCCACATACCATCGAAGCACGTAAGCGAAAGAAAGCACTGCAAGACTCACGGGCATCAACCACTCACAGATGCGAAAGGCAAGCGCTAAGCGTTTCTCCTTGCGCTGCAACGCTGCCTCACTCCTGCCCTGTCGCAAGGCAAATAGTACAAACGATAGCAAACCCAACGTGAGATTGAGCATGAACAGCAGGTTGGTGATGGGCAGCCGGTTGTAGAGGAGTTCTGCTTCGATGCGTCCTTGACTGATCGGTTCTGTGCCCGGACTGACGCGCTGGAAGAGCGTACCCTTCTGAAGCATCATGATAAGTCCCACTTTCTCGTCGGTCTCAGCAATGGCCTTCTGCAGCGGATTTTGCGACATCTGCGGAGAATCTGCTCCGTGCCAGTATTGTTGCAGAATGTATTCATCGCCATGAAAGAGGTCGGTGAGACGAGCGTACCGACCATCGATATGGAGCAGATTACGAAGTTCTGCACTTTTTATCAAAATCATGGGTTCGTTCTGCCAAGCATCTGGACGAAGCATCCATCCGCTCACCACCTGTTCGGGAGTGAGACCGCCGTAAGTGGTTCGTCCGTAAAGTTTCAGAAGGAAGTCGCGTGCCATTGTGTTGAAGGGAGCAATACGACCATTATACTCCACAGGACGTCGGGACAGACTGTCGGCCTTCTCACGACTGAAAGCTGGAAGCTGACGCGAAGCTTCGGCAGCAGGACTTATCATAAAGGCGAGTGCAAGAATCATCGCTCCACGCTGAAGCATGGGGTGATGGAGCAATCGGCGAAACTCCTCTCGTCTATTAAAGAGCACACTCAACATGGAGAGGGCGAGGAGCACGTATCCCACGTAAGTAAGTCCCGTGCCCAGCGGATCATAGTTGACGGTAAGTATGCTCGATTGTCCGTCGTCGCCATAAGAGGATTGGTAGAAGCGATAACCATCCTGCGTGAGGATGCGATTCATTGACACCGTTGCTTTGTACTCTTTTCCACCAGGATATATCAAAGTGAGCTGGCTTACATAGTCGGCAGGTGTATCTGTATGTGGATAGCAGTCCACTCGGAACTCATCCAAACGGATAGAGAAGGGCAAATTGCTCATCCCTTGCTGCCCGCCCTCGAGCACAAAACGCTGAGTGGCCTCGCCTTGCCGGAGATAGACAAAGCCTTTGACCGAGGTAAACCACGTGGTGAGTGCACCCAAGAGGATGATGAGGAACGAGCCATGAAGCATGCATAGCGACCAACGTCGCCACAGTTTCAGCTTGATGAAACTCCACACCATACCCAATGCCAAGACTGCCCACATCGCCATAAACCATGGTGAGTGATAGACTTTCAATGCAGCATACGCCGCATCGTGGCTATGTTCCAAGAATGTGGCAACAACCATTGCCACGATGAGGAGGGTGTATATGATAAGGAGAAAACGTTTCATTGCATTGAGGAGATGGAAAGTATAAAGTATTAAGTATTACAAACTAATGTCTATGGGTAAAAACCGCGTAGATTAATTCGTTTGTAATACTTAATACTTAGCACTTAATTTAGTAGCATGGATAATCTTCATTCTTTACCTCTTTCGTAGCCATGCACTCCATCTCTATGAGCCATCCCGGACGACATACGGGAGCATGAACTATCACACGGGGAATACCAGGGAAGCGCTTTTCAAACATTTCGTTGACTACGGCATAGTCGGCTACATCGCGGAGGTAGACAATCATCTGACCTACATCCTCAAAGCCACACTCGGCTTCTGAAAGAAGAGCATCCACGTTTTCCCACATGCGCTCCGTCTGACGACGAATATCGCCCACGTGAAGAATGTTACCTTTATTATCTATGCTTGCCGTGCCCGAGATGAATACTTGGCGACGATCACCATAGTCCACCCTTGTGCCACGCTCAAAACTTACACCATATTCATATGTGGGATTCAAGTGTGTGGGGGCATAGAGAAACTTGATCTGTTCGGGCTTCAAGCCAAGCACGGCATAGGTGTCGAGCTGTACGAGCACCGAAGGGTCGGCATTGCGGCCGTTGATACCCGTGCTACTGATGAAGTGCGTCTTACTGGTAAGGTTCTGTGTAAAAAACTCTTCGTTGCGGGCTTTAACCACGCCGGCATAGTTGACATCGACATTCTGTACGAAGAACCATGTGCGAATGCAATCGTCGGCCAAGTGGCCACCATTGGAGAGGAGTTGCATCACATAGTGTTTAAGCAAAAGGCTTGTCTGCTCTTCAGAAGAAGGAGCATGACTCACACTGGTGCCTCCCCACAGGTGAGTATAAGCACCATGTTGCACGCGGTAGAGTTCCTCGTTGAAGCTACCCGCACCGATGTCGGTCAGGAGATAAGCCCAAAGCGCCACCTTCGTTCCGTTGAGCGGAGCTTGCTCTACCACGGAGCATGCACATGCAGGAGCTTCTGGTACGGAGGCGAGCAGTGTATCGTACTGATTTGCCGCATCGCTCAAGAAATATCGCTTTATCACACTTGAGGCTCCTTTGAGTTCTGTGTCGATAAGATTATAATATGCATTGAGCACTGCATCGAGTTGCTCTTGGAAGGATTGTTCTGGGCGTGTAGCATGCACCATTACGTGATATTCCGTTACACCGCCTTCTACTTCAAACTTTGAAATTTCGGCCATAGAGCCTTCGCCCCTTACAACCGATCTTTGCTGTACGTTAGTCATACTGTTTGGTGATTCTTTATTACACTGCAAAAGTACGAAAAAAGGAGCATTTTCGTACCTACGACTTCCCTCTCTACATGCAAAATCACCATGAGTGGGTATCTATTCAAGTCGCCACACACCTATATTATATAGAGTGGGTATACATTAGGGAAAATTTGGTTAACGAGTAAACGGGTTAACAGGTAAGCTTTCTTTACATTCTTACCTGTTAACCCGTTAATCTGTTAGTCCGAGAGAAAAAGAGCCTACTCCTTTGCTCCCGCTTTAATCCAATTCTTAATAAGCGTCACGAGCGTATACTGTGTGCGCGCTTCAAGGATGTCGGCATGGTCGTGATGAAGAATGCCGTTCTCGTTGAGAATCTTCGGAAGCAGACTCGCAGAGGGATTGCCCGGATTAACCAACTTATATTCAGGATCGGCTTTCGACTGCACATTCACT
Organism: uncultured Prevotella sp.; assembly: GCA_900541575.1. Taxonomy (GTDB): domain Bacteria; phylum Bacteroidota; class Bacteroidia; order Bacteroidales; family Bacteroidaceae; genus Alloprevotella. The sequence continues at coordinate 18,711 of UQKO01000044.1, forward strand.
AAGTGGGCATAGCTCTTTCCCTCCGTGAGGAAAAGATTGCGAGGTGCTCCGCCATTGGCACCATGGCAAGAGATACACTTGACATCAAAGACCGCTTGCTGAATGGCGTTGTACATACCCACATCTACCTTGCCTACCTCCATATAGATGGTGTCGCCCACCACATTGAAGTCTTCACGCGTCAGCGTCTTATAGCTTATCACACGATCGCGTAAGGCATCGATGATACAGAGTTCGAGGTCGTTGGCATCGGCCTTAATGCCTGAGAGTTTGGCCGAAATACGCCCTGCATTATTGTCCTTGCGAGGAATGACCGCTGCACTCTCGGCATTGGTATTATCTTCCTTAAACGTGGCAATCACTAAGCTATAGTTGCTGGGCCATGAGTCTAAGCCCGTAATTTCGCCCGTCATCTTGAGAGTAAGCCCTTGCTTGGGAATGACAAGTTCTTTCTCGTAGATGCGTCCATCGTCGCACGAAGCGAGGAACAAGATCATTGCCAAAAAGGCATAAATGATATGTTTCATGAGAGGAATGAAGATTAGAAGTAGTACTGCAACTGCACTGTGGCAGAATGCGTGGCGAGGCCGAGATTGTCGTTGTCACGATCGAGCTGCGTATCGTGGCCCTTACGACCAGTGTACTGATACATGGCTTGGAGTTTTAGGTTGCAACCCTTGAAGAAGTAGTTCACACCAACGGCAGGCATATTCAGGAATCCATCCTTGCTTGTGCTGTTACGATTCATGAAATCGTAACGAGCAGCCACCTGCACACGAGGTGCTACGAAATAGCCAGCCTGAACATAACCACCAAGGTAATTATAGTGTTCATCAATTTTCTGACGCTTGGTAAAGCCCACATTCATCCAGTACATTTCACCTGCAAGATAGAGGCGATTGTAAATCATGGCAAATTCTGCGCCTACACGAGCATCGTTTGTGCTCTCGTTTTCGCTCTCTACATTCATTGATCCAGAAAGGCCAATGAGCATCTTGCGTTCGTTGAGCATATTAGGATTGCCCTGCGTAGAGGGCATCACGCCCCACGGCATATAAGTGATTCGACCTGCATAGAGGAGCGAAGGAATATGCCAATCATCACTCATTGTTTTGCTAGCCACATTGACACTCGATCCCGTGCCATTAAAGAGGCCCAACTCATAACCAAAGCGGTCTTTCACCACACCATGTAGTTCTACACCGAGGTCGAAGCCTGTGCTCATACTGGGAGTTACGGCATTGAGCACGTAGGGCATGATAGTAGCCGTGGTGAGCGAAGTGGGAAGTTGAGGGAATAGGGTCTCACCCAGCGTGGTAAGGTAAGCATGAGAGAAGGGAGTCTTAAACTTACCCACACGGAGTTGGAGCGGCTCCTTAAACTTCACGTCGAACCATGCTTGCTGCAAGAGGTTGCCTCCCGACTTGGCGGCATTGAGTGAAAGATTAAACGTAATCTTATTGAATGCCTTTCCTGTAAAACCGAGGATGGCATTGGGGATGGCAAAGCCGGTGTTCTCTACATTGTCTTGATTGTAGGCTTTGTCAAGGCCTTCATCGTCGTACCAATTAAAGTTGCCACTAGTCTGCACCAACATGTAGGGCTTGAAGATAAAGTCGCCCTTCTTGGTCTGAATGGTAAAGCCTTTGCTTCCTGCAAGTGATACGACACCATTGTCGGTATCGAGATCTATCGGTGCATATTTCACCTTATGAGAGGACTGCTCGCTTTGTGCGGCAATAGAATCACTGCTTGTGGGCACTTCTTCGGCCGCAGCGGTAAAGATGTTTGCCACAGCAAGGGCGGCAAATGCGATTATCGAGGTTTTCATATTTTTTTTAAGTTGAAGAGTTAAGAATATGCTCTTTATTAGTTGAAGAGTTGAGGAGTTAAGAAGTTAAGAAGATACCTTAGTCTAAGACATTCCTCTAAACTTATAAACTTATTAACTCATTAAACTCCTTATTACAGACTTTCAAGGAACTTGACCAATGCATCGCGATTCTTCTTGGGCATTTTCTTGAAAAGATTCTTTGAGGCTTCGCCCTCGCCGCCATGCCACATAATGGCTTCTACGAAGTTGCGAGCACGTCCGTCGTGGAGGAAATTGGTATGACCATTGACCTTATACTGTAAACCGATTCCCCAAAGAGGAGTGGTACGCCATTCATTTCCTCGAGCCAATCCGCTGCAATAGTTATCGTTAAGGCCAACGCCCATGACTTCCGACCCCATATCGTGGAGCAGATAGTCAGAGTAAGGATGGATGGTCTGACCACCGAGCCAAGGCAGATGCATACCATTGAGCAGAGTAGCTCCGCTCTTGCGTGTATGAAGCGTGGTGACGTGGCAAAGGTGGCACTTTGCTTGATAGAACATCTTCTCACCAATGCTCACGAGTTCGCGCTCGCTAATTTGCTTGTCTCCATACTGCACCATCTTCGTTTCCGAACCAAGGCGGCGAGCTGGCACACCGAGGCCGTGCAGATAAAGGTCGACATTCTCCATTTCCTCGGTCGATACGTCGAGTTGGTCATAGAAGAGCCCCATCATGCTGCCTTGCGACATTTGCAACTGTCCCTCACAGATTTCCTCAGGGTAGCGGCTATTGGTCACACCCATATCGCTCGAGAAACCGAGTTCCACGGTGAGGTCCTGATGCTGCGCCTTATTACCCGATAAGCCTAGGCCGAGTTTTCCCTTTTCCTTCACATAATTGCAACGTCCGCTGATACCATATTCTGGATAATTGCTCTTCGCTGCGAGCGCTTCTATCTCTACGGGGTCGAGCGCCATCATCTGTCCCATTCCCACATGGCGAAGAGGTTGACGGACAGAGATGATTAAATCTTCGGGCTTCACGGCTTCGGGGGTAGAAGTTCCGTAGTTATGACGTCCGTCAGTGTACCAATCCACGATTTTATAGACAGGATATGTGAGCTTGCACACCTCACCATCGGGGAAGGTGATGGTCTGCTCGGGCATCCACTTCACTTTCACCTTGCCTTCGGGCTTTACGCCCTCGATAGACTGATCATGAAGCACACGTCCATAATCCTGAAAGAAAGCTCCGTTCTTACGGGATATGTAAACCAGCATGGAGGAGAAACCATAGCTGCCCGATCCGCCCTCTGTCCATAAAGAGGGTTTAGTGCGCCCTGCATTCCGGTGGCAGCTGCCGCACGAGTAACCGGCATAAACAGGTCCGAGACCGCCACCATGCCCGTTGTTGCTTGTACGTACATCGTCATA
>UQKO01000045.1 GCA_900541575.1 uncultured Prevotella sp.
TCTCAGCAATTCAAGCAAGCTTGATTGCATTCGACTTGCACGATAATTCAGCCCGTCCATCCTAAATCCGAAAGTTGAGTAACGTATAATTCAAGTTACGCAAAAAGGCCGTTCATGTTATCGTCCTTCGGTCGAAGGCGATGACTTAGATAACGTTCTAAGAAAACTTCTACGGCCTTTTAGCCTAACAACAATATACTTAAAGAGCATACTGCAACGCACTGGTTAAACAACTACTATCAAAGTTTCAGATTCTGCCCACTCAAGTTAAAAGCGAAACCTGAACAAATTGAAAAATAGACTTGTCTATACAGATAATTTATTGCAACTTTGCGATAGTTTGCTTGGAAATAGAAATATACGACCTTACAAGTAAGTATGCACTCTGCATGTATTGCTAGAAACCCCTTATCGACAGAAAATCTCCTAATGTATCTGAATACCAACAGGCGGTTCTTCACCGAAACGACACCTCTTTATTAATTATGCAAAACACCTCTCAAAATCCCAAATCATTTTCATCAAATGACATTGGATGTACCGCACTTCTTATACTGCTCATCACAATTGTTCTGACCTGTTTCATTGGATGGAAAGATCATCCCATAATCTGCACATTGATTAGCATTATTGCTGCTTTTCTTTTCATTGGAATATGGACCTACCCGTCTGATTCTTCATCAGATGCAAAAGACAGCTCTGTCTCTCAAGAGCCTTCTCCACTGCTCAATCCTAACCCCCGTCCCGTACCCCTCAGCCACAAACGTTCGATTTGCGACATCGGTCCAGCTGAGTTTGACTTAGTACAATCTGAGGGGCGTCGGCTCTACGATTTTATAGAGCACACATTCCAACGCTCCGACGTGCGCAAATGGCTCGATCGGGTGATGAACCTACTCAATGAAGATAGAACTCCTTGTAACTTTGAGCGGAAAAAGGAAATGACCATCTTTGCTGACATTAAACGTGCTTATAATGGCCTTGGACATGACTATCCCTCCGACGATCCAGAAAGCATGGGGCTTACTTTTTTTGTGACCTACTATCTCGATGAGAAGCACACGATATGGGAGTATCAAGATCGAGCTACATTGAGAGAGCTGCAAGATGATCTGAGCGAATTGCTTCATGATGCCGACAGAATAAATGATGCATCAAGCTGTGGTAAGGATGTTTTTTATCTCGAATATATATTGGGATTGTGCAACAAAGATTTAGTTACACAATACATCACGCTGCTCTATCGTTTCACTTCGGCCACTGCGAAAGCCGATGGCACGGTGAGCCCGCAAGAAGCAGAATGGCTCACTACGATAGCCCAAAAGAATTTCTCCATCGACACATCCGATTTGGAAGGAATTCAAGATGCGAAAGCCACGGAGAACGATCCGTTAGCACCGAAATCGGTCTTAATGGAACAGATAAAGACAGCCGAGGAGGAACTCGACGGTCTCATAGGATTGCAAGAAGTGAAAGAGGATGTGAAGCGTCTCTCTAACTTTGTGCGTATTCAGCAAGAACGCGAAAAACGGGGAATGAAGACTACTTCAGTATCGTACCACTGTGTGTTTACCGGCAATCCGGGTACGGGCAAGACCACAGTGGCACGCATCGTGGCACGTATATATAAGGAAATGGGGATTCTCAAGAAGGGACAACTCATCGAGACAGATCGTTCGGGTCTTGTAGCAGAGTACGTGGGACAAACGGCGGTAAAAACGAATAAGGTAGTGGATAGCGCGCTCGATGGTGTGCTTTTCATCGACGAAGCATATTCGCTAGTGCAAGGTAGCAAGCAAGATTATGGTATGGAAGCCATCGCCACGCTGCTCAAGCGCATGGAGGACGACCGAAGTCGACTTGTGGTGATTCTTGCGGGCTATGAGGAAGAGATGCATACATTTATCGAGGCGAATCCTGGATTGCAAAGCCGATTCAATCGATACATTCATTTCGATGACTATTCGGCCGAGGAACTGTTTGAGATATTCCAGTTGAGCATGAAAAAGTTGGAATATCAGTTGAGCCCTTCTGCCCGAGAAAAGTTACAACAAGTGCTTGCGCATGCGGTGGCAAACAAGGACAAGAATTTTGGAAATGCACGATTTGCTCGCAATCTCTTTGAACGTACACTCGAGAATCAGGCTACGCGATTGGCCACAGTGGCTTCACTTACAAAGGAATCGCTCTCATATATTACCGACGAGGATATTCCCCCAAAATGAGAAAAAGCTGAAAGACGACTCTAGTTCTCAAGAAAATAAAGTTTTGGGATGGCTTCTTTTTTCTTTGGGAGAGAGGAAAATGATCCTTTCATAGAGTTCTCAGAGAAATAAAATTCATGGCCAATTCAGTGGCCGCGCGACGCGTCGCTCACTGTGAATTGGCCATGAGACTAATGTTATTCAACGAAACGCCAAGTAAAAATGCATGAGGGGGATTTCATATCATCCGTTCCATCGTAGGAGTAGACATGGCGTTTGCCATCGGATGTTTTAAAATAGACGCTAACGTTGCGCACAAAGCCTTCACGAGGGAAAGCCAAGGAGATGATCTTCCCAAATTCTGCATCGGGACACTGCGTCATATAGTTCATCACATACGATTCTGTCTGGTCGGGAGCTATGGTTTGCGGCACATTCATATAGAGTACTTCATAGACCACACGGCCGTCTTCTTCCTCACGCACAAGTTGCATGGAAGGTTGTTTGTCGGTCACACGGGTGATGACAAATGAGGAATTAACCACATACGTGTAGCTGGGATTGGTGCCTGCCACAAGAAATTGCAGTGTATAATTGTCACTCCCCGAGGGATGACCCACCGTGAAAGGAAGTGAATGATAAATACCCTCTGTGCGAACTTGGAAATGTGCATCAGGACCATCTACTGTCCCCATGCCGTCGGGACCTTCCACCTCATAAGCGGGAGGCATCACAGGCGCTGAGAGCTGCGCTACTTGAAGCAAACGGCAACGTGACTTTTGCGTCCATGCTCCAACCTGTCCCCCACCCTTTTGCTTCACATCGAGACAGATCCATGCAGAATTGCTCCCCACCACGGGAAAGAGATCACCAGCATAGGAGGAGCGATTCACTTGTACCCGACGACCTTTGTTGCTCGGTGTGAGGCGCATCAAGGGTTGTGCAGTCTTGAGTTGAGCAAAACTTTTAGGAGTAATCATCTTAAGCGAGAACTGTTTAGGTTGTGCCAGTACTACGGAAGTGCTTACCGTGGCATATAGGAGAAATGCGGCAACACGATATGGAGAAAAAAATCGTTTCATATTTTTAGATGTATAATAGCATTGGAAGTGCAAACATACTCATTTTTCATTCAGCAACCATCATATCAATGCTTAAAATTTGCATAACTTCATCGGCACGAGTAAACGATTCAACCTATTGATTGTCCCTTCGGGTAGTCGTTGATTCTTCTGCCAAGAAGGGAAAAGCCTATCGATTGCAATGAGTCCTATTGACCACCCTCAGCTCTATGCTCAGCTACTCCACGAGGTAAAGGTAAGCAAACCACCTACTTCACACACGAGCAGAGGACAAAAGATTCTGGCACATGACCTATTATACTATCATACTTCATCGCTTCGCAAGGAGTTTCTTCAGCAATTCGACATTGCTCATCAAGTGGATGTCAATGGATGTTGGTTGACCGCAATAGCAAATCTGCAAAGCATGCGCCATAAGGCGGAATTCGATTTGTTAGGCAATCTCATCCATGGTCAAATGCCTTATATGAAGTTTCTGTACGTTAAGTCAGATGTTTGCCGCCAGCTTCTTTCAGATTCCACCTCGCAATGGATTCGCTATTAGGGATTGTTAAAACTTGCACCCGTTAGACAATGCTCATGCCGAGCATACCCAAAAAAGGCTGTTCGAATCACTTCGAACAGCCTTGACAAATGAAAAAAATTACGGTTTTGCTCTCTTTGTAGAGAAGCGTTACTGTAATTACCTGTGGGGCTACCTACTTCCCCACAAGTGTCTTAACACCTTAGAGAAACGGTGTGATTAGTCTTCGTCGGTTGCAGCCCAGGTATCGCTGTTCCAACCCTTACCTTCAGACATGATAACGTTAGTTTCCTTATCTTTGTTCACATCGAAAGAGGGATTTGAGCCAGCCAACACCTTGTCCTCAGTGAAGAGACAAACTGTCTGAGCCTGGGGCTTGATATATGATTTCTTCATTTTGATAGGATATTTTCTTGTTGATTAAAATGATAGAATTGATACGCTGTTTGTTTACTTCACAAACTTCTTACCGTTCTGGATGTAAACACCACCCTTAACAGCCTTCACTACACGACGACCGCTGAGGTCGAAGATAGGAGCGTTTTCGCTTGCAACAACAGCATTGTTAATGCCAGTAACGTTACCGCCAAAGTTCATGGCAATAGCACCTGGAGCTGTTGTGAGTGAGCTTGCTGCAATAAATGCCTTGTTAGCTGCGATAGTAGTAAGTGCTGCTGCGGGCTTGTAGAAACCTACAGTGTTATCGCTGCTCTTACCGAATACAAGGTATTCAGCACGATGGTCAGTAACACTAGCAGATTCACCACTACCAGTAGTAGTTTCGAGAGCAACCTTAACGTTAGAACCAGTCAAAGCGTTAGTGATTGTAAGAGGTTCAGCGTCACCAATAGTAAGTGTAGCCTTTTCAGCATCACCTACGAGTACGAAACCTTGGTTAGCAGGAACACTGCTTACAGCAGTCATGTTGAGAACGTCCTTAGTATTGTTGAGTTCACCTACGTAAGCTTGAGCACCGTTAACTGCGTTAACAGCGAAGGGAAGGTATGCAGAAGCATAACGCTTGCCGTTACCTTCTGTCATAGCGATTTCAACATCGGTTGCGGGAACTACGTACCAATGTGAAGGACTATTAATAGCACCAGCATCCCAAGTAAATAAGGTATTGGCTGCAGAACCATTGCAGTGTAAATAACTACGATCTGATACGTTACTTACCATATCGTAGAAAGCAAAGTGTGTACCTACTTGAATTACCTTATAGCTACCTTTTTCACCAGAATCTTCATTTTCAAGTGTGATGGCTATATTGTTACCTTTGCGTTTGCCAAAAGTCTTATCTTGCATCTTGATGCGATAACGTCCTGTTTCTGCATTAGTGAATGTAACAACAGAACTTACTGCTTTGTTAACTTCTTTAGAAGTTTTCATAATATTGTCAGCAGTAACATAAAGAGTATTTAAACTTGATGCATTTACAAGACGATAATATTTACCAGCAACAATAGTTTCTCCCTTACCTGCATTAATTTTTTTATTCTCTTCAGCAAGAGCTTTAATATGTTCTGCTGTTGCATTGTTAGCTATGGCAGCTTCATATACCTCTTTGAATTTAGCAAGGTTTGTAGCGTCTGCAAGATAAGAGTTCGCACCGATAGCACCTTCGGGAGCTCCACTGTCATCGTAGAGAGAAAAAGGAGCAGCATAGTCAGTTACATAGCTATAAGGCTCCTGAATACGAATGGTTGAACCATCGTCAAAACCATCCCATGTAGCAATATTGTCTTCTCCATAACGATTAAGGCAGTTGCCTTCAGTTACAAAGATACCAAAGCCATCATTGTTGCTTGTTTCATAGAGTTTGAAGGTACTTTCTTTACCATCAACCAACTTGAGTTGTCCATCAAGTACGATGGGCTTGTTTTCGCTCTTGCTGTAGATTTTGTATCCTTCTTTCAAGTTACCAACAAAAGCCCACTGATATTTATCTTCAAGTACGTCAGGGTGGTTAGTCTTGTCAACAATTGTTGTTCCTACAGCTTCACCACCTTTTGCAGAAAGCAAGAAATTACCTGAATTGCCACGCATGGTCATTGCATACCAATGTGCAGTATTGGCATCAAAAGTAGATGTAGCAATGAAAGGAAGCGTTTTCTCAGTACAAGCGATGTTATAACCATCTGCTGTAGCAGTGATATCACCATTGGCAAGGAAAGGCAAAGTGGGGATAGTAATCTGCTGGTTTTCGTCAACAATATTGGTGAAAGTCTTCCTGTCATATTCATCACCATTTACCATGTAGTGATAGGTAATGTTTTTTAATGCGAGCTCAACATCTTTTGCTAAAAAGAATTCAGCACAAGAAGCGTAACCCGAAGTTTTTGCATTACCACTGGTATCAAAGCCATTGATAGCTTCGGTAACAACGAACAAAAGGTAGCGTCCCTTTTGGGTATCAAATTTGGCAGTTTTGAGCACAGGCGAAGCTTCCGTAGACTGATAAGTAAATGTGCCTTCGTAGTCTGCGGCACCAAGTGCGTCGACAATATCCTTTGATGACTTTTCGCTGCTTACACCATCGAAAGGAGTATTACTAACGTAGATTTTGTACTTACTTACAGTACCATTAGTCAAGCCATCACGAGGAATATAACCAATTGTGTTAAATTCTTGTTCAGAACCCAAGTCTACTTGGAAAAATTGGGGCAGTTTTTCTGTTTGGTCACCTTGTGCACCAGTAGAGCCATTCCAATAAGTGTGCCAATACGTGTTGTTTTTTCCATCGATGATAGCATTTGCGTGACCTGCACCACCATCGTCGCATTCACTTGATGTAGTTACACTCCACCCTGCACGAGAAAGAATCTGAGCAGAAGCAGTCATTGATCCCATAGCAAGGAGCAATGACATCATGAAAGTAATTTTCTTCATGTTTGTTTTTGTTATTTGAAAGTTAAAGAAATTCTTCTTTGTAGGTAGGTAGTAAAGTGGGAGGTGTGTCAAGTTGTTAATAAAAATGCGTTTTTCTTGCTTACATCTCTTATTCTGGGGGCAAATATACGAGCTAATTTATAAAAAAACAAACGGGGGGGGGGGGGGGGGTAATAAATGTTAAAAGGATAATTTTTGTTTTTGCATCAAAGAAGAAAGGCGATAAACTCTTAAGACAAAAAATGGCTTATTAGTCAAAGCGGGTGCTGAAAAAGCCCTAAAACATAAAAATTACAACGCTATTAGTCAAAACGGGGGCTAAAAGAGTTGTTATTTAATTGATTATTCAGTTTATTTTAGCATTGAAAAATGCTAGCCCAACTTTCACACCCCTAAAAAACTTTCATTTTTTTATCGCGCAAATTTGTTACTCTATATATTGCAAAAGAAGCAATAAGGGCCTATTTAATATTGCCTTAAGCCACTTACAATCCCCCGATGCAAAATGTAGGACACAAACGTTAATATAAAAAGGCGTAACTTTGCGCCATGCACGTGAATGTACAACTCAGAAATAATCCCCAAACTGGCGATAGGGCTCCTTATTACAGATTAAAGGAGTCCTATCGTGATGTGCGTGGAAATGTACATTCACTCATTGTGTTGAATATTGGTTTTGAACCCAATCTCTCACCTGCAAGCATGCGTCGCATTGCCGTTGCGTTGACTGAACGTTTCAAAAATAGAAGTGAACAACAACTTTTTCCATTAAAAGAAATGGAAAACCTGAATGATACGGAACGTGTTAAAGCTGAAGAGTATTGGGCACGGATGCAAGAAGAAGGTAAGACGAATGACGGGAATGATTAAGCGATGCACAGATCTTTACGAACAGCTGACCCGCTGCTCTTTGTTCGACAAAAGACAAAATCTTACGATTCGTGAAACTCGCCTCATCGTGGATTATTTAGGCCTTCCGGAAGGTTGTTTTGACGATGAAGATTAAGCTGTTTCTACGATCTAAATCTTAGTACTCTAACGATGAAGACCGATAGGTGCTAACGATGAAGACCGATAGGTGCTAACGATGAAGATCATTAGGTGCTAACGATGAAGACCGTTAGACTCTATGGATAAAGACCGATAGGATAGACTGATTTTGAACGCATAACGAGGTGATTTTGCCTCGCGCGCGTGTATTTATATAGGTGTGGTGTGTGGTGCTTAAAAGGGAGGGACTTTCTCTCTTTCGTCCTTCGCATTTATCCAACTGAATGATAAAGTCAAAATGGTCTATTATCATCTTCGTCTTTCTTCAACCAATATGGGACTACTATAACCTTATTAGGGAAATAGAATGTACCAATCGTCAATTAAAGAATGATCTCAATCTGCGTCCCATATACCATCAGAAAGATGAAAGTAGTGATGCACATCTGTTCTTTGGCTTATTGGCCTATTGGGTAGTAAACACCGTAAGGTACGGGCTAAAACAATCAAACATAAAATGTTATTGGACAGAAATTACCAGACGTATGTCTACTCAAAAGCTAGTAACCACAAATGCTACGAATGCTTTAGGAGAAGCCATTGTTTTTAGACAATGTAGTTGTCCAAGCAAATCTGCGAAAGAAATCTATGATGCGCTAAAGTTCAAACATGCGCCCTTTAAGAAAATACAAATTTGTAGGACACAAAGTTAACCTCTAATGATTGGATTTGCCCATGACAACAAGAGATGCAATATTAGGGGTGTGAAAGTTGGGTTAGGACTTGTTATGGACTTGCACCCATTAGAATAAGCTCATGCCGAGCGTACTACCAAAAAGAGGATGTGTCGTTTTGACACATCCTCTTTGAATATATAAAGAACTGAGATTCTATTTACTCAGCAGCTTTCTCTGCTTGAGCACGTTCGTACTCTTCTTTATCAGCTACAACAATCTTGCTAAACTCACGCAGACCTGTACCAGCGGGGATAAGGTGACCGCAAATCACGTTCTCCTTCATACCCTCGAGGTAGTCGGTCTTGCCACTGATGGCAGCCTCGTTGAGCACCTTGGTAGTTTCCTGGAAGGAAGCTGCCGACATGAAGCTCTTGGTCTGGAGGGCTGCACGGGTGATACCCTGAAGAATCTGAGTAGAGGTGGCAGCCATAGCATCGCGCACCTTGACGAGTTTGAGGTCACGGCGCTTGAGCTGTGAGTTCTCATCGTGGAGCTTGCGGGCGGTCACGATCATACCCTTCTTCATGGTCTCGCTGTCGCCAGCGTCGATTACGACTTTCTTGCCCCAGATGCGATCGTTCTCTTCAGCAAAGTCGAGTTTGTCAACTATCTGCTGCTCGAGGAAACGAGTATCGCCAGGTTCGTTGATCTGAACCTTACGCATCATCTGACGCACGATTACTTCGAAGTGCTTATCGTTGATCTTCACACCTTGGAGACGGTATACATCTTGTACTTCGTTGACAATGTATTCCTGTACGGCAGTGGGACCCATGATGGCGAGAATGTCACTTGGAGTGATAGAGCCATCAGAGAGTTTGGTACCAGCACGTACGAAGTCATTTTGCTGAACAAGAATCTGCTTTGACAGAGGCACGAGGTACTTCTTAACTTCGCCAAGCTTTGAAGTGACGATAATTTCGCGGTTACCACGCTTAATGTTACCCATGGTAATCTCTCCATCGATTTCGGTCACCACTGCAGGGTTGCTCGGGTTGCGAGCTTCGAAGAGCTCGGTTACACGGGGGAGACCACCGGTGATATCACCAGCCTTACCTACTACACGAGGTATCTTGACGAGGACTTCACCTGCCTTGATATCCTGTCCATCCTCTACAACGATGTGACCATTGATAGGGAAGCTGTAGGTACGGATAATTTCGCCCTTTTCATCGATGATGTTACAGTTAGGCACGTGGCTCTTGTCTTTCGACTCGATTACGATACGCTCACGCAAACCAGTTGCTTCATCTTCATCTACACGATAGCTGATGCCCTCGGTCACGTTCTCAAACTGTATCTTACCAGCCGTTTCTGTTACGATCACTGCATTGAATGGATCCCACTTAGCAATGACAGTATCTTTGGTTACCTTCTGTCCGTCTTCTACAAATAGTTGAGAGCCATAGGGTACGTTCTGGCTAGAGAGTACAATACCTGTGTTCTCATCGATGAAGCGGACTTCGGCCAAACGGCCTACCACAACCTTGCAAACATTTCCTTCTTCGTCGTGAGAGTCCACAGTACGAAGTTCCTCGAATTCGAGGCGGCAATCGCTCTTGGCCTTGATGGTGGCATTGGCTGCAGCATTTGATGCGATACCACCGGCGTGGAAGGTACGAAGAGTAAGCTGCGTACCAGGCTCACCAATTGACTGGGCTGCGATAACACCAACTGCCTCACCCTTCTGCACCATACGGCTAGTAGCCAAGTTGCGTCCATAGCACTTCATGCAGACACCATGCTTGCTTTCGCAGGTAAGTACCGAACGAATTTCTACACTCTCAATGGGCGAGGCCTCTATCTCTGCAGCGATGGGTTCGGTGATTTCCTCGCCAGAAGCAACAATGAGTTTACCTGTAGTGGGGTTGGTAATATCATGTACTGAAACACGTCCAAGGATTCGCTCTGATAGTGAAGATATCACTTCATCGCCATCCTTAAGAGCTGTGCATACAAGGCCACGGAGGGTTCCGCAGTCTTCTTCAGTGATAATTACATCGTGAGATACGTCGACAAGACGACGGGTAAGATAACCAGCATCGGCTGTTTTCAACGCAGTATCGGCAAGACCCTTACGAGCACCGTGAGTAGAGATAAAGTACTCCAACACGGACATGCCTTCCTTAAAGTTTGAAAGAATCGGGTTCTCAATAATCTGCGCACCTTCGGCACCAGCCTTTTGCGGCTTAGCCATCAAACCACGCATACCTGCGAGCTGAGCAATCTGATCGGCAGAACCACGGGCACCAGAGTCGAGCATCATGAACACGGCATTGAAGCCTTGGTCGGCCTCGGTCATCTGCTTCATCAAGGTTTTCTTGATGTCGGTGTTCACATGAGTCCAAGTATCAATTACCTGATTGTAACGTTCCTTGTCGGTGATGAAACCCATGTTGTAGTTCATCGTAATCTGCTCTACTTCCTCGTTACCTCGTTTCACGATATCGGCCTTCTCTGCGGGGATGATGATATCACCCAAGTTGAACGAAAGACCACCCTCGTATGCCTTGCGGTAACCAAGATTCTTAATACCATCGAGGAAGTCGCATGCGCGAGCCATACCTACAGTCTTGATAACCTTAGAGATAATGTCGCGGAGTGATTTCTTTGCTACTACGCAGTTGATGAAGCCACACTCTTCGGGGATGATGCCGTTGACGATGATACGACCTACCGAAGTCTCTACGATGTGCTTAATCTTAGCACCACGCTCATCAATATCATCTACCATCACTTTAACAGGAGCATGCACGTCAACACGGCGCTCATTAAAAGCGATGAGGGCTTCTTCAGGACCATAGAAAGTGAGGCCTGAGCCCTTTGCTCCAGGACGGAGTTTCGTGATATAATAGAGACCAAGCACCATATCTTGTGAAGGTACGGTGATAGGTGCGCCATTAGCGGGATTAAGGATGTTGTGGCTCTGAAGCATGAGCATCTGGGCTTCAAGTACAGCTTCGTTGCTCAAGGGGAGGTGTACAGCCATTTGGTCACCATCGAAGTCCGCATTGAATGCGGTACATGCCAACGGGTGGAGCTGAATAGCTTTACCTTCAATCATCTTGGGCTGGAAAGCCTGAATACCGAGACGGTGAAGGGTCGGTGCACGGTTGAGGAGCACAGGGTGTCCCTTCATCACGTGTTCGAGGATGTCCCAAATAATAGGTTCACGGCGATCAACAATTTTCTTGGCACTCTTTACCGTCTTCACAATGCCGCGCTCAATGAGCTTACGGATGATGAACGGCTTATAAAGCTCGGCAGCCATAAGCTTAGGCAGACCGCATTCGCCCATCTTGAGCTCAGGACCTACAACGATAACGGAACGTGCAGAATAGTCGACACGCTTACCGAGAAGGTTCTGACGGAAACGTCCAGCCTTACCCTTGAGTGAATCGGAAAGCGACTTAAGGGGGCGATTGCTATCGCTCTTAACAGCCGACGACTTACGTGAGTTGTCGAAAAGGCTATCAACTGACTCTTGAAGCATACGCTTCTCGTTGCGGAGAATCACTTCAGGAGCCTTAATCTCGAGTAAGCGCTTCAAGCGGTTGTTGCGGATAAGCACACGACGGTAAAGGTCGTTGAGATCGGAAGTGGCAAAACGGCCACCATCTAGAGGTACGAGCGGACGCAAATCGGGAGGAGTCACGGGGATGACCTTCATGATCATCCACTCGGGCTTGTTGCGATCGCGACTTGCACGGAACGACTCTACTACTTGAAGACGCTTCAGAGCCTCGTTTTTACGCTGCATTGAAGAGTCGGAATTGGCACGGTCGCGCAATTCGTAGGAGAGGCTATCAAGGTCAATGCGTTTGAGAAGGTCGTATACGGCCTCGGCACCCATTTTAGCGATAAACTTGTTGGGATCGCTGTCCTCAAGATATTGATTCTCTTTGGGGAGTTTCTTTACGAGGTCAAGATATTCGTCCTCTGTGAGGAGGTCGTTCTGAGCCACGTCGTCAGCCAATGCACCTGGCTGAATCACTACGTAGCGCTCATAATAAATAATGGAGTCGAGTTTTTTCGTAGGAATGCCGAGAAGATAACCGATCTTGTTGGGTAGAGAACGGAAATACCAGATGTGTGCTACAGGCACTACTAACTGGATGTGACCAGCACGCTCGCGGCGCACCTTCTTCTCCGTAACTTCCACACCACAACGATCGCAGACGATTCCTTTATAGCGAATGCGCTTGTACTTTCCACAGTGGCACTCATAGTCTTTTGTAGGACCAAAAATGCGCTCGCAGAACAAGCCGTCACGCTCAGGCTTATAGGTGCGATAATTGATGGTTTCGGGCTTTAGCACCTCACCATACGAATTTGCCATAATCTCTTCCGGGGAAGCCAGACCTATGGTAATTTTCGTAAAGTTGCTCTTTATCTTATTGTCTCTTTTAAATGCCATTTTAGTAGGATTGATTGAGAGGGGTAATGTTGTGAAAGTTTTTAGTTAATAGGATAAGAGGCTAGAAAGTATTTGATTAACTTCCGCTCCTTGCGCTTTTGCATTATGCATCTGTGAGCTGACTATAAACGGGAACTACTTAACCTCATAACCCTATAACTTAAAACTTAATCGAGCGTGATGCTCAAGCCCAGACCGCGAAGTTCATGGAGCAATACGTTGAGCGATTCGGGGATGCCCGGAGTAGGCATGGGTTCGCCCTTGACAATTGCTTCGTATGCCTTGGCACGGCCTGTTACGTCGTCGGACTTGATGGTCAGGATTTCTTGAAGTACGTGTGACGCACCAAAGGCCTCAATGGCCCAAACTTCCATCTCACCAAAACGCTGACCACCGAACTGTGCCTTACCACCAAGCGGTTGCTGAGTGATGAGCGAGTACGGACCAATGGAACGAGCGTGCATTTTGTCCTCGACCATGTGGCCGAGTTTCAGCATGTAAGTCACACCTACAGTTGCCTCTTGGTCGAATGCCTCACCTGTGGCACCATCGTAGAGCTGTGTAGAACAGTAACGGGGAAGGCCAGCCTTGTCGGTCCATTCACAGAGGTCCTCAAGCTTTGCACCATCGAAAATAGGAGTTGCGAACTTCACACCGAGTTTGCGGCCTGCTGCACCGAGTACAGCCTCGAATATTTGACCGATATTCATACGTGAAGGCACACCCAGAGGGTTGAGCACAATATCAACAGGAGTACCATCTGCCAAGAAAGGCATGTCTTCTTGACGAACAACCTTAGAAACAATACCCTTGTTACCATGACGGCCGGCCATTTTATCACCTACACCTATCTTACGTTTCTTTGCGATGTAGACTTTGGCCTGCTGAATGATGCCCGAAGGCAAATCGTCGCCAATGGTAATGGCAAACTTCTTGCGCTTGAGCACAGCATCCATCTGATTGTACTTCTTCAAGTAGTTAATCACGAGCTGACGGATGAGTTTGTTGGCATGTTCATCGTCTGTCCAATCATGTAGTTCTACAGAAGTGAAATCGAGCGATGCGAGCACAGCCTTGTTAAACTTAACATCCTTAGCTATTACCTCAGAACCTATGTTGTCTTTCACTCCAAGCGATTTCTTATCGCTGATGAGAGAGAGCAACTTGTCAATCATTACATCCTTTAACTCAGCCGTTTCCTTTTGGAAATCGTCATCGAGTTTCTGGAGCGTTACCTTATCTGCTGCCTTTGCACTACGGTTTTTCTGAACACGTGAGAAGAGACGCTTATTGATAACAACACCTGCGAGTGAGGGATTTGCTTTCAAAGAAGCATCTTTCACATCACCAGCCTTATCACCGAAGATGGCACGAAGAAGCTTTTCTTCTGGAGTAGGATCGCTCTCTCCCTTAGGAGTTATCTTACCGATAAGAATATCACCAGGAGCTACACGAGCACCAATACGGATAATACCTGTATCGTCGAGATCCTTAGTGGCATCCTCGCTTACGTTAGGAATATCATTGGTGAATTCTTCCATACCACGTTTCGTTTCACGAACCTCAAGCGAGTATTCGTCAACGTGTACAGAAGTGAGGATATCTTCTCGTACCATACGCTCATTGAGCACAATGGCATCCTCGTAATTGTATCCCTTCCAAGGCATGTATGCCACGAGGAGGTTACGCCCAAGTGCGAGTTCACCATTTTCTGTAGCATAACCCTCTGTAAGAATGTCACCTTTGTGGACTTTCTGTCCCTTACTACAAATAGGACGAAGGTCGATGGTCATATTCTGATTCGTACGGCGGAACTTAGGAATGTCGTATTCCTTCACGTTAGAATCGAAGCTTACAAATTCTTCGTCTTCCGTACGATCGTAAGCAATGCGAATGGTATTGGCATCAACATATTCTATTACACCTTCACCTTCAGCAGTAATCATCGTACGTGAATCCTCGCACACCTGCTTTTCAATGCCAGTACCTACAATAGGAGCCTCGCTACGAATGAGAGGCACAGCCTGGCGCATCATGTTCGATCCCATCAATGCACGGTGAGCATCATCGTGTTCCAAGAACGGGATAAGAGATGCTGCAATAGAGGCAATCTGCTGAGGAGCAACGTCTATGAGTTCTACCTGTGAAGGAGGTACTACTGGGTAGTCGGCATCCTGACGACATTTTACTTTGTCGCGGATAAAAGAGCCATCATCATTTAAGGGAGCATTACCCTGACCAATAACCTTACCTTCTTCCTCTTCTGCTGAAAGATATACAATATGATCGTTGTCTAAATCTACCATCGAATTTTCTACCTTACGATAGGGAGTTTCGATGAAGCCAAGATCATCTATCTTAGCATATACACAAAGTGAAGAAATAAGACCGATGTTAGGACCTTCCGGAGATTCAATCGGACAGAGACGACCATAGTGAGTATAGTGTACGTCACGAACCTCAAAGCCTGCACGCTCACGCGAAAGACCACCAGGACCAAGAGCTGAAAGACGACGCTTATGAGTTACCTCTGCCAAAGGATTCGTCTGATCCATGAACTGCGACAGAGCATTCGTTCCGAAGAATGAGTTAACAACGCTTGAGATGGTCTTTGCATTGATCAAATCAGTCGGAGTGAACACTTCATTGTCGCGTACATTCATACGTTCACGAATGGTACGGCTCATTCGAGCTAAGCCAATAGCGAATTGGTTAGATAGTTGTTCTCCTACCGTACGAACGCGACGATTGCTTAAGTGGTCAATATCATCAACAGTAGCCTTAGAGTTGATTAACTCAACAAGATATTTGATAATCTCGATGATATCCTCACGAGTAAGCACACGCACATCCATGTCCGTGCTGAGATTGAGCTTTTTGTTGATACGATATCGTCCAACCTCGCCCAAATCATAACGTTTCTCTGAGAAGAAAAGATTATTGATAACCTCACGCGCCGATGCATCATCCGCAGGATCTGCATTACGCAACTGACGATAGATATAGTTGACAGCCTCTTGCTCCGAGTTTGAAGGATCTTTTTGAAGGGTATTAAAGATGATAGAGTAGTCTGTAGAAGCGCCCTCCTCTGGGTGTACCAAGATTGTCTGCTCACCCGAAGCAAGGATTATCTCTGAATTTTCGGGAGTGATTATTTCTTCACGATTGAGAAGAATCTCATTACGCTCAATAGACATCACTTCACCTGTATCAGGATCAACAAAATCCTCAAGGGTAGTAGAAAGTACACGCGCAGCCAACTTGCGACCTTGCAACTTCTTAAGATTTGTCTTATTGACCTTAAACTCTTCAGCAAGATTGAAAATCTGGAGAATATCCTTATCACTTTCGAATCCTATAGCACGAAGCAAAGTCGTAACGGGCAACTTCTTCTTACGATCAATGTAAGCATACATCACGTTGTTGATGTCCGTAGCAAACTCAATCCATGAACCCTTGAACGGAATGATACGGGCCGAATAAAGTTGCGTACCATTAGCATGAACGCTTGAGCCAAAGAACACGCCAGGAGAACGATGTAACTGTGAAACCACGACACGCTCAGCACCATTGATGATAAACGTACCATTGTCTGACATATAAGGAATAGAGCCCAAGAATACATCCTGCACCACTGTATCGAAATCCTCATGATCGGGGTCAGTACAATAGAGTTTCAGTTTTGCCTTAAGGGGCACACTATAAGTAAGTCCGCGCTCTAGACATTCCTTGATAGAATAACGAGGTTCATCGATATAGTAATCAATAAACTCCAATACAAAGTTATTGCGAGTATCAGCGATTGGGAAGTTCTCAGCAAAAACTTTGTACAAGCCGTCGTTTTTACGCAATTCACTAGGAGTGTCGAGCTGCAGGAAATCTTTAAAAGACTTCAACTGAACGTCCAAGAAATCGGGATAAGGCATCGGATTCTTTACGGACGCAAAGTTTACACGTTGGTTAATTACTCTGGAAGACATTCGTCGTTAGATTGGGGTGAAAGAAATGTTTTCAAGTTTACAAGTTTAAGAGGATGTGCAAGTTAAATCAAAAAATCACATAGAAAAGACTCTATATAAATTCGTAGTAACGCTTCTACTAGAAAAGCAAACAAAGTATTACCACCTACGAATAGAATCAAAATTAGGATATAACATAACTCTCCATAAACCCATAAACCGATAAACCCTTTGAATGTGTCATAAATTTATCACAAATCAAATTACTATATTGGAAGGATAGTACTTATAATGAATGATATAGACACAAAAAGGTTATGAACCCTCTACCAGAGGATTCATAACCATAGCCCATATGGGATTGTTTATTAAGCGAGTTCTACTTCAGCACCAGCTTCTTCAAGAGCCTTCTTCAGTGCTTCAGCTTCTTCCTTAGCAACGCCTTCCTTAACCTTTGAGGGAGCGCCGTCTACGAGATCCTTAGCTTCCTTCAAGCCAAGACCGCAGTGTTCCTTAACGGCCTTAACAACCTGGAGCTTAGCGGCACCTGCGCTCTTGAGAACAACGTCGAAAGAAGTCTTCTCTTCAGCGGCAGCAGCACCAGCTGCGGGACCGGCAGCAACAGCAACAGCTGCAGCAGCGGGTTCAATTCCATACTCGTCCTTCAGGATAGTTGCCAACTCGTTTACTTCCTTCACTGTCAAATTTACCAATTCTTCAGCGATAGCTTTGATATCTGCCATTTTCTTAAATGTATTTTTTTGTTTGTTTTCTGAGTTTATTGAGGGTCCGGCGTTGTAACCGGAGATTATTCGGGACGTTCGCCCAAAGTTTTAAGCACACCATGGATGGTTTGTCCACTGCTCTGGAGAGCAGAGATAACGTTCTTGGCGGGAGACTGTAGCAAAGCAACAACCTCTGCAAGAACTTCTGCCTTGCTCTTGATTGCGCAGAGAGTTTCGAGCTGATCTGCACCAACATAGAAACCTTCCTCAGCGTAAGCACCCTTCAGCGCAGGTACACCATCCTTACCAACTTCCTTAATAAGTTTAGCAGGAACATTAGCGGTCTGGCAGAAGAATACTGCAGTAGTGCCCTTCAAGCAGTCATAGAGAGGAGTATAGTCAACCTCAGCTGCTTCAAAAGCCTTATGCAGAAGAGTATTCTTGGCTACTACCATTTTGATGTCAGAGCCGAAGCACTTACGACGGAGAGCAGAAGTAGCTTCTGCGTTCATACCAGTCACATCAACAAGGTAGAGATGTGCATATTCTTTGATTTGTTCACCGAGTTTCTCGATGATGATAGCTTTATCTTCCTTCTTCATGATTGTAATTCAGTTTAGATTTCTTCTACAGATTTAGGATCAACCTTGATACCCTTACTCATGGTAGATGAAAGATAAATACTCTTTACGTAAGTACCCTTGGCACTTGCAGGCTTCAGCTTGTTGATAGTAGCCATAAATTCTTTGGCATTACCAAAAATCTGATCAGCGGTGAAAGATGCCTTACCGATTGAAGTGTGAACGATACCGCTCTTATCAACCTTAAAGTCAATCTTACCTTGCTTTACCTCGCGAATAGCCTTGGCTACGTCCATAGTAACAGTGCCGCTCTTGGGGTTAGGCATCAATCCACGAGGACCGAGCACACGACCGAGTGCACCAATCTTACCCATGATGGCAGGCATAGTGATGATAACATCAATATCAGTCCAACCACCCTTGATTTTCTCGATATATTCATCGAGACCTACATAGTCAGCGCCAGCTTCTTTTGCAGCAGCTTCAGCATCAGGCGTACAAAGACATAGAACGCGTACAGTTTTACCAGTTCCGTTGGGCAGTGATACCACACCACGAACCATTTGGTTAGCCTTACGAGGATCTACACCAAGACGTACGTCAATATCGACAGAAGCATCGAATTTGGTAGTGGTAATTTCCTTTACCAAAGATGCAGCTTCTTTCAATGAATATGCCTTCCCTGCTTCAACTTTGTCAGCGACTAACTTCTGATTCTTTGTCAGTTTACTCATTGTTCAAATTTGAAGTTTAAATTATTCACCAGGGAAGTCACCCTTTACTGTGATACCCATGCTGCGGGCAGTACCAGCTACCATTCGCATTGCACTCTCAACTGTGAAGCAGTTCAAGTCGGGCATCTTATCTTCTGCGATAGCCTTAACCTGATCCCAAGTAATCTCAGCGATCTTGGTACGGTTAGGAGCAGCAGAACCGCTCTTCTTTTTGGCTGCTTCCAGCAATTGAATTGCTACAGGAGGAGTCTTTACAATAAAAGAGAAAGACTTGTCATTGTAATAAGTAATGACAACCGGCAAAACTTTGCCAGCCTTGTCCTGAGTTCTGGCGTTGAACTGCTTGCAGAAATCCATAATGTTGATACCCTTAGAACCCAGAGCAGGACCTACGGGAGGAGATGGATTTGCAGCGCCGCCCTTAATCTGTAATTTGATTAATCCAGCAACTTCTTTAGCCATTGTTGTTAATTGAAATTTAAATGTGACGAGGAATTCATTAGAGGATACGTAACATTATCCTTATTCCTTCTCAATCTGCATAAGGCCGAGATCGAGTCCCGTATTACGACCGAACACCTTAACGATGACAGTCACTTTCTTCTTCTCTTCGTCAACCTTTTCGATTGTACCTGAGAATCCGCTAAACGGTCCGTCGACTACCTTTACGCTTTCGCCTACTACGTAAGGTATCTCCATTTCTTGAGGTTCATCCTCAAGTTCGTCAACCTTACCCAGGATACGATTCACTTCACTTTCGCGGAGAGGGGTAGGATTATCCATTCCTCCGAGGAAGCCCAACACATTAGGAGTGTTGCGCAGTTCGTGAACTGTTTCACCAACCAGTCTAGCCTCTACAAGAACATAGCCGGGAAGATAGAGCCTTTCCTTGATAACCTGTTTGTTACCATGAACAGTCTTGACCTTCTCGGTAGGAATGAGTACTTGCGAAACATGACCGCCAAGGCGGCCATTTTTGATTTCTGCATCGATATACTCTTTTACCTTCGCTTCTTTTCCGCTTATAGCACGCAAAACGTACCATGCCATTTCTGCTTGTGCCATATCGAATTATAAATGAGGATAGATAAGTTGCATGACCCATTCAAATAATGTATCCATAAGGTACACCACGATTGCAATGATGATGGAAGCTGTTAACACAACAATCGCGCTATGCGTCAACTCCTGTCTCGTAGGCCACGTGGTCTTATGCGATAACTCGTCGTATGAATCTTTGCAATATGCAATTATTTTCTGGAACATATATGTGTCGTTTGGCACGGGAAGAGAGGCTCGAACTCCCGACACCTGGTTTTGGAGACCAGTGCTCTACCAACTGAGCTATTCCCGTAGAATAGGTCCTGCACAAGACAGGAACCTATTTTATTTATACCTTGGCTAATATTAGTCGAGGATTTCAGTGATCTGACCTGAACCAACGGTACGGCCACCTTCACGGATAGCGAAGCGGAGACCAACGTTGATAGCTACAGCGTAGATAAGTTCTACAGAGATTTCAACGTTATCACCAGGCATTACCATTTCAGTTCCTTCGGGGAGATGGATTTCACCAGTACAGTCCATAGTACGGAGGTAGAACTGAGGACGATACTTGTTACCGAACGGAGTGTGACGACCACCTTCTTCCTTCTTCAATACGTAGATAGAAGCCTTGAACTTCTTGTGCGGAGTGATTACACCCGGGTGAGTGATAACCATACCACGCTTGATTTCAGCCTTATCAATACCACGGAGGAGAAGACCTACGTTATCACCAGCTTCACCTTCATCGAGGATCTTACGGAACATTTCAACGCCAGTTACAACTGACTTCTTATCTTCACCGAGACCGAGAATCTGAACTTCGTCACCTACCTTTACAACACCAGTTTCAACACGGCCAGTAGCTACAGTACCACGACCAGTGATTGAGAACACGTCTTCAACAGGCATCAAGAAAGGCTTCTCAACGTCACGAACGGGCTCCTGAATCCAGTTGTCAACAGCGTTCATGAGTTCCATTACAGAATCTTCCCACTTAGCAACGCCATTCAAAGCACCGAGTGCAGAACCGCGGATGATAGGAGTATCTTCTTCGAAGTCATACTGTTCAAGGAGTTCGCGCATTTCCATTTCTACGAGCTCGAGCATTTCTTCGTCCTCAACCATATCGCACTTATTCAAGAACACTACGAGACGGGGAACGTTTACCTGACGAGCGAGAAGGATGTGCTCACGAGTCTGAGGCATAGGACCATCAGTAGCAGCTACTACGATGATAGCACCATCCATCTGGGCAGCACCAGTTACCATGTTCTTTACGTAGTCGGCGTGACCCGGGCAGTCTACGTGAGCATAGTGACGCTTTTCAGTTTCATACTCGATGTGAGCAGTGTTGATAGTAATACCACGTTCCTTTTCTTCGGGAGCGTTATCAATCTGATCGAAAGACTTAACATCTTCACCAGTACCGAGCTTCTCGTGGAG
This sequence comes from uncultured Prevotella sp., assembly GCA_900541575.1. Classification (GTDB taxonomy): domain Bacteria; phylum Bacteroidota; class Bacteroidia; order Bacteroidales; family Bacteroidaceae; genus Alloprevotella. The sequence continues at coordinate 21,332 of UQKO01000045.1, forward strand.
AACCTTAGAAATAGCGGCAGTCAAAGTAGTCTTACCGTGGTCAACGTGACCAATTGTACCGATGTTAACATGCGGTTTGGTACGTTCAAATTTCTCTTTAGCCATAGCTGTTTTATTTATTGTTTGAATGAATTTTCTTGTTCTTCAATCTTATAGGAATATTCCCTATACAAAAAAAGAGCTGTTAGCGAGACTTGAACTCGCGACCTCTTCCTTACCAAGGAAGTGCTCTACCGCTGAGCTATAACAGCAACCAAATTAATCATAAAGTAAGAGCGGAAGACGGGGCTCAAACCCGCGACCCCCAGCTTGGAAGGCTAGTGCTCTATCAACTGA
>UQKO01000046.1 GCA_900541575.1 uncultured Prevotella sp.
CAGACTCCTGCACATACTATGCGCCCCATACCAACCACAGTGTCATCTATTACTAGGATGCCACCGCTCTTGGCTCTAACTATGCTGTGAACGACCAAGACTTTCATTGGGTAGTGGTGCATGAGTTTGAACGGCATGGCTGGAGTGCGCAAGATGTGTATCTTGGCAACCCCATGCGACATGATGAAAAGTACTTGCTCATCAACCAAGGATTTTCAGGCAAGCGACGCTTGATGCCGTATTTAAACCGTCAAATGTTGTGCAAATGAGAACAAAGTCAAACTTGTTTGAACTTTGTCGAGTGCAGCCAACATTCGTAAAACAAAACAACGATGACCTTATTCTTGCCATACAATCGGCAGGTGTAGAACGTGGAAAAAACGGTTTTCGCAAAAACAAGTCCACAGAGAAGAATCCCGAATCAGAGGAGGACTTGTTGGAGCATCGCACCGATGGCACGGATGCTTTTGATACGTTGTATATTGGGTGTGAAAAGTTCCCGCAGCATGATTATTATGGGGGATTTGTGGGAGGTGTGAGATAAAATGTCTATTTTGCGAAATCGAACTAAAACTTTTTTATGATTATGAACAAAGTCATTGCTATCTTAGTTGCATTCTTCTCCGTATTCTGTGCGTATGCACAAAAAGCGGATAAGTCTGAACAGTATCGTGTAAGGATAACCAAGGTGGACGGAACTACTTTGGAAGGCTACTCCATGACAAGTTTCTACAACACCATGCTTCCTGAAGTAAAGAAGTTTACCTTTAGCACAGAGTACAAGGGGGAAACTACTACCTATACGAGTGAAGAGGTGAAAAGAGTGGAGTTCGTCAACCTTGAAATGGATTCTATGCCTCTTGTCTACGAATCGGTTCAAGCATTGTCCACTATTCCTGGTCCTCTCCGCAAAAACCCGAAACCATTCAAGAAGCCTGTTTTCTTGCGCCTTTTCTATAATGGCAAGAACGTAAAGGGATATACGATGTCCTTTGCGGACAACACGTACACCAAAAGTTCCACCACTTCACGCGACACTTGGAAATACTACTACTTGACCAAGGATGCCACCTATGCGAACGCATATTGGCTTGATATCAAAGGGATACGAGTTGCAATAAAGAAGGAACTAAAATTTGCTTTAAAGGATTTTCCTGAAGTCATAAAGAAAATAGAGAATGATGAGATTTCATTGAAGGAGTTCAAGAAAGACCCGAAAATGATTTTGCCACTGTTAGATCAGTCTTACAAGAAGTAGTACCCATTCTCCCAAGCCCTCCCTTTCGGGCAATCCTTTCTTTCAGCCGCCGTGCGCATTGGCTCTCTTGCTGTGCGCATGGCGGCTTTTTCGTGGGAAACGTACTTTCACGTTCTTCTTGACCGATGAAGTTCCCACGCTCACGCTGATCTTTCAGAATGAGTTCAATGTGAATGATACCTTGTACCTCACCGCCCAAACTAAACGCAAGGTTTCTTTTGACCGCAGCTTTGCTGTGTGTTGTGGAAAATCTTCTGCATACGATGATAACACGGAGGTAGAATACGAGAGCGAGACGTCCTCGCTTTCCTATTCCTTCGCCCGTCATCTTACGCAGGCTTTGCAGTCTCACAAACTCTACTTGATCTCTCCCGAACTCCCTGTGGGCAGTTCCGTTCTTATCACTGACATCGAAAGTGAACTTTCTGATGCCACCAATGCGAACAACCATGTGAAGTTCAAGTGGAAACCGCTTCGCAAGCAGGTGCCTTTTACCGTTCCTCGCTTACATAATATCTTCAACCAAGTTTACAACAACACTTTTGACTAATGCCCCACGCTATCCACATCACCACGCTCAAACGTATGCTCCAATCTCCCGACCCATTAGGCCTCAAACTATGGACGCGCTCGGGTGAAATCCAATGCTGGCACCGCTGCATCTCGCTTCGCTACGATTTCTACAAAGGCACGCGAAGAATGAAACTGCTGGACTCTAATGAAATCCGCCAGCTTCGCGACGTCTGTGTGTTTGAAATCAATGGTATGGAGGTGTTTGTGTAACTCAATTTGTCACAAATATCAATTATTTTTGTGACAAATAAATTTTTTCTTTCTTCAATGTTTGTGTGTCACATATTTCTTGTAAATTTGTGACATAATTCATTTTAATATGGAAAGTACAGCTCAAAAAATAGAAAACAAAATACGCACCTTCAAGAGGGGAAAAATTTTTTTTCCTGACGATTTCGTGGGTATGGGGACTTCTGATACGATAAGGCAAACATTGCAAAGGTTAACGAAAAGTGGGGTAATAATTCGTGTGGCACAAGGTGTCTATTGTTATCCTGAAATAGAAGAAAAACTTGGCTTAGGGATTATTTACCCTTCGTATGACCAAATAGCCAAAGCATTAGCTTCTCGTGATCATGCACGTATAGTGCCAACTGGCGAATATGCACTTAATGCATTGGGGCTTTCGACACAAGTCCCTATGAATTATGTATTCCTTACTGATGGACAATCTCGAAAGGTTTGTATATCAGGGAACAAGGGAATACAATTTAAGAATACCGCACCTAAAAATTTGGCTTTTAAGAACCATTTGGCCATGCTTGTAAATTCTGCATTGAAGTCAATCAAAAAGGAAAATGTCACTATGGGGCAGATTAGTCAGATAATCTTTCTGCTCCAGAAAGAAGAGAAAAAATCGGTGCTTAGCGACCTAAAGTTAATGCCTGTATGGGTACGAAAAATTGTAACAGCAGCATATGAATAACTATTTTCAACTTACAGAGAACGAACAACGTCTTGTTTTACAACAATCTGCGGCTCGTTATGGTTTGCCACCTCAGGCAATTGAAAAGGATCTTTGGGTCTCTACTATACTACAAATCGTATTTACACTACCTTTTGCGGAAAAAATAATCTTCAAAGGGGGAACATCTCTGAGTAAAGTTTGGCACTTAATAGACCGATTTTCAGAAGATATAGATTTGGCGGTAGATCGCTCACTTTTTGATTTTGAAGGTGATTTGACTAAAAAACAAATAAAGAAACTCCGAAAAGCATCATCTCTTTTTGTTAAAGATGAGTTTACTCCAGCATTAGAGTCGGCTCTTGAAAAATATGGCTTGAATAATCTGTGTTCTGTAAAACCAGAACCTGATGGAGAAGGTGATAGTACATATCCAGAACCTCGCAAAATTTTTGTGAGTTACAAAAGTGTATGGCCTGATCCATTAGCCTATCTATCACCTATCGTTATGCTTGAAATAGGTGCACGCTCATTACTTGAACCGCATGAGAACACACATATACGCAGTATGGTTGAAAGTCTGTTCCCGACCATTCAAACTACAATTGTTGATAGCGAAGTGGCAACCGCACTGGCAAACAAAACTTTTTTGGAAAAGGTTTTTCTGTTGCACGAATTGTTCTCCGTTGAAGGTCATGGAGAAATTGCTGATCGAAAGTCCAGACATCTGTATGACTTATCGAGAATGATGGATAAAGACTTCGCTCTGTCTGCTATTGATGATGATGCCTTGTGGGAATCAATTCGGCACCATCGTGAAATTTTCACCAGCGTCAGTGGTATGGATTATACACCCGATATTCGGAAGCGATTGGTTCTTGTACCGCGTGAAAACATTATCACCGCATGGGAAAGTGATTATAAAAGTATGTGTACTTCTATGATATATGGCGAAAAGCCAAGTTTCAATCAGTTGATAGAGCGCATGCGCGAATTAGAAAGTAGATTTCTTCAATCATAAAAGCGGCACAATGGTATAATAGCATTAGTTCTCATTTATGATAAATCTGACTTTTCAACAGTTGATGTGAGTGTTGTAAAACAGATCGTACATGATGAAGGCTACGAAACAGAGTAAAATATGACAATAGAAATAACCACCATCGAAGATGTTAAGTCTTTTGCTCAATACTTGCCAAACGATCTTCATCTCAACTTCCACCCTGATGATGACTTCTCGTTTTACGTGAACTACGAAACGAAAGATCCTACTTTCTCACCCGAAGAGGCAGCAAAGTACAATGCTCTCATGAATGAGTGCTTTGATGTTTGCGAGAAAGCAAATGTTGATGTTTATGATGTCATGGGAGAGTATTTGAGAAATAAGGTTATTGTCTAGTACAAGCGCAATCCCTTTGCAACCACATATTGTAAAGGAATTGCGCTTGAGTTATCTATTGAATTCTTCAATTCTCTTTATCCATCTGTTTTTTTCTTCAAATCCCCATTGAACATACCAAGCTCTTCCTGATGCGCCATCTAATAGAATAAACTGCCACATGTCTTTTGTTGGATAAAGTTTGAAACAGTTTCCATCGGTTGAGAATTGCGATAAATCAATCCCATTAAGTGTGATGGAAAATTCCTTTTCTCCTTCTAAACTCCATTGGATTTGATAAAAGTGTTTTCAAAAAAGGAAACTTTTTTCTTTCAGCAGTTCAAAAGTTGTGCTTTGGTATCACCATCAAAAAATTGGTATCACCTTGGTATCACTTTTTTGTATCGTAGAGTATCGTTATGTCCTCTTTTGTCCACTTTGGCAAAATATCCCACTGCGAAGTGAAACATTCGCATTCTCAAAATTAGACCACATAACATTACTTTTTCGTGTCGCACCATATTGAAATATAGTGCGTATCTGCTTGATAATCAAAACAAAAAAAGTGATATCTACATCAATGTAAATACCACTTATACTTTTTGATTCCTGATTTCCTTAAAAATCACTCAGTGACCTCGTTGGGAACATAAGTGACTTGCTTGGGGTTCGAACCCAAGACCCCAACATTAAAAGTGTTGTGCTCTACCAACTGAGCTAGCAAGTCAAACCTTGGTGCAAGCTGATGCAAGAGATGTTCTCTTGTCTCATTTTGCGAGTGCAAAGGTAAAGGTTTTAGTTTAGTTGACCAAATATTTTGAAATGTTTTTTTATTCTATGGTGTATTTTTATGATTATAGGAGAGACTGTGAGTACTTTTATTGTGCATACTTACTGAATTTTTCCTTTGCCATAGCAGGTCTTGCACTGCCCGCTTCCGTTGCACCATTGGCAGTTTTGGAATACTTCCTTAGGATCTTCTACGTCGGTAGAGGGGCCTATAACCTTTTTGAATCCACGGCCTTGACACATTCGGCATCTGCCGTTTCCACCGCAGTCGGGACACGTTCTGCCAAGCGAGCGATAACTCTCCGCTCCGCCGCGCTCCGATTCTGAGGAGCTACTTGGCGCAGCATTCGTCTGTCCGCTTATGATTACGCCATCGCCCAGTACTTCGCCGTTTTTGCGTCGTGCTTGGAATTGGCGTTGCACTGCTTCGTAGCGTTTCTGCGGGGCTATCTCTAGCACGCACTTTACTTTGCTCACCATGTTGGTCAGCACGATGCGCCGATAGTCATTGCTCACGCTGATAGAACTGCGCCAGCTGGCATAAGATTTCACTTCCTCCTGATCATACTCAAAGTGATTGTTGACCATGCGGAGATTGGTCATCTTGTTCTGATAGCCTGAGAAAGGTTGGAAATCATTCATATTGTCGTGAAAACGGCTGTACACGTACGTTCCGTTGTACTGCACGTCGTCCACGCCGCCAAGCTCGAAGCAGCGTTCGTCTTGCTTGTCCATGTAGTAGTGCACGGAGGCAGCGAGTCCGTTCGAGCTTACGTAATAATAAGTATGTCCGCTAGGGAATACGCCCTCGCCCAAAGTCTCTACGCGCTCTTCCTCTTCCGGAGCATTTTCTTTGCCCTTTTTGAAAGTTTCAAAGCTCGTTTTCTTGTTACTCATATCGTAATACTCCCGCTCCATTTCAAGCGTAATCCACCCTACCCCATGGCAGTAATCACACGTTTCGCTTATCAAGCCAAAGAAATGATAAGGGTAAAATCCCCTTCCACTGCATATAGGACATGGAGCTCCTATGGCCTGTTCAGATTTGACATGGTAGACATCGCAAAACAAATTTTTGCGTTCTTCAAACGCGTGGTATTCTCCTGGATATACATAGGCAATGAATATGCCGAATGCTACTATCAGCGTAGTGAGCACTATGAGTACAATCTTCACAATCTTTCGTTTGCGGGGGTGCGCATGCTTCTGTCTGGACTTATTACCGGAGATGGTATGCAATGCTTGTGGGGCTTTGACTTTTTTATTTGTAATCATATAGAAGAAACGTGTATCAAGTACTAGAGATTAGATGATATGCTTGTCAACTTGTTAATCGTAATTGTACTAGCTGGCTTTTCGATGCAAAGAAATAATATCACTCCATCAATAGTAATTCCATTAATCACATCTTAAAAGTTTGTTGAGGAATTTGAGTAAGAACAGCAAGCCATTGTGTGGAATATGGCTTGCTGTATTGGAAAAATAAGGGTTACTTCGTTAAGTTATAGGGGAGAGCTCCTTCGCGAAGGATGAAAGTCTTGAGAGAAAATTTCTTCCCATTTTGTCCCAAAATAACAGGTCCCGCGGGGAGATTCTCGTTTGCAGGAGTGTTACTAATAAATACTTCTTTGTTGGCAAGGGTACTGGCGTTCTGATGTGAAGTGCTTTCTTTATTACTGTTGGTAAGCAGAATCTGATTGTAAGTGGTTCCTTGTAGTTCTCCATCAATGTATATCTTAATCATTCCATTGCGTTCACGGAGACAAACGATACGGTGGGGGAGGGTATCGTTGATGGCACGTGAGGAAGTGAATGATAAGTTCTTGCCCACTTTGAAGCAGAGTTTTCCTTGCTGTACGGCGATGCTGTAAGCAGAAGATTGTTTTGCGATGAGAACGTCGGATTCAGAGGTTGATAGTGTGAAGTCGATGCTGAAGTCGCCTGTGCCTTGGAATGATTTTTCAGAACCCAAACGTACTTGTTCATAGAGAGATACGGGGGTTTCTAGTTTGATGAGGATGCTATCTGGAGCGAAGTAGAAGGTGGGCGATGTGGTGCGTGTTACATTCTGCTGCCAGTCGGTAAGACCATTGATACGTACTGCGTAAAGTTTATCGTCGGTCAGTTTCTTATTGAATGAGATATGCAGCGTACGGTAGTCCGCATCGGTGTATACGGCCGAAGCCTTAGCTACACGTTTGTCGTTTGCTAAGAGCTCGAAGTTCGAAGTTTGTGCTATGACGGGCTTGTCGAGTGTAAGTACCACTACACCTTGCTGCGTGCTGCGAGCTGTGATCGGACTGGCGGAGGATGTGTCTTTTTTGCCGAAATGGAGAAGTTTAATTTCTCCAGGTTTCAATGTCAGCGTAAGTGTATCCCCATAGTTGAGTAGAGGTGTATCACAAATGTCGGCATAGTTAATGGCCTCTGTGGTTGTTTGGTCTGGATTGCCGGTATATTCCATTATTAGATTTGTGCTGAGATTAGTAGCATTCTCGGGTACGCCCACCGTTTTGTCTAATAGGAACGTATAGGATTGTTCTTTATTGGAGGGGTTACGGAAAGAAACAATGCCCTCAGCTATTCCTGTCTTTGAGGAACGCTGCCAACATGAGTAGCCATAAACTTTGCCCGCGAGAGGAGATTCGCCGAAGTAGATGGAGTTGCGAAGCGTTTGATAGTGTTGGTCAATGAAGTTCATGGCTTCAGCGTTGATCATCCACTTGTTGCCTTCATTCATAAGGTTGTAGCTATAAAGCATTTCCCAGAAAGCTGTGCCGCGGGTGGCCATCATGTAAAGATAGGCTCGAAACTCTGCATCGGTCATGGCATTGGGCGCAACGCCGCCAGTCTTACCATATACGGGGTCGTGATTGAAGATATGAGCTTGCGGAAATTGCAGCTGTTGTTGGTTGATAAACACGTAGTAGCGGTCGTCGCGGTAGGAAAGTTGTTGATCCATTTCTCGATTACGACCATCAACTATGGCATGCCACATATCGCGAGAGTTTTGAATCCATACAGAGTTGCTCCATTGCAGAATCCATGGCGATGGATTGACGTAGCATGTGAGGTTGATCCATAGATTGGAGTTGCGGCTGCTAGCGTCGTCATACATTGCTGAGAGAGAGCGATACCAGCGTTCCCAATGTTCGGTGAAATAATAATTGCCATTCTTTCCTCCTGTGATGTATCGTCCGTTGGTAGATGCTTGCGGTTGTTGTGTGGCGAATCCATCTAGCTTCCAATAGTTTACACCATAGTTGCGTTGTTGCTTGAGAAAGAAATCACGCAGTTTTGCTACATAGACGGAGTCGCCCGTCACGGCATCGTATGTAGTCGTACTGTAAGTTCCGTATCCTTTTTTCTCGAGCAACTTACCCCACTGCTGATTGAAGTTGTATCCTCCTCGCGGACCTAGCCAAATTCCGAAACCAGAGCCATAACGATGAGCAATGTCGCTCGCTCCTTTCAATCCCGTGGGAAACTTAGAATTGAATTCCCAGAAACCAGAATGGTTTGGGGTATTGCCTGATTCTTCTGTGCCCACTTGACTATAGTTGTTCCATCCGTCGTCCACCACGTAAGAGTCCATGGGACGAAGACCATACTGTGAAAAACCGCGTTCCATTTCGCGGAAGGATGAATTGATGCGATCTTCTGTGATATTCATCATCCAGTCGTACCAAGAATTGTATTGCAGACGTGGCTTGATGGGGCGTGCAATAGTATTGATGTAAGCAAAGAAATCCGTTCGGATTACATTCTTATCGCTGGCAGAACGCGTGGCGCCTACTACATTGTCCCATGTGCGGAATTGTCCTTCAGCATTTAGTCGATGTTCGTTGAGGTCGAGTGTACGAAGGGACTTTCCGCTATAATAGCGTGTATGATACATTCCCTCCGCATCGATTTCATTCTCCGCTTGTGGAAATTCCGAACCGAAGAACAATCCATCAATATAGACAGGTTGTCCAAGTGTGATGGTGTAGGCAGACATACCGCCTTCGCCGCCTGCGGCTTGCTGTCGCGTCCATTTGTTTTCGGAAGCCACTTGCTGTGTGCCTAGGTTTTCCATCTCAATATAGTCGATGGGCAGGGTGCGTGAGGTTGCATCGGCTGCTTTCACAAGGAGATATTTGCGCATGAAGTGGTCGTTGTCCTTCATTTCCACCACCATGTCGATATCCCACGTAGAGGTTATACCATCTTTGGGGTTGGTGTAAGCAGTTGGCGCAAGATCGAATATGATGCGCTTACCCCCATTGATCTGTTCTTCCCTTACTTCGTTGATTTTCATACTCGAAGCTTTGAGACCAGTGGCAGGAGCATCCGATGTATTCACCATCTCATTTGTTAGGTAAAACTCAACGCAGGCGCCAAATGCTCCGCCGTTCGTCGATGACGTTTCCACGAGTTTCACGTATTTGGCTGTATAAGCCTTGTCGAGTGGTATCCATATGGTTTGTACGCCCGTGTAGTTTATATCGCCTTTTTTAACAAGTGTCCATTTCTTCTTATCGTTGGAGATGTAGAACTCATAACCTTTCACATTGCCATTCGACATTACACCATAGGCACCGCCTCGCGGCAAGTAGCCGAAAGCACGGAAGACGCTTTTCTTTCCTAGTGAAATAGTGAGACTGTGGGGTAACGCGTTGTTCTCACCCTTATGCCCACCGCCAGTAGGAGTAGCATACCATGAATGCCACATTGTGCCGTTATCACCATCAATGGACAACTGAGGACTGCCCACCAGTGCAGACTCATCACACCAAGAGTCCGCTTCTGCTTTCCATAGAGAACGATCTATACTCTTGTGTTCTCTCGTTTGTGGATTGAGAATAAACTCTTCGCTTCCCGCGCCAGGTATAAAAGTCAAATCTCCAGCACGTTTATTGACCATTTATCCGGGGCGTAGATGTCCATCTGCGATGCTGAATGCGCGCGACAGAAACTGGTTGCCAATAACAATGGATGTCTCATTGCGGTCTATTTTCACCTGAGCTTTGGCCAGCAAAGAACTTGCCGTCATTAGGACAGGAATGATGAATTTGTAAGAAAGAGCCATTGATTTATAATTTGATGTGTCTTTTGTGAAAAATATTATCCACTATTGTGTCTATTTGTGGAATTCGAGGTGTTTTATTTCTTCTCCTCTCCCGACGGAGTTTGTTTGGAGGAAGAGGCTGGTGTCTCCTTAGGATCATCCAAGTAAATACCTGCTTCTCTTTCCATTGCAATATCGTCTGGTGATAGTTTTGAGTGGAACGAATTACTAGCTCCATCTGTCTTTGCATTCTCTTCGCCCACCACGTATCTTTTGTAATAAGAAATAGCTAACGTGGTCACGGGTAGAGCCAAAATTAGTCCGATAATGCCTAGCGCATAGCCCCATACAGAGAGTGAAAGCAGAATGATGGCGGGTGGAAGCCCCATGATTTTCCCCATGATGCGCGGAGTAAAAATCGTATCTTGAAGTACCTGCACTACTAAGTAGACGATGAGCACCAAGCAGAGCAACCACCAAAAATTCTCGCCCGTCTCGGCCGACTTGAGCAAGGCTAGCATGGCCGCAGGTATGAATCCAATCACTTGTAGATAGGGTACAAAACTGATTACTCCAATGAGACATCCTAGACCGATGGGCATTGGAAATCCAATGATTAGGAATCCTACGGAAAACATCACGCAGTTGCTTAACGCCACGAGTGCTTGGCCGCGGAAATATCCAGCCATGCCATTCTCTATGTCGGCCACCAATTGCGAGGCAAAAGCCCGCTTACTGCGCGGCACGAAATGAATCCATCCATTGGCATATTTTTCATAGTCGGTGAGAATGAAGAGCAAGTAAAGTAAAGCGATGAGTGAGGCAACAATGTTCATGATGATGCCAGCCGTACTTAATAATACGCTCCATACTTTGGGCAATGTGCTTCGCAGTGCCTCCATCACGTCATCTTGTCGCAGGAATCTCTCCACCTGGTAGTCGTTCATGTACTTATGTAGGAATGTTTGAATCGGCTCGGGAATGGCAGGATTGTGTGCTCCCTTTTGAATAAAGGTTAGAGCCATATCCTTGAGATGTCCCATCTCGTCAATCATGGGCGGAACCACCAAATAGATAAATCCCGCTGCCACACCACAGGTGAACAAGACAGTGAGTATAATGCAAAGTAAGCGGTTGCGCAGTCGGCACTTTACCTGTAAAAAACGCACCATAGGGTAGAGCAGATAAGCCACAACCCAAGCCACGAAGAAAGGAATGAGTACTCCACTCAAGAAGTAAAGTGCAGTGCCAATCAGTCCAATGATGAGCAGAGCGATGACACCGCGTATAAAACGGTCGAACGTGATCGTATTATGGCCGCCCACTCTAAAAGGGCGTGGAGAAGTTTCGGTAGTTGACATACGAGTGAATGGGATATGAAGTTAATAAGAATAATTATGGAAATAGCAGAAGTCAGGGCGCTTCAGACAAGTTCTTCTTAGTAATTTTAATGCGTTGTTCATTTGCAAAGTTACACTTTTTGGGCTGATACGTGTCTTCCCGTGCTGAAAAATCATGATGTTTATACAGAATGGAGTATTGTGCTTAACCTCCAAGCCATGTTCCTCTTGCTTTGTATTCAAGAAGTGATAACTTATTCGTGGATTCTGTGTCATGGTAATATGAAATGTACTTTTCATTGAAAAGTTGCCCCAAGCATAACGCTGTAATGCTCCTCTCTAGGCTAGTGAAGCGATAATCCTATGCGAAAAATTCGATTCCTTCCTTCAAAAAAACGGAAAAGCCACGTTTTTTGTTTGCTCGCCCACAAAATAGCTCTATATTTGCACCATGGGAACATTGTATTTGGTGCCGACGCCAGTCGGCAATCTCGAAGATATAACGCTCCGCGCCTTGCGGATACTCAAGGAAGCCGACCTTGTTTTAGCAGAAGATACCCGCACTTCAGGCATTCTGTTGAAACACTTTGACATCAAGAATCAACTCGTGTCTCATCATAAATTCAACGAGCATCAGACAGCCGAAGCCTTTGCTGCTCGCATGGCAGCAGGAGAGGTGATGGCTCTTATCTCCGATGCGGGCACACCAGGGATTTCCGATCCAGGATTTATGCTAGTGCGTGCTTGCGTAGCTCGTGGAGTTACGGTGCAGTGTCTTCCTGGACCTACGGCTTTCGTGCCAGCTTTGGTCTCGTCAGGACTTCCTTGCGAACGCTTTACTTTCGAGGGCTTTTTGCCTCAAAAAAAAGGCCGCGCCACGCGCCTCGCCTCATTGGCCGAAGAATCTCGTACGATGATTTTTTACGAGTCACCCTATCGAGTGGTTAAGACGTTAGGTCAATTCATCGAAACTTTTGGACCTGACCGTCGTTGCTCTGCTTGCCGCGAAATATCCAAGGTGCACGAAGAAAGTGTGCGTGGCACTCTAGCCGAAGTACTCGACCACTTTACTGAGGTGGAACCACGCGGTGAGTTTGTCATCGTGGTGGAGGGATGCGAACTCAAAAAGAAACGAAATAAAGACATCAAAGATGAACGCGAATAGGCAATTTGCCATCTGACATAGCACGGCCTCTCCGCCCTATACTATCAGACATGTGGGGCGAAAGCCATAATTATCAACCAGCAAATCAACACATCGCAATGAAAAAGTTACTTATGCTGCTCACGGCAGTATGCACCTTGTCATTCATCACATCGTGCAGTACCAAGAAGGAAAAAGAACAAAAGGCTGCCGATCCTAGTACGGCCACCATCGACTCTTTGCGTCAAGCACTAGCCCAGTCGCAGAATGAGTCGAGCGACATGATTGAGACTCTCTCGCAAATACAGGATGGCTTCGATCAGATAAATGAAGCTGAGGGAATTGTCAACGTAGAGAGCAGACAAGGTGAGAGCGGAAACAAGCAACGCATCATCGACAATATGGCGTTGATTCAAAACAAGCTAAAACTCAATCGCGAGCTTATTGCCAACCTTCAGCAGCAACTCCGTGCCTCTAACCAAAGCGATTCTCGTACTAAGGCTAAGCTTGAAGAAATGGTGAATAATTTCAATAAGCAGTTAGAAGACAAAAACCGTGAAATAGAGGACCTACGTGCACAACTCGCCGAAAAGGATATCAAGATAGCTGAACAGGGCGAACAAATCAATTCTCTCAATTCGAGCGTGAGCGATTTGTCACAGAAGAACGAAGAAAAAGAACGCACCGTGGCCGCTCAAGATAAGGAACTCCATACGGCCTATTACGTGTTTGGCACGAAGCGCGAACTCAAAGAACAGCGCATTCTTCAACGCAACAACGTGCTTAAAGGTAATGATTTCAATAAAGACTATTTCACTCGCATCGACCTGCGTGTGACGAAGACTATCAAACTTTATTCTAAGAGTGCCAAACTCATGACTAGCCATCCAGCTGGTTCCTATACGCTCGACAAGGATGCTCAAGGACAGTATACCCTGCGCATTACTAATCCGCAATCCTTCTGGAGCGTGAGCCGCTATTTGGTTATCACAGTGAAATAAAGTAAAGAAGGTTAGCTTACATCATGAAACGTAATTCCGCTTCTCGAGGACTTGTTCTGTCCATCCTCTGCACAGGACTAATTCTATCTTCGTGTAGTTACAATCAGTTTGGAGCGGTGGCCACAGGTAGCAGCTTGGGCGGAATGCTCGGCTCAAGCATTGGCGGCTTGATGGGCGGTCCGCGAGGGGCTGATCGTGGCACTATTGCAGGCATGGTCATCGGTGGAGCCGTGGGGGCTGCTACTACTGCCTCACGCATTCAACACAAAAGTTCCAATACTCATTCGCAATCGACTTATTCAGACGATGCTTATAGTATAGCGGAAAATAGCGACCGTGTGAGCTATGATACCTATAATTCCTCGCGTTATCGTGTTCCCTCTGCGGCTCTTTCCGATTTGGAAAATCTTGAGGTGAACAACATTCATTTTCTCGACGATAACAATAATCAGCGCCTCGATGATGGCGAACGTGCCCTTATTGTATTTGATATTTACAATCGTGGCACGAAGACTCTCTACAATCTTGCCCCCAATATCACCTGTTCGAGCAAGCGTGTATCCATATCGCCTGCCGCCACTATAGCCACAGTGCTTCCAGGGCAAGGCATTCGCTATACAGCCTCGGTGGTAGCAGTGCGTCGACTGAAAGGAAGTTCCTTGCGCTTCACAATTTGTTTTGGTGAAGGGAAACAACAGGTGGTGGTCAAGACCTTTGAGATATAGCCCTCTGTTCTGTAATAGCGTTTCTCCCTAAAAAAGAAGGAGAGTGTGGCCTCTAAAAAATGCCCATACTCTCCTCCTTTTGTGTGATGGAAGTAAAGTATGTAATCCTCTCATTTAGTGATTTTTCCTTTTGTCCATTGCGGGTAGAGAATTTATATTTCAGAACTAATAGAACCACCCCTCAATGTTTCTGATACTTATCTAATTTCCAAATGTCCCTTTCTTCTCATTATAAATCTATACTCCGTCTAGGCATACCCATAGCCATAGGTCAGATTGGCGTCATTATTATGGGCTTTGCCGACACCATGATGGTAGGTCGCTTTAGTACAGATGCTCTAGCAGCGGCCTCGTTTGTCAATTCCGTGTTCAATCTTGTCACGTATATGTTTCTTGGTTATAGCTATGGCCTTACGCCTCTTATAAGCTCGTTGATGGGGCGCGGAGAGCGCGCACAAGCTGGTGCTGCATTGAAACATGGACTTATCTGCAATGTACTTTTTGCCTCCCTTTTGCTCGGTCTTATGCTCGTGCTCTACGCTTATGTCGACTGCCTAGGTCAGCCCGTAGAGCTTCTTTCTCTAATTCGTCCTTATTTCTTGACCATTTGGGTGTCCATGCTTTTCGTTGCCATTTTTAATGCGCTCCGACAGTTTACCGATGGAATTTCCGAAACCTCTACTGGTATGTGGGTACTTCTCTTAGGTAATGGACTTAACATCGTGGGCAACCTCGTGCTCATCTATGGTATTGGCCCCTTCCCCCGTCTTGGCCTGCTCGGTGCGGGCTTGAGTACTATGGCCTCGCGCATCGTCATGGCAGTGGTGATGGTGCTGCTCCTTCTTTCCCGTCGCCGTTACGCTTGCTTCCGAGAGGGATTCCGCTCAATCTCTTTGCGTATCGCAGAACTCAAGAAAGTCAATCATCTCTCACTTCCCGTTTCCCTACAGATGGGTATGGAGAGCGGAGCATTCACTGTGAGCGGTGTAATGGCAGGATGGCTTGGTGCCGTTGACATGGCCACGTTTCAGATTATGGTCACACTCGGAGGTCTTGGCTTTTTGCTCTATTATAGTTTTGGTTCAGGCATTAGTATTCGTGTGGCCAACTTTTATGGACAGTCCGATTGGATACGTTTGCGGCAATCAGCTCGTGCAGGTATTCATATTCTGCTCGTTATGGCCGCAGTGTCCTCGCTAATCTTTTATTTCTGTGGAGAAAGTCTCATCCGCTGCTTCACGTCCGACCCTGCGGTAGTGGCTCTTTCGCTTAGTCTTATATTCCCGCTCATTCTCTATCAGCTAGGTGATGCTATGCAAATATGCTTTGCCAATGCCTTGCGCGGCACTTCTCATGTGCTTCCTATGATGTGGATAGCCCTCGTCAGCTACATCGTAGTCAATATTCCTGCCTCTTACCTTATGGCTTTTCCCCTCAATATGGGCATCACAGGGCTATATTTAGCCTTTAGTCTTGGCCTCTTTGTGGCTGCGGGTCTATTCTGTTGGCAATTTTATCGCGTGTGTCGCATTCACGGAAACAAGCCGTGCTAGTTTCGTAACCCTCTCTCGCATCTTTCACGTTTCCCTCCCTTCGAAACTTCTTGCTTGCTTCGTGGAATCTCTTTAGCAGTAAGTGCAAGCAAGGAATAGCTACATGGGTTGCTCAATCCGATGATTATCAGTATGATAGTATTGGGGACGACAATGACGTAGAAAAAATGTGAGAAAATGCTTGATTTGCATACACGCGTAAGCGTAAAGATATTTTGAGGCAGACGTTCTCTAGATATCTTCCGCGTAAGAGATTCCCTAGACTATAAAAGTTTTTTAAGTTTTGGCAAAATGCCAAAAAAGCCGTACCTTTGCTAAGAATACAAGTCAACTACTTTCCTCATGACCGACGAACTACATCTCTACCTCGAACGCCACCGACGCGCTATTCAGCTCAAGCAGCTAAGCATCCTTAAAGCCATAGATGCTATTTGCACCCGTAATCACATCGACTATTGGCTTGATGGCGGAACCATCCTCGGTGCCGTGAGGCATGGAGGATTCATTCCTTGGGATGACGATATTGACATAGCCATGCGTCTCGAAGATCTGCCGCGTTTTGTAGAAGTTGCTCGCCGTGAGCTTCCCGACGGACTTTATATCCAAACACCTGCCACCGATTCTTCTGTGCGTTTGCCTATCTATAAGGTACGTGACAAAAATTCATTTCTTGTCGAGATGGCCGATGACTTTACGCGCCCTTACGGCAAAGGATTGTATGTGGATATTTTCCCCATGATGCCCTATCCTAGTGTGTCAAAGAGTTTCATACGTCGCGTAGCGAGGGGATATTGTCGGGCCAATGCGATACTCTGTTCTCAGCACTACTATTCATGGCGCTCTGTGGCAGAGCTGTTTTATTTCGGAATGAAACGAACATGGTGTAAATGGCAGTGGCGTCTGGCTTGCCTCTTCCGCATGAAGGGCGAATATACGTCTAACACGCTCAACAATAATGGTTATGGTATTATGCATCGTACTGATAGTATTTTCCCTACGCGTCGCATTCGTTTTGAAGATGTAGAATTTTCTGCTCCTGCCAACCCTGACGCTTATCTTACCGACCTCTATCGCGACTATATGCAGCTTCCTCCCGAAGACAAGCGTGGTGGCCATGCCGTATTCTATGCAGAGACGCTAAACTAGCGCGCTTCTTGAGACAATACTGCCCAAAATGAATAGTCATTCCTCAGTCTGCCTTCGTAATACTTTATAATGCCAAAAAACTTCCAAAGTGGTGGATCTTTCTGTTCTTATCCTCTTCTTCAACCGCCCCGATAAGTTAGCAAATCTCTTTGCTGAGGTGCGGAAAGCACAGCCCGCAAGGCTTTTCCTCTATCAAGACGGAGCCCGCGGGCCGCACGACATGAAAGCTATGCAGGCTTGCCGTTGCATTGTGGAACAAATAGACTGGCCTTGCGAGGTACATCGCAAATATCAGACTGAAAACTTCGGATGCGACCCTTCCAACTACCTATCTCAGCAGTGGGCTTTCTCCCTCACGGATAAGTGTGTGGTGTTCGAGGATGATGATATACCCTCGCAGTCCTTTTTTGGTTTCTGCAAGGAAATGCTCGACCGCTATGCCGACGATGAACGCATAGGCATGATTCAAGGATTTAACCAAGAAGAGTATACCACCGATGTAGGACAGGATGACTACTTCTTTACCTCCAATTTTAGTATTTGGGGATGGGCTTCGTGGAGTCGCGTGGTGCTAGCTTGGGATAAAGACTATCGTTGGCTTGCCGACCCCGAAGCAGTAGGCCGCATACAAGCTCTCACTGATGAGCGTAAGTTGCGTCGAGACTTTCTGCCCATGGCGCGAGCTCACAAGACAAGTGGAAAAGCTTTCTATGAAACCATCTTTCACGCTCACTTGCTCCTCCATTCGCAGTTGGCCATCGTGCCTCGTGTCAACATGATAAGCAATCGAGGAGTAACCGATGATTCTGTACATTTTGCAGGTTCTGTGCGTACACTCCCAAGTGGGTATCGTCGCATCTTCACTATGAGGCATCATGACATAAACTTTCCCCTCCATCATCCGCGTTATATCGTTGATCACGTGCGTTTTCGCCAACGTGTCTATCGCATTATGGGATGGCGTCACCCTTGGATAAAAGTGTGGCGTTCTTTCGAGGAGTTTTTTCTCAACCTTCGTTATGGCCAGTGGCGCAGGCTTGCTAATGCCTTTATTTCGCGCCTAGTTGTCATCTTTCGTGGCCGACGTTTCAGATAGTAGCACAAAATATTTCCACTCTCATGCTCTCCCTTCACTCCCTTACAACAGGTTATGCCCATACCTCCATAGGCATTCAGCTTAATGCCACTCTTCCCGTGGGCAAACTGACAGCTCTGTTGGGGCCTAATGGAGTTGGAAAAAGTACTCTCTTGCGTACTCTCAGCGGATTGCAGCGCCCTATTTCGGGGACCATTACCTGTAGTGAAACCGACCTTCTACGGCTTTCTCTCAGAGAAATATCACGGTGGATTAGCGTGGTGCTCACCTTCCGTCCAGACACAGAGTCAATGACAGTGGAGGAAGTTGTGCTAACGGGTCGCATTCCCTATATAGGCATGTTTGGCCGCTATTCATCCGACGACTTACAGCGTGTACAACAAGCCTTAAAACTCACTCAGACCACTCACTTTGCTCATCGTCCCCTTGCGACGCTAAGCGATGGCGAACGGCAACGTGTATTCATTGCCAAAGCACTTGTACAAGATACACCTATAATCGTGCTCGATGAGCCAACGGCCTTCCTTGACTTCGGGTCGAAAGTGGAAATGGTGCACCTTTTGTCTCGTCTAGCCCATGATGAAGGAAAATCTGTGCTCATGTCAACCCACGATGTAGAACTAGCCCTTCATCTGGCTGACAATTTATGGCTCCTTTCCACCAAAGATATAGCGCAGGGATCACCGCAAGCACTTTCTGCAGATGGTACTATCGCCCGCTTTTTTCAGCGCGATGGTGTACGATTCCTCCCTCACGAGATGCGTTTCGACTATCGTATGGAATAAGCAAAGGTGAGCCGCATATCAATAGCATTACTTATTACTCTTTACTCTGAACAACTGATGATTGTCTGCATAGCAGAAAAGCCTAGCGTAGCACGCGATATTGCCAATATACTTGGTGCCACAGAACAACATAAAGGTTACCTCCAAGGCAATGGTTACCAAGTGACCTGGACCTTTGGACATCTCTGTGAACTGAAATACCCCGAAGACTATACGCCCCTTTGGAAACGGTGGAACCTCGGGGCACTGCCAATGGTGCCTACCCGTTTTGGTATACGTCTCAAAGACGACCAAGGAGTAAAAGAACAATTCGACATTATCCAACGCTTGATGCAGAATGCGGAACGCATCATCAACTGCGGCGATGCTGGTCAAGAAGGTGAACTCATACAACGATGGGTGATGCAAAAGGCCGGGGCGAAGTGTCCGGTAGACCGACTGTGGATATCCTCCCTCACCGAAGAAAGTATACGTGAGGGCTTCTCTTCGCTCAAACCGCAGTCGGAATATAAGTCGCTCTATGAAGCTGGGCTATGTCGTGCAGTGGGCGATTGGCTCTTAGGGATGAACGCCACCCGTCTCTACACCATCAAGTATGGTGGTGGTTATGGCGCTCCACCTCTCTCAATCGGTCGTGTGCAGACACCCACGTTGGCTCTTATTGTGCGTAGACAATTAGACATAGACCATTTCAAGCCAGAACCTTATTGGGTGCTTACCACGCAGTATCGCAACACAACTTTCAATGCTGTCATGGCCGATCCTAACGATGATGAACCTAGCGCGACAGATGCTACTGATAAGAAAAAAACTCAGCAACAGCAGCCTCTACGTCGTGGATTTACTTCAGAAGAGGAGGGGCGTGCTGCCTTGGAGAAAATCAAGACGGAGCCTTTTGTGGTTACCTCAGTAGAGAAGAAGAAAGGCACGGAACAGCCGCCACGATTGTACGACCTCACTTCGTTGCAGGTGGATTGCAACAAAAAGTTTGGCTATTCCGCCGATCTTACTTTACAACTTATTCAGTCGCTTTATGAGAAGAAGGTGACCACCTATCCGCGTGTGGACACCACTTATCTTTCTGATGATATCTATCCCAAATGTAAGCAGATTCTTAACGGAATCAGTGGCACTTACGCCTCACTTCTTGAACCATTGCGTGGTGCGCAACTCTTGAAGCGTAAAAAGGTGTTCGATACCTCCAAAGTGACCGACCACCATGCCATTATTCCCACTGGAGTGGCTGCTACCAACCTCACGGATATGGAACGCAATGTCTACGATCTCGTGGCTCGTCGCTTCATCTGCGTGTTTTATCCCGACTGCCGTTTTGCCACTACAACTGTGCTCGGACAGGCAGCAGATGTCCCTTTTAAGGCAACGGGAAAGCTTATCCTTGAACCTGGTTGGCGTGCTGTTCCTCTATCGGCTGCTAAAATGGCTTCCAATGCACAAGATGACGATGATCATAAGGACGATTCCGAGCGAACCTTGCCCGATTTCGTAAAGGGAGAAAGTGGACAGCATTTTCCCGACCTTACGCAGAAAATGACGCAGCCGCCCAAGCCTTATACAGAAGCTACCCTTCTGCGCGCCATGGAGACGGCAGGAAAAACCGTAGACGATGAGGAGCTGCGTGATGCTATGAAGGAAAACGGCATTGGGCGCCCTTCTACTCGTGCTGCTATTATCGAAACGCTTTTCCGACGTCGTTATATTGTGCGCCAACGAAAGACAATCCAAGCTACTGCTACGGGTATAGAACTTATTTCACTCATCAAAGAAGAACTTCTTAAAAGTGCAGAGCTGACGGGACGATGGGAGAAAAAACTTCGTCAGATTGAACGCCACGAATATAGCGCCACCCAGTTTGTGGAAGAACTCAAGGCTATGGTTGCCGATATTGTAATGCAAGTGCTTCGCGATAACTCTAATCGACGTGTGACGCAGCTTGCCTCATCTTCCTCGGATAAGGGCGTAAAAACTTCTGCTTCTCCCGCAAGTAATGAAAAACTTGCTAAGCCCCACAAGCGCATCATCCGTGCTGGGAGCATCTGCCCCTTGTGTGGGCAGGGAAAGGTAATCAAAGGCAATACTGCTTATGGCTGTTCGCGCTGGAAAGAAGGCTGTACATGGCGTAAACCTTTCAAGAAATAGACTATGAGGGTGGTTCTATAAACTCCAGAATTTATAGAACCACCCAATAAAAGGGGGCTTCGTTTATAAAATCTACTATAAAATAGCAGAAAGTCTCCAAAAAGTTTGGCTATTCTTCAAAAAGTACCTATCTTTGCACTCGCAAATCGGAAATATCCGTTTGCTACCGCTAAGGTATGCCTCTTTAGCTCAGTTGGCCAGAGCACGTGATTTGTAATCTCGGGGTCGTTGGT
>UQKO01000047.1 GCA_900541575.1 uncultured Prevotella sp.
CTCTACCGGACGGCAGCGGTAGCTCTACCGGACGGCAGCGGTAGCTCTACCGGACGGCAGCGGTAAAGCCCAAAACGCCAAAGTCAGAACAAACACATCAAGAAGCGCTCACCGCCAAAAGCTTGGATAAGCAATTTTCATCCCATGCAGCCTTCATTCTTTTTAGGTTGAGATTTCCCTTAACCATCTTATCATTTTGGCATACAAGTCAAAGCTCTGTATTCCAATGGGATATTTCATGTTGTTGCTCTTTTATGGGCGAAAGTAAGAAACACATCGCTATAGGCAAAGGATTCATCGGGATACTTCGCTCGTTTAGATTTCAACTATTTAGGGTGGCTCTATAAATTCTGTAATTTATGACACCCAATTCTGATGATGGAATTTATAGAACCACCCTTTATAATTTTGCGTATGAAATCATCTTGTGAAGACAGAACTATATAACACCCTGTCATCTGCCTTTCTATCACCTTCTTTCCCCCTCCTATCACGCAAAGTTCCACCATTTCTACACTTTTCCCTATTTTTCTTGCCCAAAAATTTGGTAACTTAAAAAAAAGTCGTACCTTTGCACCGCGTTTGAGAGATAACGCTACTGCACAGAGCGGTACAAGGAAGTTTGGGTGAGTGGCTGAAACCACCAGTTTGCTAAACTGACGTACGGGTTTACCGTACCGGGGGTTCGAATCCCCCAGCTTCCGCTCTTATGGCGCTTTCATCTAATGGTTAGGATACATGCCTCTCACGCATGGTATACGGGTTCGATTCCCGTAGGCGCTACGAAATCCTCGCATATTGAAGTGATTGCTTCAGTTTGCGAGGATTTTTGTTTTCCTCTTTTCCGTCTGGGTCAGCGGATATGCGCGGCCAATCATTTTAACAAGAAGTTAAAGATTTTTCATCTCTGCTATTTTTCAATGCAATTACTTACCTTTGCATAAGATAGGCTGCATCTCAGCATAATATTCAAGCAAACTTGATATTCTGCATTCAAATTGCACTATCTTTGCCCTCAGCAATTGAAGCAAACTTCATTGCACTCGATTTGCGTTATCTTATCTAAAGGGTGATTCTTATTTCTTATGATGAGATTCGCTTGGTATGCGAAGAAACCAAAGACGCTACTTATTTACAAATCACACGTTCTCAATCGTTGTTTACTATATAATACTAAAATCAGCAAACCCCATTCACCCTGTCTTTATTTAAACTACCTAATTATGAACAGATATATATGTATTCTAGCTGCATCATTGCTCTCTGCAGCCAATATCTATGCAGAATCTGTAAATGCGGAAAAAGCCCGTGCTTTGGCACTGAAATACATTGCCTCGCCTGTAAGCGTAACTACCACACCATTACGTGCTCGGGCTGCAAATCATCAAAGAGACAAAGTTACCGACCCAGCCCTACACTTATTCAACAACCAGCAGGGTGAAGGCTTCGTAATTGTTGCTGCCGACGACCGTGTAGGCGGCGTGTTGGGATATAGCGAAAAAGGAACGCTTGACTTCGACAATATGCCCTCGCCGCTCCGTTCCTTGCTAGATGCTTACGCGAGTGCCGTTGAAGCCGTGCGTATTGACAGTACAAGCGTAACACCCCGCTATGCAAATCCTCCGAAGGCATTCGTTAGACCGCTAGTCAGCGCCAAATGGAGTCAAGAATATCCTTTCAATTATTACGCCCCAAAAAGTAGCAGCGGCCGTCCCACCTATACGGGGTGTACCATCACTGCCGCAGCACAACTGCTCTCGGCACACCGATGGCCACGTCTCAGACCAAAGGGTGTGCCCATAGGCGACGGAGCAATGGCTTACGACTACTACGATTGGGATAATATGCTTGACGACTATAGTCAAGGAGGCTATTCGCAAGCACAGGCACAGGCCGTTGGCACACTAATGCGCGACCTAGGAAAATTGGCGTTAGC
Source organism: uncultured Prevotella sp. (assembly GCA_900541575.1). Taxonomy (GTDB): domain Bacteria; phylum Bacteroidota; class Bacteroidia; order Bacteroidales; family Bacteroidaceae; genus Alloprevotella. The sequence goes on from UQKO01000047.1 coordinate 1,937, forward strand.
CACGTATGGTGTCAACGGTACTATCTGCGATGAAGGGAAATTATGGAACGCCTTGCAGAATTACTACGACTGCAACGTACGACAACTGGAAAAAGACTTACTACCTGGCGGCGAATTTCTTCAAGCTATCTACAACGAGCTTTCTTTGGGTTGTCCTGTATTCATGACTGGCGGCGACCACGCTTTTATCTACGATGGTTACGATGAAAACGGATTGGTGCATGTCAATTGGGGATGGGGTGGTCTTGATGACGGCTATTTTGATATCAACACAGCCTCAGTCTCTAGCGGCGGCTACGGCAGCGACGGTTGCTATTACGAGAAGCAGTTGGCACTATTCGTGCATCCCAACAACGGCATCATCGAACCGCTCGCTCCCAAACCGGTGGTTCTCTCTATCAACAACAACGAAGGCTTGCAATTTTCTGTAAGTGAGAACTTGACAACTTCGTCGAAAATTCCCGCTCAACTCAAAGGCGTAGGGGCTCGCAATTTGGCACAAGATGAAAACGGATCATACACCGGACAAGTAGGGATTGGCCTTTTCTCACAAGACGGCACATGCTTGCATGTATTTGCCGTGACGGATGTACTAACCTGGTCCACTTATTATACTTCTTATAATTACGATTACGATTGGTGGGCCGCTGACCTCAGCGAAATCGATGGGCCTGCCGACGGAACCTACTTCCTACGCCCCTTGGGGCGCCGTCTGCTTGATGCCCAAAAAGGAGAGTGGGGAAACTGGACGTACATGATAAATGGCAATAGTGTGCCCATGATCGTGTCCGATGGAAAAGTGACATTAGTGCAAGCCGACGGCAAGCCCCATCTTTCTGTTGTTGGCATGCCAGAAGTCGTGGCGCCTGCCTATGAATATAGCAGTCAACTCGCAGGAATCCAGCTAAACATTTCAAACCTTAGCCGCTATCAGGCACGAGGCGAACTACTCGTGGAACTGATTGGAACAGGCAATCTAGAAGGCGAAAAATACACGCTGCCTAATGCCTATCTCTCCCACATGGTGGCGCAGCGCATGGACACAACGCAATGGATCTTGAAATTCATGACATCTTATTCAGGCTCCAACGGCAGTCAAGCGCTCAAAGCAGGGAAATACCGTTTATCTTTGAAGTTTAACCACAACATCGAAACGAAGAATCCCGGAGTCTACGAAATACCTATTCCAGAGGATTTTCTACTAGAAGTGCTTCCTAGCAATTACGAAGGACGCGTGACGGTAACTTCCGTGAAACTGCTCGACGAGAAGGGCGCTACCACCACCAGTAACCACTTCAACTTGTCACAGTCGCCCACCATCACTTTGGCACTCTCTGGATTTTCGTCAAACATCATGCAAAACCAGTATAGCACTCAAATACGCTATCGTTTGGTAAACGTGGCAACAGGTGCAACAGTCTATACAAGCAATAGCTACAGAGTGGCGTTTCCGCGCAATAGCGAAACCAACCTCGCAGCCTCAACAAGCCACACCGTCGACCTCACAGCATTAGCGGAAGGCACTTATGAAGTGCATGTCGACGTGGAGCGCGACGGTGCTTGGCTCGACCGCTGGAACGCCAACACTTTCCGTCGCAAACTGACGCTTTATAAGGCGCCAGCACCCACCTATTTACAGATTACTCCGATTCCAGCTGGACAACTTGCCGATGTAGCGAGCATTGCCGCATTCAGTGCTCCCTTTGACGCAGTGGTACCCAATGGTGCAACAGCGTGGTATACAACGCAAGCCGATGACAATCACATACAACTAACAGCCTTACCCTCTGGTACAGCCATACCTGCAGGCCATGGCGTGTTGTTAACGTCTGCCGTCGCCATAGACCATTTTCTCTTGCAACAAGCTCCTTCGTCTATGCCTGTGGCCGACCTCACGGGCAATCTTCTGAGAGCTTCTACTGATGCAGACCATACAATCACATCATCCGACAATGCTTACGTACTTGCCAACGAGCAAGGGCAGACAGTATTTCTCCAAGCTTCTGTCGGTAGTAAACTACCACGATATGCAGCCTATTTGCAGCACGTTGCCTCCGCTACGTCTTTAGAATTGAACATGTCCGACAAGACAACAACCATCAACACGGCAAAAACATCCATCCCATCACAACGCACAGATACCTACGGATTAGACGGTCGACGTGTTTCTCCGAACTCTGCCAGCGGTATCTACATTATAAACGGGAACAAGCGTATCATTTCTGGCAAATAAGAGATGTAAGAGAGACAAATAATAATACTTGAAAGAGGGTGTCCTAGAAATTTTATCTAAGACACCCTCTCCTTTTTTGCCATAAGTTTTACTCTCATCAACTGGATAGGCCGCAATACCATCCGCCAATGTCGTATCATCTCTATTTCTTTGTCATGCGACAAAATAGACGTTGGGAAAATTGCTACACATGAATCACTAGTCCCTCCGTGGCTAATATCGTGTTGGGAAATACCGATTGGGCTTCGCGAAGCAACACCGTCTCGTCGTCATAGCGAGAAGAATAATGCCCTATCACAAGGCGATCCACAGCGGCTGCTTTCGCTATTTTCCCAGCTTGCAAAGCCGTGGAATGCAATGTTTCCACAGCGCGTGCTTTGTAATCCTCGCCAAAGGTTGCTTCGTGATAAAGCACATCCACACCACGCAGCAAAGGGATATTTTGCGGCTGATAACAAGTATCCGAACAATAGGCATACGAACGAGCTCTATCGCCAGGCGTCACAAGCTCTGAGTTTGCCACCACACGTCCGTCTTCTCTAGTCCAATCTGCCCCTTCTTTAATAGAGCGGATGGCGTAGTAGGGAATTTCTAAGTAGTCAATCATGTCGCGTCTGATGTGAGGAAGTGGCGCTTTCTCCCGGAAAAGGAATCCACAGGATGGCACACGATGGCGCAATGGAATGGTATAGACCTCCACCGAGCGATCCTCGAAAATGAGGTGTGAAGCCGCATCAGTGGGCAAAGCATGAAACACCACTTCAAAACCAATGCCATTGCAAAAGAAACTAAGTTGAGCCCGTAGTAGCGGCTCCAATTCTGCATGAGCATATAAGTGCATGGGCAGTGTGCGCCCCGCTAGCGACAGTGTGGAAAGTAGTCCGATAAGACCAAAGATATGGTCGCCATGAAGATGAGATATAAAGATATGTGACAGACGCGTGAACTTCTGCCGCGAACGCCGAAACTGTACCTGTGCCCCTTCACCGCAATCAATCATATAGAGTTTTTCGCGTAGATTAATCAACTGCGACGAAGGCCAATGTCGCAAGGTGGGCAAGGCGCTACCACATCCCAATATGTGTACATCAAACTTTTCCATATGACAAAAGTACATATTTCAATAGAAAAAGTGTAATTTTGCCCAATAAAATCACAAATAATTACGCTGTATTCCTCGCTTCTGCTTACGCTCTGCCAGGAACACATCCCTTAGCAACCCCAATAGTTATGGCTACCAACATACAAGGAAACCACTCTCGCGAAGATAAGTTACAAGCTTTTGGCCGTCTGCTCGACGTGCTCGACGAACTCCGCGTTAAGTGTCCGTGGGATCGCAAGCAGACTAACGAGAGCCTGCGTCCCAACACGATTGAAGAAACTTACGAACTCTGCGATGCCTTGATGAAGGGCGACAAAAAAGATATCTGCAAGGAACTGGGCGATGTTTTGCTCCACGTCTGCTTCTATGCCAAGATTGGTTCGGAAACACAAGATTTCGATATTGCCGACGTGTGCAATCAACTCTGCGAGAAACTCATATTCCGCCACCCTCACGTATTTCCACCAAAGAATCATGAAGGCGAATCACATGTAGAAAATGCACAGCAGGTTAGCGAGCAATGGGAACTGCTCAAACAGAAAGAGAAAGATGGCAACAAGACAGTGCTCGCTGGCGTGCCCGCAGCCCTACCCTCACTCATCAAAGCCTACCGCATTCAAGACAAGGCACGCAATGTGGGCTTCGACTGGGAAGAGCGCTCTCAGGTGTGGGACAAAGTGAAAGAAGAAATATCGGAATTTGAAGCCGAAGTGGAGCATATGGACAAAGCCAAGGCTGAAGCCGAGTTTGGCGATGTCATGTTCAGTCTCATCAATGCAGCACGCCTTTATAAGATTAATCCAGACAACGCACTCGAGCACACCAATCAGAAATTTATCCGCCGTTTCAACTATCTTGAGCAGCACACGCTAAAGCAAGGCCGGCAACTCACAGATATGTCGCTAGAAGAGATGGATCAGATATGGAACGAAGCCAAAAAACTGGAGGAATGAGCATTGCCAGTGACTTCACTGCCACAGCCTTCGTACTCTTCCGTTTACCCCACTCCCAGCATTTCACTAAGCTCACACAATACCACACACCACGCGCATTCTCTTCACTCAGCGAAGTACCACTTACGGGGGGATACATCATCCACCCTTTCTGCGTTGAATCAGACTTTCCCATCGTATGGATTGAGCCCGACATCGTGAGCCAAGAAGAAGTGCCCATCCCCCATTCCTTGCACAAATATTCCCAGGGAAACGACGATGAACGAGAAGTGCGTCAGCAGTATGCTCATTCGTTTCGAGCCCTTCATACCATGCTCTGCAATGGAGCCCTACAAAAGGTGGTACTAGCTCGTCCACTCCACATCACAGATATTCGGATTGATGATGTGCAACACCTATTCTTCCGTGCCTGCCTCAATCGTCCAGGAAGCTACATTGCCCTTTGGCACACACCACAGACGGGTACATGGCTTGTGGCCACACCAGAGCCATTGCTCGAATATGTTCACCACCGTTGGCACACCGTAGCCCTAGCTGGCACACTTCCCTACTCTGAAAGTACCCCAGCGCTTTGGAACGACAAAAATCGAGAAGAACAGGCCATCGTGGCACGCTTTGTCCATCAAAAGCTCTCTACCATTGCCTCCGAAGTGACTCACTCTGAAGTATACACCTTGCCCTCGGGCAATATTCAGCATCTCTGCACGGATTTTTCATTTCCTCTCTCATCGGCTCAGCAAGCACTTAGCATCATGCAATGCCTACATCCTACTCCTGCCGTATGCGGACTTCCACGTGAAGAAGCCCTGCAAGCAATCCTTCGCCACGAGCCTTCACCGCGTCAATATTATGCGGGCTTCAGCGGTCCATTTCTCTTGCAAGGTGCAACGCATCTCTACGTTTCCCTTCGCTGTATGCATCTCTTCTCCACCTCTGCCACGCTCTATGCAGGCGGTGGCCTCATGCCCGAAAGCCAAGAGCAAGACGAATGGGACGAAACCGTACGTAAGATGCTTACAATGAAACAGTTGTTTTGAGGCTACATAGGAAGAAAATCTACAGTCTTGCCTTAACACCCCCGTTCTTAGAAGGAGGGCAGTTCTATTCATTCTGACGATTCCCCTCGGAAGCGCCTCACTAGAAAAGTCATAGGCATCATCCACCCTCAGAAGTTCACCCACTTTTTCCCATGTTCTGCGATTCCCATCAAGTCAACCAACTTACCTCTCTGCTCCTTCAGCATGGCCTTCGTCACATTGTGGTCTGTCCTGGTTCGCGCAACGCCACCATTGTACACAATCTTAACGAACTGCCCTCCCATTTTACGCTCCATCCCGTCACCGACGAGCGCAGTGCGGCTTTCGTAGCCCTCGGCATGGTGCTTGCTCTGCAAGAGCCTGTGGCTATATGCGTCACGTCGGGCTCGGCTCTTCTCAACTGCATCCCCGCCGTAGCCGAAGCATTCTATCGCCACCTGCCTCTGCTCGTCATCTCCGCCGATCGTCCACAGCGCGTATTGGGGCAACTCGATGGACAAACGCTCCCACAGATAGGGGCTTTGCGTCCCTACTGCCCAACATTTCAAGTAGACCCGACGACCGACGAAGCTTGTCGGCACGTCAACAATCGGCGCATCAACGAGGCATTTCTCTCGCTCCACAACCAAGGCGGACACCCCGCTCACATCAATGTGTCAATAGAAGAACCCATGTTCTCGTTTACCACACCTCATCTACCACAGGAACGCGTCATCTCTGTGGTGCGTCCTATTCAGCGCCATCCCATTCCAGAAGAAGTGGTACAACTGATTGCTAGTGCCCGCCTACCTGTACTTCTGCTAGGACAGTACGAACGTGGAGATTTGCGCAAGCAGACCGACGACCTCAATCGCCAGAATCAGCTACTCATATTGCCGGAGATTATCTCCGATGTGCAGGGCAACTTTCGCATGAATGCTTTCGATGAACTTGTCTCCTCCGAGCCTTCGCTAATACCCGATGTGGTGATACAAGTGGGTGGGAATTTTGTACACAAATCTTTCAAATCCGCACTTCGCAAGAGCCATAATTGTCGCGTGATACGCATCGCAGAGGAAGATGCCCTTGCCGACACATTCGACCACCTCACCCTACAAATCCAAGCGCCTGCAAACGAAGCGCTTAAACAACTTTCGGAACAATTACCTCATACCCATCAAGGCGTTGTAGAGGCGGCTCTGAAACTCGACCATGCTTGGGCGGAAAACGTTCAGCACAGGTCATCCGAGGTAAAGGCTCTCACCCTAGACAGTACACTCCAATCCCTCCAAGAAGCACTAAGCCACTACAAAGAGGCCTTCACGCTCCACCTGGCCAATAGCAGTACTATACGCGCAGCGGGGCGTCACTTCAAGAGCGGAAGTTTCCCCATCTTCTGCAATCGCGGCACCAATGGTATTGAGGGGTCACTCTCCACGGCCGTAGGCTATGCCCTACAGATGTGGGGACTGAGTATCGTAGTCATTGGCGACCTGAGTTTCTTCTATGATGTCAATGCGTTATGGAACACCCACCTGCCCCACAACCTACGAATACTCTTGCTCAACAATGGACATGGAGGTATTTTCGACCATCTGCCGGGACTTGACCAATCGCCCGCCCGCACAGAATATGTAGCTGCCGGTTATCAGCATTTTACTGCCGAAGGCGTTGCGAAATCGTTCCACGTAGGTTACCTCCGTGCCGACTCTCTCTCTGCTCTACCCACCCTTATGCAGCAATGGATCGCAGAATCAGAAGAAGCACAAATCCTCGAAATTTTCCTCAACAATTAAATACTTATTTCTGTGGCCGTCGCGTCACTCGCTGGCATCAAAACAAGCACACTAATTCTATACACACAATATGAGAAATTGGACACCCATTAAAGAATACAAAGAAATATGCTTTGATTTCTACAACGGCATAGCCCGTATCACTATCAATCGTCCGCGCTATCGTAACGCGTTCACTCCTCTTACCGTGGCCGAGATAGGCGACGCCTTGCGCTACTGCCGTGAAGCACAAGAAGTCTGCGTTGTGGTGCTCACAGGAGCTGGCGACAAAGCCTTTTGTTCGGGCGGCGACATGCACGTGAAAGGCCGCGGTGGCTACGTGGGAGGCGATGGTGTACCTCGTCTCAATGTGCTCGATGTGCAGAAGCAGATTCGTTCACTACCCAAGCCCGTCATTGCCATGGTCAATGGTTATGCCATTGGAGGCGGACACGTACTCCACCTCATGTGCGACCTCACCATTGCTTCCGACAATGCTATCTTCGGCCAAACTGGACCTAAGGTTGGATCGTTCGATGCAGGATTTGGAGCCTCTTACTTAGCACGCATCGTGGGTCAGAAGAAAGCGCGCGAAATATGGTTCATGTGTCGTCAGTACTCTGCCGTAGAAGCCGAACGCATGGGCATGGTCAATAAGGTGGTGCCCCTCGAACGCCTAGAAGATGAGGTAGTAGAATGGGCCGAGACCATGATGGAACGTTCGCCCCTAGCTCTGCGCATGATAAAGGCGGGCCTCAATGCGGAACTCGACGGACAAGCAGGCATACAAGAGCTTGCTGGCGATGCCACGATGCTCTACTACATGCTCGATGAAGCGCAAGAGGGCGGGCGTGCTTTCCTTGAAAAGCGTAAGCCCAACTTTAAGAAATATCCCAAACTTCCCTAACACGAGATGACTAACGCTATAAGGCATACCCTCACGGCGTTAGTCTTCTAGTATATCGACGTATTAGCCCATTTCTCTTCATGCATTTTCTTCCTTTCAAACTTAAAATACTCCCACGCGAACTCGTCTTTAAGCAGCCCGCTGGCACTTCGCGCGGCGTTTACACCACACGCAAGGTGTGGTATATCGTACTCACATCTACCGACCCTCAAATTCGCTTCACAGGACTCGGAGAGTGCGCTCCGCTCTACGACCTCAGTTGCGACTATGATGAGCACTATGAGGAACGCCTCCATCAAATTTGTCAAGAGGTGGAACAGACGCAAAATCTTAATTCCGAAAAGCTACGTCCTTACCCTTCCATTCTCTTTGGACTGCAATCTGCTTTCCGCTCGGCAGCAGGATCTTTAGCAGGCGATTATCTGAAGCTCTTCCCCTCTGCTTTCACGCAGGGACAGCGCGGCATTCCCATCAACGGACTGGTATGGATGGGCTCGTACGAAGAGATGTGCCAACGCATGGAGGAAAAGCTAAAGAAGGGATTTCGTTGCGTGAAACTCAAAATTGGCGCCATCGACTTTGAAAGCGAAATGGCGCTCATCCGTCAACTGCGTGCCCGCTTCAGTGCCGACACCATAGAACTGCGTGTCGATGCCAATGGCGGATTCACTCCCGAGGAGGCGCCCCGTCGTCTAGAAGCACTAGCTCAATACGGCATTCACAGCATTGAGCAACCCATCCGTCAGCACCAATGGGAGAAAATGGCGCACCTTTGCGCCAACACGCCGTTGCCCATTGCCCTCGATGAAGAACTTATCGGCGTAAACGACTACAAAGAAAAGATTCGATTGCTCGACACCATCCGCCCGCAATACATCGTGCTAAAGCCCTCGCTCCATGGCGCATTCACTGGAGCAGGCGAATGGATGGCATTGGCCAAAGATCGCAACATTGGCTACTGGACCACATCGGCACTCGAGAGCAACGTGGGACTCAATGCCATTGCGCAGTGGTGTGCAGCCATTGACCCCGAGGCTACCATGCCACAAGGACTCGGCACGGGCCAACTATTCGTCGACAACTTCAACGAAGCACCACTTCACATTGAAGGGGACTGCCTGTGGTATGGCAACGAAAAGCAACGTCGTTTCCTACAAGAAATTGAAGATTTCAAGGAACGATGGAAACAACCCAATCCCACCATGACGGTACACACCTCGGGAAGCACAGGACAACCTAAGGAGATGCAAGTGGAAAAAGTACGCATGTGGGATAGTGCCCAAGCCACACTTCAAGCACTCGGTCTGCAAGAGGGCAATTCTGCACTACTCTGCATGCCACTAAAGTACATCGCAGGACAAATGATGTTGGTACGCGCACTAGCAGGTCGACTTACGTTAGTGCCTATAGCCCCCACATCCCATCCCTTTGCCCACCTTCACCAAGCTCCCGATTTTGCTGCACTCACGCCAATGCAGGTCTACGAATCACTAAGAGTGCCCCACGAGCGCAGTCTGTTGCGTCGCACACTCTGTCTCATCATCGGTGGCGGCCCCATCTCGCCCGAATTATCACGCGAGATTGCCTCGTTCCCCAATCCCGTCTATAGCACCTACGGCATGACAGAAACGCTCTCACACATTGCACTACGTAGGCTCAATGGACAGCAGGCATCCGACTATTACACACCGCTCACAGGAGTAAACCTTTCGCTCTCAACAGAGGGTACGCTCGAAATCTACGCTCCTAGGGTAAATCCAGAGCATTTGGTCACCAACGATGTGGCCGAACTCCTTCCCAACGGGCTCTTCCGTATCATCGGAAGAAAGGACAACGTTATCTGCTCAGGGGGAATCAAGATGCACATCGAAGCACTAGAACGTACACTTGCCGAACACACCACACTTCCTTTGCAAATCACCTCCGTACCCGATGCTCGTCTCGGCGAAGCCATCACCCTGCTCTACGAAGCCTCCACAGATATGGTCGAAGAACTTGAAACACTCTGCCGCCGTGTCCTCGATCCCTACGAAGTACCCCGCCATTTTTTCCGTCTGCCCCACCTTCCTCTGACCGAAACAGGCAAACCCGCCCGTGCTCAAGCCAAGAAACTGGCTAGAGAGATGATGGAAACGTAAGGGTGAATCGTTTTGAAATGACCTAGGTTTTTAGCTTGATAATGACGAAGTTCGGAACACGCAGTTTGCAGTTCACGCATTTATCCGTTCCAAGGGACATTTTTACATGCTATTTACAACATAGTGCGGGGGAGGGAGATAGCAGAGCACGGCAAAGAGGTCACTATCCCTGCTGAATAGCTTTGAGCAATACTTGTCGTAAGTCTTCGGAAGTTTGCAGCCCAAGTTTCTTGCGTACATGGATGCGCACAGCACTGATGTTATTGGTGGTTTTATTCATGAGTTGGGCTATCTGCGAGAGCGTATTTCCTGCAACAATGAGATGACACACTTCAAGTTCCGTAGGAGTGAGCTGAGGAAAGATTTCCTCTAAATTGGCGCGGCGTAGACGACGCTGCACCATGCGCTTTTCCACGGCACGTATGAGATTGTTTTCAGCACGATTGTCAAGACTGTCGAAAAAATCGTTGACGGAATGATGGTCGGGATTATTGTTTCGGCAAAGCTGCACGTAGGCGATGAGTTCTGACTTCGTCATGCAGAAAGCATCGAGCAATCCTTGCTCGGTGTTCATATAGTCGGTGTTTTCAATCTGCATACTGTGAATATTGTGACGGAAAAAACCACCCATCATACAAGTAGACACTTCCATAGAGGTAAAGATGATAAGCATCTGAGGACTTACGGCTCCAGGCTCATAGCAGTAAGCAAAATAGAGAGTAGCAAGACTCAAAAAGGCAACAATGCTAGGAATGTAGCGCACGAAGGCAATGACAAGATACACCATAATGGTGAACGATACAACTTGGTTGAGAATGAGAGTCCAGATGTAGCCCTCGGGTTGACTCACCACTTGATAGACCATGCGCGTACTTTGCAATAATTGCAGCAAAAGTCCAAGCAAAGAAATGGCCCATTTGAGCGAAAGGCGACGGATTAAATAGAGAGCCAACAAGACGAGACAAATCACCCATGCTATGCCCGACAGAACAAGCAGCCAAGGAGAGTGGATACCAATAATGCCAGAAAAGTGAAGGGGCATACCGATGGCACACATTAACGTGCCCACAAGATAGACAATCAAACAGAGGCGTTGCTCATGGCTAGTACTTCTATGGTCGAGGAATCGCGTGATGCGCTGCTGGAAGTGAAATAGCATGTGCGTAAAGATTAAATAAAGTTGACCATGCAAATATAAGGGATTTACGGAGATTTACGCCTTTTTACGGCACATTTTTCACGCTTTACGGCATTTTACGGCTCTATTTGTTTGGTAATAAAAGCACAGGCACATTATTTTTGCACTCCCAAACGTCCTCAACAGAGGATTTTGTATACGAACTTGTTATTTTGTGCGACGCAATCTTGCATTGTATGTTCAAACAGAAAATACATGATGTCATGCCTGCGAGTTTTACCCTCTAGATGAAGGTAAACTTAGGCAAAGCATACCCCACAGACCTGCGAAACGGGTAAGGCCACTTTCATCTAGTGATTACATATTTTCCTAGATAGGATGGCCCAACAGAACTTAACTTATATTCCTAACTCTAACCTAGATCGGCCTTATAGTTTCTTAGCCACTTCCATGCTTACACTAAGCAAGGAGGTGGCTTTTAGCTTATTCAAGTTTTCTCTACATTGGCATTCAAGTTACGCTAAAAGGCCTTTCATATTATCGTCCTTCGGTCGAAGGACGCATGTCCTTCGGTCGAGGGACGCATGTCCTTCGGTCGGGGGACGCATGTCCTTCGGTCGAAGGACGATGACTTAGAATACGTTCTAAGAAAACTTCTACGGCCTTTTAGCCTAGCAACAATATACATAAAGAGAACACTGCAACGCACTGGGTAACAACAACTATCAAAGTTTCAGATTCTGGCCACTCAAGTTAAAACCGAAACTTGAATTAGGTTATAAGCAGGAACTAAGTCAACGAGGGTGGAGACAAAACTCTCGGCATAATTAGCATAAGAATTGGCATAAAACCAAATTCACAATAACAAATGTTTCCACTAACCTAGCTCAGAGCCTAACAGCCAAAAAACATCTTCGCAATGCACATCATGCCACAAGAATATCGTAACTTTGCGAACAAAACAAAGAGATATGCCCGTTAATAAAAAACCACGTCCCATCGAATTGTTAGCACCTGCCAAGAACGCGCAGGTGGGACGCGAAGCCATACTCCACGGAGCCGATGCCGTATATATCGGCGGACCATGCTTTGGCGCACGCCAAGCCGCTGGCAATTCGGTGGACGACATACGAGAGCTATGCCAACTGGCCCATCTTTACGGAGCACGCGTCTACGTGACACTCAATACGATTCTTTGGGATAGTGAGCTCATAGAGGCAGAGGCTCTAGTGTGGGAACTTTACGAAGCCGGTGTAGACGCACTGATTGTGCAGGACTTGAGCCTGCTATGTATGCATCTTCCCCCGATTGCCTTGCATGCCTCTACACAGATGGACAACTGTACGCCTGAGAAAGCGAAATGGCTTGAGGCAGCAGGATTTCGACAGATAGTGCTAGCTCGCGAAATGTCGCTAGAGCAGACGAAAAAAATAGCTGAAGCTGTGCGCGTGCCGCTCGAAGCTTTTGTGCATGGTGCGCTTTGCGTAAGCTATAGCGGACGATGCTATGCTTCGCAACTGTGCTTCAACAGGTCGGCCAACCGCGGACGATGCGCCCAATTTTGCCGTTTGGCATTCGATCTCATCGATGGCGAAGGGAACGTGCTTGTCAAGAACAAACACCTACTCTCGCTCAAGGATATGAACCGCACCCATTCCCTAGAGGAAATGATGGATGCAGGAGTGCGTTCGTTTAAAATTGAGGGCAGACTAAAGGATGCCGACTACGTGAAGAACATCACAGCATGGTATCGCCAACAAATCGACAAAGTGTTGAGCAGAAGAGGAGCGGACTATGTGCGTGCTTCACACGGCACATCAAATTTCTCTTTTACTCCCGACCCCTCACGCACTTTCAACCGTAGCTATACGGAATATTTTCTCCACGGACGCACCGCAGAGCCAATTCACTCTTTTGCCACGCCGAAAGCTGTAGGCCCTGTGGTGGGAAAGGTGGGACGAACGGAACGCCGCGCTTTCCGCTTCGAGCCAACACACAAACTCTGCGCCCCACTCACTGCAGGTGATGGTCTTTGCTACATGGCAGAGGATGGGACGCTACAAGGTTTTCGCGTGAACAAGGTAGAGGGTAGCATGGTGTTTCCCGCCGTGATGCCTAAGCTCAAAACGGGCATGGTGTTGCGTCGCAGCTACGATTTTGAATTCGACAAACAGCTCTCGAGACCCACAGCGAAGCGTACCCTAGCGGCCACACTTTGCTTGCGTGAGGTGGAAGGCGGCTATGCACTCGACATGTCCGATGAAAGCAGATGCCATGTAACGTTGCGCTTTGACTATGCCCACGAGACAGCTCGTTCGCCACAACGCGATGCCATTGTGCGCCAACTCTCCAAATTGGGCGATACGCCTTTTACAGCCGAACGCATTGAGATCCAGACGGAGGGCGATCGCTTCATCCCAGCCTCGGTGCTCACGGAATGGCGTCGACAAGTGTGCAACCGGCTGCTTGCCGTCCACCAAACGAGCTACGAGCGCGACCGCGCGGGAACAATGAACGACGAGTTGCTGAATGCATTGTTGCCAAAAGAATTGCCCTTCACAGCAAACGTGGCAAACAAGTTGGCAGTTGATTTCTATAAGAAACATGGCGTGAAGCACATTGAACCTGCTTTCGAGCTAACGACTCCGCAGGGTGAAACCGCTATCATGACCTGTCGCCATTGCATACGCCATGCGCTTGGCATTTGCCTAAAAAAAGGGAAGGATTCGCCTCGCGAACTTGCACTCAGGCTTCCCGACGGACGCACCTTCCCATTGCAGTTTGATTGTCGACGCTGCGAAATGAAAGTATTGAAGAAGAGCTAGAAAGACGAACTAACTCTTGCAAGCCCCTACCTATGAAAAGAATCATTAAAAATCTGCTACTTCTGCTTCTATGCGTCCTGCTCAACGTGGGTTGCTACTATTCCCATCCCAACAAGGTGGACCATTGGCAGGCGGCTAACGAGGGGAGTGTCGATTCCGTAAACTTCTATATCACCCACCATTACTGGACGGGCTATAACTTTCAAGCAACAGACTCTATACACCTACAAACGGCTCCTCCGCTACAAGGGCTACCCGACTATGGAGCAATGGTCAACGATACGGTGAGCGTCAACTCACACGACCAACTAGTGGTGGCGAAAGTGATGTACGTGCCTAATGACACGACAGACTCTGTATGGATAAAAGTGGCTCGCGACCAACTGACACAAGGGTGGATTCACGAATCGACATTACTCGACAACGTGGTGCCTAACGACCCTATTTCACGGTTTATCTACTATTTCTCCGATGGTCGCAGCATATTTGTGCTTTCCATCTTGGGGCTCGCGGTGATGTTTTGGCTCATTCAGAGCATCCGCCATAAGCGTTTCCGTATTGTACATTTCAATGATATTCCGAGTTTCTACCCCACCCTGCTCTGTCTCTGCGTGAGCGGATCGGCTGCACTTTATGGAAGTATTCAACGATTCGTTCCGATAACTTGGGTGGAATTTTACTTTCATCCTACACTGAATCCATTCAACACGGAGTTGCCGCTCATCATGGCCTTATTTATTGCCTCGGTATGGGCCATGCTGATTGTAGCGGTAGCCGTAGTTGACGAGATCCGCCGCCAACCCGACCTGGGCGATAACTTGTCGTATTTAGCCTCGCTAGGCGGTATGTGTATGGTACTTTACCTCATTTTTACACTGACAACGCCAATCTATGTGGGCTACCCGCTATTGGTGGTTTATTGGTTGTTTGCCATTAGGCAATACATCATACATCAACCCTCACATTTGCTCTGCGGTGTATGCGGAAAATCTATTCCTAAAAAAGGGAAATGTCCACATTGTGGGGCATGGAATGAGTGAGAAAAGGTCTTGAATTTAGAGAAACAATTATACAAAAACTGAGATTATGACGAAACACATTGTAATGTTTAAATTTCGCGAGGATGTACCCGCCGACGTGCGCAAAACTGCCCGTGAAGCATTCAAACAAGGAATTGAGGCGCTGCCTAACGTGATCCCTTTCATACGTAGCGTGCATGTGGGATTCAATATCAATGAGAACGAAAAGTGGGACATTTGTCTCGACTCAGCCTTTGACAACTTGGATGACGTGAAAGCTTATAGTATTCACCCTGCTCACAAAGCCGTAGCCGGCGAACTGATGAAGCATATCGGTGAACGAGCTTGCGTTGACTTTGAATAGAGCCACACAACACGAGGTGGAATGATAAAACCACCTTAAGCCTATCAAGACTGACAATATAGCGAAACACGTCGTCCACAGATATGAGTTGACAACCTGTGCAAAATCAGGATTTTAACTCATTTCTGTGGACGACGCGTTTCATATTGGCCAATACGATCCAGACTCTATAGGTGAAATTCAACGAGCCGTAATATGGAAGCAGGATTGATGCATCTCATATTTCACATAGCATGCTCCCATCTGACGCATATCGTTGAGAACTTCAGCTAAAATAGACTTATATACCGTGACCCAACGAATATCACTGCCTCCATCGGGGTGAATCTCTAGAAAGCGATTGTAAGAAATATCGAAGGTTGTGCCAAACTGATGACAGGAGTCTTGCGACGCATTCTGATTGAATTTACGAAGGCGCTGCACATCCTCTTTTGTGCGGAGTACAGAGGTAATAAGAAGTTTGTGAGGGGGATAACCTTTCGTGACCAACGAATCATTAAAAGCACGGGCTATCTCATTGAGCAACACTGCCGCGCGAGGAACGAGATAGGGAATGGACTGACGAAGACGCTGCACACTATAAAAAGGATTGTCGGCTATATATACCAAATCTTTCATGTGGCGGTGAGCATCATCGCGGTTGGCGATCTGGGAAATTCCCAAACGGGTAGCCGTGATATATTGCACATCGTTGAGGTCGGGGAAAGAGGTTTCAAAGCGCGGTACACTAGTGACGCGATTTCTTACGGGGGTGCCATCGGCCTTGAGCATCACGAGCGAGTTGCGGCGTTTCAAGAAAAGACGATCGACCTCGGCTGCTTGCTTTTCTATGCTGTCGGGCACATGCGCTACCATTTTGGGAGATTCCACTTCTTGCACACGAGGACAGTTCCATTCTGGATGAGTACACCTCAAAATGCCAAGAATAATTACGACAACAGAGAATGCGAGGATAAAATGAATGCGACGAGGCGTATAAAATCTATTCATGAGAGGCTAAAGGATGAGATTTGTAAGGATGCATAAACTTTGCACGCACAAAGTTAGTGCATTTCCACGGGATTTCTTAATTTTGCATGCAAATAAAAATAAATATAGTGCATCCTTGTCCGTTAAGGGGAAGCGCGGCATACATATATATAAAGTATCACACAGAAGTCATGCCGCTCGCCCCTAAGGCAGCAACAGAGAAACATGATAGAGAAACATTTCATTTTGGAAGAAGCCGACCCCGCGATATTCTACGGAGCCAACAACACCAACATCAAGATGTTGCGTGCACTTTGTCCAAAATTTCGTATTATGGCACGCGACAACGTGGTACGTGTAATGGGTGGCGAAGAAGACATGGCGGCCTTCGAGGAGGTGTTTCTGAAGCTCGAAAAGCACTGCACAAAGTTCAACCGCCTGCAAGAAGAAGATATACTCAACATACTGAAAGGCCATGCTACACCGAGCGAACACAGCAGCGACGTGATTGTGTATAGTACGGGCGGGAAGCCTATTACTCCGCGCACAGAAAATCAGCGTCGGTTGGTGGAGGCTTATGGCAAGTGTGACATGATATTTGCTATTGGCCCCGCGGGATCGGGCAAAACATACACTGCCATTGCATTGGCAGTAAAAGCACTTAAAGCGAAGGAGGTTAAAAAAATCATCCTAAGCCGACCTGCCGTGGAAGCGGGCGAGAAATTGGGATTCTTGCCAGGCGACATGAAGGACAAAATTGATCCTTACCTGCAACCGCTCTATGATGCACTGCAAGAAATGATTCCTGCGGCCAAGCTACAAGAGTATATGGATACCAACGTGATTCAGATAGCTCCGCTTGCTTTCATGCGCGGACGTACACTCAACAATGCGGTGGTGATTCTCGACGAAGCACAGAATACGACGACTGCACAAATCAAGATGTTCCTGACACGCATGGGATGGAATACGAAGATGATCGTAACGGGCGACCGCACGCAAATAGACCTTCCCCTCTCACAAAAGAGCGGTCTCATTGAAGCACAACGTATTTTGGAAGGTATCGAGGGCATTGCCTTCATTGAAATGAACAAGAAAGACATCATTCGCCATAAACTTGTGACACGCATTGTGGAAGCCTACAATCGCGACGACGAACGACGCAAGAATTTGCGTGAGGAAAAGGGAACTGAGGCTGACCCCACGTCGGCAAAAGAAGACGCGCGCCCCTCTACCCCACCCCAATCCTAAGGCATCACAAAGGTAACATGTAAGAGCATTCACATGGTCAGCACCCCCACGACCAACGCTGCGAGGCTTTTACATGTTACCTTTAATGCTTTTATAAGTACTATACACCTAAGAATAATCATAACTCGGAATAGGAAGCCTGAACGTGCAACCAAGCCGCTTAGCTCCTACCCCATAATCTATAAACTACAATGTCTGCATTAACTAAAACCGATTTCCATTTTCCCGGACAAAAGAGTGTATACCATGGTAAAGTACGCGACGTGTACAACCTGGGCGATCGATTGGCTATGGTTGCTACCGACCGCATCTCTGCCTTCGACGTGATCTTGCCCAAAGGCATTCCCTTTAAGGGTCAAGTGCTCAACCAGATTGCAGCCAAGTTTCTAGATGCCACTACAGACATCTGCCCCAACTGGAAGCTTGCTACTCCCGATCCCATGGTGACCGTGGGCGTAATGTGCGAAGGTTTCCCCGTAGAAATGATCGTACGTGGCTACCTCTGCGGAAGTGCATGGCGTGCATACAAAAGCGGTGTGCGTGAAATCTGTGGTGTGAAACTCCCCGAGGGAATGAAGGAGAATCAAAAGTTCCCCACTCCCATCATCACGCCTACCACAAAGGCTGAAATCGGCGAGCACGATGCTGACATCTCTAAGGAAGAGATCTTGGCTCGCGGACTAGCCACTCCCGAAGAATATGCCATTTTGGAAAAGTATACGCTAGCTCTTTTCGAGCGCGGTACAGAGATTGCTGCAAAACGAGGCTTAATTCTCGTAGACACGAAGTACGAATTTGGTAAGCACGACGGCAAGATCTACTTGATGGACGAAATTCACACCCCAGACTCTTCACGCTATTTCTATGCTGAGGGATACGAAGAGCGATTCAAAAAGGGTGAGGCTCAGAAACAACTCTCAAAGGAGTTTGTACGCGAATGGCTCATGGACAATGGTTTCCAAGGAAAGGAAGGACAGCAGGTTCCCGAAATGACCGACGAGATTGTGAGTAGCATCTCTGCTCGCTACATTGAGCTTTACGAACACATCATCGGCGAAAAGTTCATTCCCGAAGAAAGTGGTAACGTACTTGCCCGCATCGAAAAGAATGTGGAAGCTTATCTGAACAAGTAAAGACGCTTTCCAAATTATTGCTGTCCGCTAAAAGTTTTCGACCGATATAAATTAGGGCTGGATTCCTCGC
>UQKO01000048.1 GCA_900541575.1 uncultured Prevotella sp.
CGGTAAAGCTACCACTGCCGTCCGGTAGAGCTACCGCTGCCGTCCGGTAGAGCAATGAATGATGGTTTACAGACGGCAGAGAGTAAATCTGCGGATGGTAAAATCAGGGGGAGTAAATAGAAACAAACGGTTTTTATAAAACGCAGATAAGGAGAAGAAGCAAATAAGAATGCTTGCAAAGCGGTGCTTATTATATTAAGTTTCAACCCGCTCATACTAAATCCGAAACTTAAATAAGAGATTTTCTCATTTAAGTTTCAATGAACTATCCCCTATCCCTTATCAGAGAACTCATACTGAGGATTTCTACTCCACACACAAATGCTTTAAATCATACATCGAACCATTGTAGATATTTAAGTCTACCTTACCCTTGATGCCCTCTATGGTGCCACAGTCGGTATGTTGCCAAAAACGCCACTTACCTTTATAAGTAAGATTGCGCACATAATAATGAGCTATCCAATAGGGATAGCGATTAAATTCTGGCGTATTGAGATAATCTACCTTAAACTTGTAATTGGTATAGATAATGGGAGGCACGTTGTATTGTTTCTCTACCATCTTCAACCATGTAAGGGCGGCTTTCTGTAGCTGTTTCACATTTAAATTACCCCGTTCTTCTATATCTAGAACTGGGGGCAAATCGCCCTCTTCTAGATGCACTTGCTTTAGAAAGAACTTTGCTTGTTGCGAAGCAGAAAGATTGGGTTTGAAGTAATGATAAGCCCCACGTACGAGGTCGTACTGGCGAGTTTGATAGAAATTCTCATTGAAGTTTTCGTCAATATGGCTCACTCCCTCCGTAGCTTTAATGATAACAAAGCATATAGGTTCTCCGCCTACTTCCGCACGCGATGCCTTTTCCCAATCTATATCTCCTTGATGGTGACTAACATCTATGCCATGAATAGAATATCCCTCTGGATAGATTTCATTTCCATAAATGGCTTGCCACTTACTGCTGTATCGATTGGCTACGTAATAATAAAACATCCAGCAAACTAATCCCACCAAAGCTAACACAAAAAGGCGAATACCCAGCATACGCATACGCCACTTAGCTGTGGCAGTCCACACTCTAAACTTGCTACGCTTTCGGCTTTTGCTTACTCTGCGTTTTCTTGCTTTCTGCGCATCACTCCTCGTACTAGTTTGCCCACGTCGTGTTGCAGCCGAAGAACTTTTACGTCTTGGCTGTGCCGATGATGTGCGTCTAGGGTAAGAAGATGATGAAAGAGACATAGAGAGAGTTTTGATCGTTTAGAGATTATACAATCTTTCGGCTATGATTATGATTCGTTGGTAGTTCTTCTATCTGTTTGTTCACTCTTGTAAGTACCATGCAATTGTCTTTTCCCATTTAATATGGGAAACCTGACTTAGAAAATCAGAAAAATAAAGAGAGGAAGACAGACAGCAGAAACGCTAAGCCGCTTTGGCTATTCGGCGACAACTGTGTGTCTTCCACTCTTTGAAAGTTATAAGAGATTGTAAGGAACAAGGACTTTTCATCATTTATATCCCGTTCTTCACAATCTGTTTATGCCTTCAAGATTACTTGCCCTGTTCAAGAGCGAGCGTCTTGGTGCACTGGTCGCATACTTCGGCAGGTCCCCAATACTGGATAGGACCAGGATATACGAAGCAAGTATTCTCAGCCCATTCTGCACGATGAGCAGCAAACTTCTTGAAAGGAGCACCATCGAGACGTACGAGCGCCTTCTTGATTACAGGCTTCATCTTACCATTACGACGCTCCATATTCATCATCATCGTGATGGGCACACCGCCAGCTACCCACTGTTCGGCTGGAGCTGTGGTATTCTTCACAATAGCCATGTATCCAGTCTTGCCGTTAGCTACGAGTTGTGCTGCGCTTGTACCGAGTGCATAGCAATAGTCTGCATCGTAGTTAGAAGGAGCTGCGCAACGACCTTCATAACCGAAGAAGTGGTGCTGAGCAGCGAACTTACCTACAAATTTACCTTCCTTCTTCCAAGCAGCGAGCTTAACAGCTACCATTTCAGAAAGGAGCTTTTCAGTTTCGATAAGTGACACCTGTACATTTCCGTGAGGATCACGTTCCATCGTGAGCTGCTTAGCTACGCCCTCGGGCAGGCTTTCATAGATTGCGGCATTTTCTTTAGAGAGTTTGCCAAGAATCCATGAACGCTGATCGGCAGCACTTACGCTAGCGGCTTCAGGAGTAGAAAGAAGGTCGTTAAGCTCAGCAATAAGCTTCTTCATTGCGGGAATGAATTCGATCAAACCTTCAGGAATAAGTACTGTACCGAAATTGTTGCCATTAGCAGCACGCTTGGCTACGATTTCTGCAATATATGTTACGATATCATCAAGAGTCTGATTCTTCTCTTCTACTTCTTCACTGATGATACATACGTTGGGCTGGCACTGAAGTGCACATTCCAAAGCGATGTGGCTGGCCGAACGTCCCATGAGCTTAATGAAATGCCAATACTTACGAGCAGAGTTGGCGTCACGCTGGATGTTACCAATTACTTCAGAGTAAGTCTTACATGCTGTATCAAAGCCGAAAGAAGTCTCGATTTGTTCGTTCTTCAAGTCACCATCAATAGTCTTAGGACAACCGATTACCTGCACACCATAGTTCTTAGCAGCATAGTATTCTGCCAAAACGCAAGCGTTGGTATTAGAGTCGTCACCACCGATGATTACGATAGCCTTGATACCAAGTTCACGGATAATCTTCAAGCCGCTTTCAAATTGATCTACCTCTTCGAGCTTCGTACGACCAGAACCAATCATATCGAAACCACCCGTATTGCGGTAGTCGTCGATGATAGCATCAGTCAGTTCGATGTACTTATGGTCTACCAAACCGCCAGGACCCATCAAGAAACCATAGAGTTTGTTGGCAGGGTTCTGCTTTTTAAGCTCATCGTAAAGACCGCAGATTACATTGTGTCCACCAGGAGCCTGACCACCAGAGAGGATGATACCGATATTCATCGGGGTATATTCTTTCTTTTCGTCAGAGGGTACAAATTCTACCAACGGCATACCGTAAGTATTGGGGAAGAGCTTCTTGATTTCTTCCTGATCGCCTACACTCTGAGTAGGTTCACCTTCTTTAATGCTCACACCTGCACGCAAGCCTGCGGGAAGCTTGGGCTGGTAAGCAGCACGTGCAATCTGTAATGCGCTTTTTTCCATAAGAATGATTATGTATTTATAAGAATAAGAGTTGCTTTTTCTGTGCGTCTGTATGACTTTTACACGAAGAGCCCTTGAAGCCATCGTCAAAAAGCCTTTAATTCACTTTGCAAAGTTAAGAAAATCGTGCGACTTTGCCTTATTTTGCCCATGTTTTTTAGCGTTCTTCCTTTACTAGCTTCTTCTTTCACATATCTATTTGTTACATTTGATATGCTATATAGCAGATTATAAGGAAAATATGGAATTAAGTTAGAACGGATTTAAATAATAATCTATACATTTGTAAAGAATATTATGAGAGAGGACGTTTTTTTACGTGTTCTTTCCCCAAAATAACCTTATCATGAAAACAGAAAAAATTATTGAACAACTCGAACAGAAGCACCCTGGCGAAAAAGAATACTTACAAGCGGTGCGAGAAGTATTAACCTCCGTAGAAGATGTGTACAATCAGCATCCCGAATTTGAACGAGCCAAACTGATTGAACGTCTTGTTGAGCCCGATCGAATTATTACATTCCGTGTACCATGGATAGATGATGAGGGCGAAGTACAAGTGAACTTAGGCTATCGTGTACAATTCAATAATGCGATTGGCCCATACAAGGGAGGCATACGTTTCCATCCTTCCGTCAATCTTAGCATACTGAAATTCTTAGGATTTGAGCAGACTTTTAAAAATGCACTAACCACCCTCCCAATGGGGGGAGCTAAGGGCGGTTCCGATTTTGCCCCACGCGGTAAAAGCGACGCAGAGATTATGCGTTTCTGCCAAGCTTTTATATTGGAATTATGGCGTAACTTGGGACCTGATCAAGACGTACCTGCTGGCGATATCGGTGTAGGCGGACGCGAAGTGGGCTACATGTATGGAATGTACAAGAAATTGACACATGAACATACAGGCACATTTACAGGAAAAGGTCTTGAGTTTGGTGGTTCGATTCTAAGGCCAGAAGCTACTGGATATGGTGCACTCTATTTCGTAAAGCAAATGTTGGCCGATTACGGTGAACATATTGAAGGAAAGACGATTGCTATTTCAGGATTTGGCAACGTGGCTTGGGGCGCAGTAAAGAAAGCAACAGAACTCGGAGCTAAAGTAATCACATTAAGTGGACCAGATGGCTACGTGTACGACCCTGCAGGAGTCAACGGAGAGAAGATTGACTATATGTTAGCGCTTCGTATGTCGGGCGACGACATTGTAGCTCCTTATGCAGAGCGCTTCCCTGAAGCTACATTCTACGCGGGCAAAAAACCATGGATTCAACCTGTAGACATTGCTCTACCCTGTGCAACCCAGAACGAACTGAATGAAGCAGACGCTGCTGCGCTATGCAAAAATGGTGTAAAGTTTGTAGCTGAAGTAAGTAACATGGGATGCACCGCCGAAGCTATTGATTATTTTCATGCACATCATACTCCGTTTGCCCCTGGAAAAGCTGTCAACTCGGGCGGTGTAGCTACATCAGGACTTGAAATGACGCAAAACGCAATGCACATTTCATGGAATGCCGAAGAGGTTGACCTACGGCTTCACTCCATCATGGCTGCGGTACACGATCAATGCGTAAAGTATGGTACTGAGGCTGATGGGTATATCAACTATGTGAAGGGAGCGAACATTGCAGGATTTATGAAAGTGGCTCATGCAATGTTGGCCCAAGGAGTAGTCTAGAAGAATTGAAAAGGAGAAGATCCATAAAATTGTGATTTTGTTATCTTTGCAGGATATACAGAGATTGTGATAAAACCATCATACATCTCAATCCAAAACGGGCTAATATAACTAAAGTTTCCCCAATAAAGAGGATGGAAAACTTTAGTTATATTAGCCCGTTGGCAGAATTATTTTATTCTTCCCGTCTAATCTGTAAATTGTAAAGATTATTCAAGGGAGGTTCATATACTCTTACTTCACCACCAAAGCGCGATCAATCATATCCGCTAAAGCTGCAAAATGAGGATTCGCCTGACGTGCATTGCACAAGTGCTGTAAACTGCGAAGTTGCTGGAGAACAACGCCCGTAGCAGGACGATTAGGCTTTGACTTGAAATAAGAAATCAATTCCTCCACTACTGTGCGTTGTAAGGCTTGGCTGTAAGAGTCTTTTGCATCAGTGCTCGCAAACACAGCTTTTACAAGGGCAGGAAGATAATCATTGACAGGATATGTGCTAGTAAGACGATTGATCAAATGATCTTCGACCATACTTGACACTAAGCGCGCACCAATACGATTAAGATAGGACTGAATATCAGGCATCAGACGATTTGCATACGACACGTTAATCAACCATTTGGGCTGCTTCACCACATTGTCGATGAGAAACTGAAGAGCACGTTCCTGCTTTTCACGAGGTTCGTCAGAATAAACAGCGCCTGTCTGATCCACTGTTTTATAATCGCAATAAACGCCGCCTAAGTTGCGCATCACATGATTGCAATAGCGATAGAACTGATTGACCACCTGAGCATACATGCTTGAGAGGTTGCTGCCATAGATATCTCCACTTTGATATGTCCATGTGGGGAGTTGAGGAAGTTCTCGTTTTAGGTTCATGATACCATAAGTGCTAGCCTTCATGGCATCGTCACCCAAATCTTCCGTTTGACAACGAGAATCGTTCGTACGATTAGTTTCACCATCACCAAACCACAAACGACGATTACCATTGAGACGTTCTGTAGTGAGTTTTTCGAGTTCCCAATGGTCACTCACGTCGTCATAAGCATCCCACATAGGCTTGTAACCCCATTCAATAGCCCAACAGTCATAATCACCAATGCGAGGGAAAATTCCTGCATGCGTAATGCTATCCTCGGGCTGAGCCACATAATTGAAACGAGCATAGTCCATGATGCTAGGAGTATGACCATGAGCTTCTACGAATGCACGCGAGCGAAGACTGTCTACAGGAACCGTGGACGAAGAACCGAAATTGTGGCGTAGGCCGAGCGTATGTCCCACTTCATGAGAAGATACGAAACGTATTAATTGTCCCATCAAGTCGGTGTCGTACTTCATTTTCTGAGCAGCCTCATCCAAGTTTCCAGCTTGAATCATATACCAATCATGAACGAGCGTCATCACATTGTGATACCAACAGATGTGACTTTCCAAAATTTCACCTGTACGAGGATCGTGAACATTCGGTCCGTATGCATTCTCCATGGACGAAGCCAAATAGCGAATGCAGGAATAGCGAGCATCTTCCATCGACATAGTAGAGTCTTTCTCAGGCCATTCCTTGGCCATGATTGCATTTTTGAAACCCGCTTTTTCAAAAGCCTTCTGCCAATCGTTCACACCCTGAATAAGATAAGGGCGCCATTGTTTCGGAGTAGCTGGGTCGATATAATAGATGATAGGTTTCTTGGGCTCTACGAGTTCTCCACGCTTCATTTTCTCGGCATCTGCGCTATCCTTCGGTTCCAAACGCCAACGAGTGATAAAACGTTTGGGCTCAATGCGCTGCTGATTATCGGAGAAATAAGTAAAATTATCCGTAAAATAGCCCACACGCGGATCAAACAAACGACGGGGCATAGGATTAGAAGGAAGAAGTACAAAGGACACATTAAGTCCGAGTGTTACTTTCCCCGTGTTAGACGATGCAATGGTGCGACTACCCGATGACATCCATGTCTTTATAGTGCGCACCTCGGTGTTCATAGGGAAGGTCTTTATACTTTCGATATATGAACTTCCCATTATGAGAGCTTGTAATCCTAGCTGCTGTTTGAGAGAGGTAGACACATTCAAGGCTGCATTATCTTCAAGGAAAAGATTCGTTACCTTAACTTTATACATATCCTTCACATGCGACTCTATCTTTAGCGAAGCAATTATTGGATCTTCGTTGCTTATTACAATGGCACGATTAATCTTATCTGTAGAATCGGCCTTATTAACGAGCAAACGTGCACGCATTTGAAGTTTTCCATCAGGAGATTTTTCAAAATAAATCGTCTGCTCGTTGGCCATTTCTCCTCCATACGTTTCTGTATTAGCTGGAGTGGAAGTAAAGCGAACAGTGACGAGCATTTCACGGCCAATGAGAGAATCGGGAATAGAGAAATACCAATCTGTACCTGTCTTTGTCACAGAGAACAGTCCTTTTTGAGTGGTACTAGCTGGTTGGGGGGCAGTTGCAGAAGCAACAGACTTAGACTTGCGTGCTACCATAGGAATGGCAAGCAAGAATGATGCAGCGAGTATGAATAGTATTTTTTTCATTGTTATTGAAGGTATTTTTTCTTATGCAAATGATTACACGAACATTGTAAACGAGTGGCGAGTAGAGGTTTACTTTATCTCTTTAGCATTTTCACAAAAGCATCATAGCCTTGATCCATTCGGCTAAGTTCATAATCATTAACCTGAAGTGAGAAGCTGCCTGGAACATTAGGAATATCGAAATAGCGCTTCATCAGACTTGCCATGTTGAAGGAGAGTGCATCATTCATCTTCATAAGTGAGAGGATGCATGAACGAACTGTTGACGTTTCCTCCTTTTTGAGTCGCAAGAATAGTTGATAATAAGCTTGCACTGTGTGTGCCTTGATGAGATAAATAAGCGGAGCATTCGTTTCTTCTCGACAGAAAAGCTGAATAAGCAAGCCTACTTCATCCGATGTATGCATCACAGGCAAGAGCGTTTCGAGTATTTTCTTGCGATCTATAGGCGTACAACTTGCTGCGAATGCTTGCAAAGCTTCTGTTGACAACGAGAGCCGATGTCTGCGATACATGCTGACGCAGGCTTTGAGGAAAGTTCCTAAATAAGCCTTAGGGTGCAATGGTACTATGGCCACAAAGAATGTCCAAAACGTCTGTTCCTCTGATGTTGGAAGAACTTCTTCTGAAAGCAAAAATCCCGCCGTACGAAAATCAGACACAGAAAGTGCAGAAAGGAAATTGGCCATCGCCTCCGCATCGGCTTGCCTAAGAAGTGTCATCAATTTAGAACGTAGCAATGGATTGTGCCGATGTACAGTACTCATGTCTAAATATTCTTATTCTTTCTGCGTTCAAGCAGCACGACATTCTCCACATGATGTGTCTGTGGGAACATGTCCACAGGCTGTACGGCCATCACTTGATAGTCAGCATCAAGCAACTGCAAATCACGTGCCTGCGTGGCAGGATTGCAACTTACATAGACGATTCGTTGTGGAGCAGCAAAAAGAATTGTATTGATCACATCGGCGTGCATTCCAGCACGAGGAGGATCTGTGATAATCACATCGGGACGTCCATGCTTTTCAATAAACTCTTGATTTAGGATATCCTTCATATCTCCTGCATAGAAGAGTGTATTGTCTAACTGATTGATCTGTGCATTTACCTTTGCATCTTCAATAGCTTCAGGTACATATTCTATACCAACGACCTGTTTGGCCTGATGAGCTACAAAGTTTGCAATTGTACCCGTACCTGTATAGAGATCGTATACAAGTTCCTTGCCTGTGAGCTTTGCAAACTGTCGAGCCACCTTGTAAAGTTCATAGGCCTGTTCGGTATTGGTCTGATAAAAACTCTTAGGACCTACCTTAAAGCGAAGGTTCTCCATCGTTTCATAGATAAAATCTGTACCATGATAGGTCTGTATGTCGAGATCGCCAATGGTGTCGTTACATTTCAAATTGTTCACCCAAAGCAACGATGTCACTTCTGGGAATGTAGCCTTCACATATTCCATCACAGACATGGCTTGCTCATGCTCTTCATCCGTATGAATACAGAATTGTATGAGCAACATAATCTCATGGGTGGCCGATGTACGAATCATCATATTCCTAAGCAAACCATGTCCACCACGAATATCGTAGAAACTTATATGGTTTTCCAAAGCAAACCTACGAATGCCATTGCGAAGGCGATTATTGATATCATCCATCAAGTGGCAACATTCTATGTCGAGAATTTTATCGAATGCACCTGGAATATGGAAACCTACTGCATCCATCACATCAAATTTCTTCCCTGATGCTACTTCTTCAAACGTAAGCCAACGCTTATTAGAGAAGCCAAATTCTAGTTTATTTCGATAATGCGTCTGATGTTTGCTTCCCAAGATAGGACTTATCTCGGGCAGCTCCACTTTGCCGATACGCGTCAGATTATCCACAATTTGCTTCTGCTTATAATGAATCTGATCTTCATAAGAAAGACATTGCCACTTACATCCACCACACACACCAAAGTGCTGACAGAAAGGCTTCACTCGTTTCTCAGAATATTTATGAAAACGAATAGCCTCTGCCTCTGCATAACTATGTTTCTTGCGGCGTATTTGCAGATCTACTACATCGCCCGGCACTACATAGGGAACGAATATTACAAGATTATCTATTTTGGCAATGGCCTTTCCTTCTGCTGCGACATCCGTAATGGTCACATTTTCCAGAATGGGTAAGGGTTTGCGTTTACGAGCCATATTGATTGGTTGATTTATGTTGTTTTGCTATATATTTTAGAGGGTATCCTTTTTAGGTTCGGGCGAAACTTTAGTAAGCGTTTTGAAGTAACTGCGGCATGGCATAGTCAGCTAAGCACTCTTCCTTTACTACAATATAAGAAGGATTAATGGGGATTGACTTGTTGAACCTTAACTCATAAAAGTCGGCTTTAAGCATTTGATGAGTCAACAAATGGCGCACATTCTTTTTCACCATTGTCCAAGTTCCTCCTTGTGGTACTTGGAAAGATGAACTCAGGCACTCCACCACTTGTGGCATACGAGGTGTTTTGCTAAACTCCATCAAAACATACTCATATAATCCTTGCCATATATCGTTATTGGTACGCTTTCGTAACCATACGCCATCGGGAGTAACTACTTTTACACAGGCAAAAAAGCGATTGCGCACCTTTACTTTATGCGTTCTTATTGGCAAATGGTCTATGTGTCCATGCGCCAAAGCTGCACAAGACTCTGCTAACGGACAGACTTCACAATTGGGGTTTAAGGGAACACACTGGATAGCACCGAAATCCATAATTCCTTGATTATAGTCGTGGGAATCATGTGCTGGAAGTAAGGATTGTGCAAGATGAGCAAAATACTTCTGACCTTTTGCCGTGTCAATGGGAACAGTCACATCAAAATATCTACTCAGCACTCTATAGACATTTCCATCGACTACGGCATAAGGCATATGATACGCGAATGAACAAATCGCAGCTGCCGTATAATCACCGACTCCTTTGAGTGCTCTAACGCCCTCATACGTTGTAGGAAATTCGCCTCCGCCCTCCATCACCTGCTTGGCCGCTATCTGCATATTTCGTGCACGACTATAATACCCCAAACCTTGCCACTGGCGCATTACTTCGTCTTCTTCAGCAAGAGCTAAGGCTCTTACCGAGGGAAATGCTTTAAGAAAGCGCACATAGTAAGCATGTCCCTGCGCAATACGAGTTTGTTGCAAAATAATCTCCGACACCCATATTTTGTATGGATCGGAGATATTTCGCCATGGTAAATCTCGCTTATGGCACGCATACCAATTTAAGATTGTGTCTGAGAACATTCGTTCTATTGGAGATTTTATTGCCTATATTCTGATGGATATTAGTGGAAAAGTTTTATACGTTGTTCTTCTGAGAGTTTGCATATTAGCAATTTATCATCTTTCTCTGCCACCACATAGCCATCAAGCCCTTCCACTACCACAGCTTTCTTACCACAAGCATGTACAATGGTGTTGTATGTATCAAAGAATTTTATATTTTCACCTATGCTTACATTTCCATACTGATCCTTTTCCGATTGCTCGCGAAGGGAATTCCATGTTCCTAAATCACTCCAAGCAAACGTGGCGGGAAACACGAAGATCTCTTCTGCCTTTTCAAGGATTGCATAGTCCACCGAAATATTCTCACACTGAGGATATGCCTTGTTTATGGCTGATTGTTCTTGGTCGGTATCATAGACAGACAACATATCCTCGAAGATTCCAGAAATCTGCGGTTCATACACACGGAAAGCATTAATAATGGTGTTGACATTCCATATAAATATGCCAGAGTTCCATAAATAATTAGAACGCTTCACATATTCCTCGGCTACTTCAAGTGTGGGCTTTTCCTTAAATTCGTCCACACGGAAGATATTCTGTTTACGCGATGAAGAATAGCTCAAATCAGCTTTGATATATCCATAGCCCGTTTCCGGACGTGTGGGTTTCAAGCCTATAGTAACAACTGCATCCGTTTCTGCTGCAAACGATAGAGAGTCGTCCACGGCTTCCTGAAAGCTTTTTGTATCCATCACGACGTGGTCAGCAGGCGAAACCACAATATTTGCTTTCGGATTCTGCTTTTTGATTTTCCAACTCACGTAGCAAATACAAGGAGCGGTGTTACGTCTACAAGGCTCGCACAATATATTCTGCTTAGGCATATCAGGGAGTTGCTCTTCTACAATCTGCCTATAGTTTTCCGAGGTAACCACCCAAACGTTCTCATTTGGAATGAGCCCCTTGAAACGATCCAAGGTAAGTTGAATCAATGTGCGTCCGCAGCCCAGTATATCGAGAAATTGCTTGGGTAATGACTCATTACTAACTGGCCAAAATCGACTTCCGACTCCTCCAGCTAAAACAACGAGGTAGTTATTGCTATTCATAAATTGTTATTGTGCACGTAATAATAAATATGTTCCTTACGAAATGATTTCTTCTTCGTTAGCAGAAGTATCCTATGTTCTTCTAGCTAAAATTCACTAGGACATAGGACATAGTCGCTCTACGCAATCGTTCTTTTAAATTACTCATCCACAAGCATATTGCCCTGGATGTATACACGAACAATTGAATTTGAAGCATTGGAACGAACTGTTATGGCTTTTTTGAAAAAACCTTTAAACTTTCCTTTCCCATTGTACGACACTTTAATCACCCCCTTTTCACCTGGAGCAATCGGATCTTTAGGAGGAGTAGCTACAGTACAGCCACACGATCCATAAGCCTGCTGAATTACTAAGGGCTTATCCCCCGTATTAGTAAATACGAAAGTTCCTACTTGTACTTTTTTCTCATGAAATGTGCCAAAGTCCAAAGTAGTCTTTTCAAACTTAATTACAGCTTGCGCCATCATGGTTGTACAAACCACTGCGGCAAAGAGGAAAGATAATAAACGTTTCATTGTTTTGTTAGTTTATTGTGTAAGCGATAATCTGCATTTCTTTTTACGCGAAGCATTGTTACTCCTCAGCATAAATCTTCTTTTTGCAAATTACTGCATGTTGCAAATATACAAGTTAATCTTAGAATAGGAAAATTTTGCAGAAATAAATGCTTAGAATTGCGCTTCATTGTGTATTTTTGCACTATGACAATCCTAGAAAAGATAATTCTTGGCATTGACCCTGGCACAAACGTGCTTGGATATGGTGTCATCAAAATCAGCGGATGCAAGGTTTCTATGGAAGCCATGGGTGTGATAGATCTTAGAAAATGCAAAGACGTATATCTCAAGCTCGGACGTATCTACGAACGTGTGATTGGCATCATCGAATCATTCAAACCCGATGAAATGGCTATCGAAGCCCCTTTCTTTGGCAAGAACGTGCAAAGTATGCTGAAACTTGGACGCGCTCAAGGAGTAGCAATCGCTGCTGCCATCAGTCGCGACGTACCCATCCATGAATATGCGCCTCTGAAAATTAAACAGGCTATTACAGGAAATGGGCAAGCGAGCAAAGAGCAAGTAGCAGCCATGCTGCAACGAATGCTACATATTCCCAATGAGAACATGCTTCCTTTCTTCGACGCTACTGATGCTCTTGGTGCAGCTTATTGCCATTTTCTACAAAGCGGACGACCTGAGCACAATGCCAATGTAGCACATTCTTGGGCTTCATTTGTGAAACAAAATGCCAACCGAGTGCACTGATTGAGATTTTGCAACGCTTCTCATCAGACTACGCTATCCATTTACAAAACATCATTACATTATGAAGAATAGACTTCTCCTGCTCGTCATATCTCTGCTCATGAGTTGTTTCGACAACACAGCTAAAGCCCAAGACGTATATAATATTGTACTAGAAAGCGCCACACGCATTGTCAATTCACCGACGAGTAGTTTCACACAGACGCAAATCGCACAGTTTAAGCGTACAGCCCTTATATATATGAAGAAGAAAGCCTTCGAAGAGACAGACTCTGTGCCCTCCGCTTTTCTTGACACGCAAGCTTACTATCTCTCTGAATTCATCACATTCTTTTTCGATGAAATTATTAAGAGCAAAAAGATGAGCGAAGACAAACGCAAGGAGAAGATTATGCTTTTCATGGATGCTTCGGTGTCGAACCCTCTGTTTGACGATAAAGACCAAGAAACCACCATGGCCTTTATCAACGATGGCGGAGAATTAACGCCTTTCTGCCTAAACACTAATTGGCAAAAAGCTTATGCAGCTGCAAAATCACAAATCAAAAAATAACTTTTACTACTTTATATTAAATCTACTCAACATGTACGACATTCAACTCAACGAAAGCGGCACACGTCACATGAACGTTACCGACCAGAATATGTGCACTATCCATAAGTACAACCTCTTCAACGGACTTATTAACTCTACTGGCTACATAACCGAAGCCGAACTCGACAAACTGAAACTAAACATCCGTTCGCTCATCGCATCTAGCACTGAAAACACGAAGGAATTGCTAGACCTCTGCATTGACGTAATCTACCATGACAAGATGAAGGCTTTTGGACTCAAAAATCTCATCCAAGCATACCATGAATGGGAGAAGACTCACTCTCTTCTCGTCGAAGATACATCTTCCACAGAAGCCTAGGCACAAATAGTCAAGAGAGGCTTATTATTTCATCTAAATAGCATCTCCCCCTAGAATAGGAGAAAGGCAAGTAATCTGTTACCAAAGTTGAGCAAAATATTTGCCTTCCTCTTTTTTTATGAAAGTGATGAACAACAACACCTTACGTTTTTTCACCTTCGACTACGACAAGCTAGATAGCTTGTGCTATACCTCCATCGAGAATCACAGGTTAGCATACCTTAAACATTACTCATAAATCACCACACATCATAGCATGCAATTAACAGACTGGCTTCCAACCACACGCAAAGAAATGAACCTCCGCGGTTGGGATGTTGCAGACATCATCCTATTTTCAGCCGACGCTTATGTAGATCACCCCTCTTTCGGAGCTGCCGTAATAGGTCGTTTACTCGAAGCCGAAGGATATCGCGTGTGCATTGTGCCACAGCCCGACTGGCATGGCGATTACCGAGACTTCAAAAAATTGGGACGCCCTAGGATGTTCTTTGGTATTGCTCCTGGGTGTATGGATTCCATGGTCAATAAGTATACGGCCAATCGACGTTTACGCTCGGAAGATGCATACACGCCTGATGGCCGCCACGATATGAGGCCTGAATACCCCACCATTGTCTACTCCAAGATTCTCAAGGAACTTTACCCCGATGTTCCCGTTGTATTGGGTGGCATCGAGGCTTCTTTACGACGCGTCACACACTATGATTATTGGAAAGAGAAACTCCGCCCATGCATTCTTACAGATAGCGGAGCGGACATGATTGTCTATGGCATGGGAGAATTGCCGATGACAGATCTTTGCAAAAACATCAATCGCTACATTCTCCACGATGAAGAAGGAACCTTCTGTACGACGAAGCAATTCAACGATTTGATGCGCAATATTCCCATAAAGCAAACTGTAACTTTGCAACAGGAAAAGGACATTCCACATGGTATCTGCGACGACGACATCATTTTGCACTCTCATGAAGATTGCCTTACTAACAAACGACACTTTGCAGAGAACTTCCGACACATTGAGGAAGAAAGCAACAAACTCCATCCGCAGCGTATCTTGCAGCAAACAGGCAGTATTTATGTTGTAGTGAATCCTCCTTATCCGCCTATGTCGACGAAGCAGATTGACCGATCATTCGACTTCCCTTATACACGTCTGCCCCACCCCAAATACAAAAACAAGCGCATTCCTGCATACGAAATGATTAAGTTCTCAGTCAACATCCATCGCGGATGCTTTGGCGGATGCGCTTTCTGCACCATTTCTGCTCATCAAGGTAAATTTATCATGAGTAGGTCTAAGGAAAGCATTCTACGCGAAGTGAAAAAGATCACGCAAATGCCAGACTTTCGTGGATATCTATCCGACTTAGGTGGTCCTTCTGCCAACATGTACCAAATGCATGGTAAGAATCGAGATATTTGCGAAAAATGTAAGCGACCATCTTGCATCAGTCCATCTGTTTGCCCCAACCTAAACGCTGATCACAGACCTTTGCTCGAGATATATAAAGAGGTTGACGCTCTGCCTGGTATGAAGAAGAGCTTTATCGGTAGCGGTGTGCGCTATGATCTCTTGCTCCATCAATACAAAGACCCTGAATTACGCAAAGCAGCAGAAGAATACACTAAGGAATTGGTGGTCAATCACGTTTCGGGTCGATTAAAAGTGGCACCAGAACATACATCCGATCGTGTACTCCATCTCATGCGAAAACCATCATTCCAACTATTCCATGAGTTTAAGCGCATCTTCGACCGCATCAATCGCGAAGCTGGACTTCGCCAGCAAATCATTCCTTATTTCATTTCATCCCATCCTGGATGTACTGAAGAAGATATGGCTGAACTTGCTGCCGAAACACGCGACATGGATTTTCAGCTCGAGCAAGTGCAAGACTTTACTCCCACCCCTATGACTGTTTCAACCGATACATGGTATTCGGGATATCATCCTTACACGCTCGAAGAAGTGTTCTCTGCACACACGCCACAAGAGAAACTGAAGCAGCGCATGTTCTTCTTCTGGTACAAGCCAGAAGAGCGACAAAAGATTATTACTGAACTGCGTAAAATGGGACGTACGGATCTTATCAAAAGACTTTATCCCGCGAATGATGGTTTTTCATCAACCCCGACTAATTACAATAACAGCCATCAACAAGGTAATAGAAAGAAACAGAATAAGAATCGAACTACAAACCATCCTAAGTACAACAATAAATCAACCTATTCAACCTACAAATCAAACAAACAAGACCCTCATTCGCGTGCAACTGCAAAACATAAGCGAAACAATGACCATACTAAATAGAGACGAAGATGAGATTTACGACAAAGATTCTTGTGACCTACTTTCTTTTCACACTTTCAGAACTGACACACGCTCAAAATGCAGCAGAAAGATCTCTTTACAACATCGATTATAGCATTTCTGCTCAAATAGATCAATCACAGGGGAAGACTCCATTTTGGCTCACTTCTAATCGTTACGGACTTTCTTCCTTTGACCGCTCTAATGGATTACTCAGGATTGCCATGGCTCATCAGACTGAGAATGATTCGCTCAGCAAATGGCGCATAGGTTATGGTGTTGATCTTGCGGTAGGATACAATCAGACAAGCACCCTTACTGTACAACAACTATATGCCGACCTCCAATACAAATTAGTCAGGCTCTCGCTAGGCGCGAAGCAGCAGCCCTTAGCTTTTAAGAATGCAGAACTAAGCACAGGAAGTCAAACTTTAGGAATTAATGCTCGTCCCGTCCCCGCCCTACGCCTTGAACTGCCCGAATATTGGAATATCAGCGGTAAATCCGACTTCGTGGGTATCCGAGGACACATCAGCTATGGCATGATGACCGATGGAGGATTTCAAGAAGACAGGCTCCAAGGCACTAATGAACATTATATAAAGAAGGCTTTGCTTCATACCAAAGCTGGCTATATGCGCATTGGTAATGTACGCAAGTTTCCCCTTGTGTTGGAAGGTGGACTAGAAATGGCTACAGAATTTGGCGGTACAGCTTACTACATCCAAAGTGACAAGGTTAATGAGGGAGAACCCGTAAAAATGGGCAATAGTTTAAAGGACTTCTTTCATGCCACATTCAGCGGAGGTGGAGATATTACCGACGGAGAAGGCTATTCCAACTCCATGGGAAATATGCTTGGAAGTTGGGTAGCTCGCCTTAGTTGGAACGCACCCAATTGGAGTATCAGTACCTACTACGACCATTACTTTGAAGATCATTCAGAGATGTTTTTGCAATATGGATGGTTCGACGGAATGGTGGGTATTGAAGCGCACCTTCCCAAGAACCGCTTTGTTGATGCATTGACTTATGAATATATTAAAACCACCTATCAGAGCGGACCTGTATATCACGACCATACCGAAAGTCTCCCCGATCAGATCAGTGGCACAGATCATTACTATAATCACAATATCTATCAAGGTTGGCAACATTGGGGACAAGCGATAGGCAACCCTTTATTCCTATCTCCACTTTATTCGAATAATAAAACCCTATTTTTTCCCTCTACCCGATTCAAAGCCAATCATATCGGCATCAGTGGTAATCCCACTTCCAATATTCACTATCGTCTGCTCTACACCCACCAACGTAGTCTCGGAACGTATAGCAACAATTTTTCTCACGCCTGCACGGCCAACAGCATGCTTGTAGAATGTTGTTACTCTCCCACTCGCATCGGACGAGCCAATTTATCTGGATGGAGCGCAAAACTAGCTTTTGCCCTCGATCGAGGCGACCTTATCGGCAATAATACAGGATTCCAAATTACCCTTGCTAAGCAAGGCGTTTTCGGGAAGAAATCGAGATAAGCCCACATCCTTACTTACAAGATATAGGCCGTATTCCTACTGCGAATAAAGACATACAATAGAAACATCACCCACTTTTTTCCCCAAGCTAACGATATGAGACACTCTCACTTCATCACTATTTGCTTTCTCCTCACAAGTTTACTCTTCTCTTGTTCTAAGGTATCACATAATGGCAAGCTAGATGGTAGATGGCGCAT
Source organism: uncultured Prevotella sp. (assembly GCA_900541575.1). Classification (GTDB taxonomy): domain Bacteria; phylum Bacteroidota; class Bacteroidia; order Bacteroidales; family Bacteroidaceae; genus Alloprevotella. The sequence goes on from UQKO01000048.1 coordinate 18,078, forward strand.
GAAAGAATGCTACAGCAAAACATCGAAGGAAGATACACACTATACACAATACTCCAACAAAATGGGAAGCAGTATCTTTTGGAGTTTTCATCTCAATATACTTCAAATCACATCGAGCAGTCTACTCAACGGCCATTCCAACAACACTATGTGCAGGTTTGTTTACGAAGGCGACCGACTCAGTATTACAAATGTTTACATCAACTTTCGAGACAAAGACAGCCTAGCCACCGATCCTAACACAACAACGTTCGTTCCGCTAGGCATCCGTGGAAATGCATCAAACTATCATATCAAGCGTCTCACATCATCAGAGATGATCCTCTGTTCTGATATGGATAGCCTCATCTTCTACCAACTACATTAGTACCACTAAATTTTCAGCATCTATCGCTCATGTCACAATTCGACATTAAAGATCTCCTAAAACAAGGCAAGATCACCGAAGCTTACAACGAAGCCATTGATGCTGTAAAGCTTAACAACAATTCATGGACCCGAATGCGCATGTTTTGGGTACTTAGAGAAATGTGCGAACAGTGGAGCATTCCCTTGCAACAGGCAGACTGCACTCGAAGTATACTAAAGCAAATGGCATGGTTGCTCTCCACCCCCATCGAAAACAAACATTGCTTACAACGAGAATATCGTGAAATAGAGATGCAATTACTCCCTCTCGGCGTAGAAATGATGAAATATTATCGATGGTCGAAAAAGGATGCAAATGCTGCATATCAGCAGTTAATCGAAGACAAGAGTATTCGTGCTAACGAACTTCATTGGGCTTTACAAGAGTTGTATGGATGGGTGTTACTCAACTATCTTAAACGTTCACAAACGAGAGAAGACCTTCATGTGCAAAAGCAAATACTTTTCCATTACCTGCAACTCCAGAATAGACGTCCTTCTCCCCTTCACTCTCAGGTATTAAACTTTGCACTTAGACTTTACAAGGAAAAGAATGGCTTCTCATTATCTCAATTTGTTGTGCTATGGAATACAAGGTTTCTAAGTAAGGAAGACTATGAAGTATTCAATACGGAGACAGCCTCAATTCCACCGCTTTTTGTTCGGACATTCCACGAACTAGGAAAGGAATGCCGCGTTTCTCATGCTTACAAATTACTTTATGGAGTAAACGAAGCACATAAGAGGGAAGCATCTGAAATGCTGCAGAAATATGCTTTTCCCCAGTTAGAGCAAAAACTTAAAACCTCTCTCAACGAAGAAGAAAGATGGAATGCACTCTTGCAATACACCCAAGCCTATAGTATCGGTGGGCCTTCAGAATACCTTTCTCGCGTTCTAACTTGGACTCTCTATTTGCTAGAAAACTCTAATCAGCCAGACTCCTACGATTTCATAGCCTTTATGAAGGCATGGAATACCAAGAACTTCAGGCCACAAGACTGGTTATCCTCATATCCCTCCCCTCGTTCTCTACCTCCTCTTGCAGAGCGTGCTATCATTCAATGTATCAAGCAAGTAGCCCCACCTCATAAACCCAGTAACAACATCTGGGAATGGATGATCGGTCTATGTAACGAAGCTCTGAAACAGAGCACGAATCAGATGCGTATACTCCGTTGCCTAGCCAAAGTCTTTCTTTGGTCTGACGACAAAACAAATGCCCACACCATTTATACTAGAATCGCTTCATTACACCCCCATATCTATTACGCTTGGGAAGGTATATCTCTATGCGTTGACGATAAGCCACTTCAACTTGCATTCATTCTTAAAGCCCTTTCATCTACGGGACTAACCCTCAAAGCAACGTTTCGCCTTCAAATCAGAGCAGCCTTATTACTCCACGCAATACACAACAACGATGTATCACTCTATTTCTTACAACAGATAGACTTAGATAGTCTTGATGCTCAATCCGAACTTTCCAATACATACCGACATCTGTTAAACTTGATTTCACCCACCACCATTTCCCGACCTTTAAACAACAAAGAAAAGGAATATTACCAATGGATGACATCACACTATATAAAAGATATTGGATTGGAAATTTGCAACAATTGAATTGTCTACCGGGGATCAATGTTAATTAGAGAGATCTGACTTACACAACCAAAGTTAGCACATTCATGAAATATGCTATTGAAGTCAGGAGTTATTGCCAGATGGTTACTTACGGTGCTAAAAATGGGGTTGGCTAACCTCATGGTCAACCAACCCCCGTATAATAATTCTAACCTTTTGATGCCAATTTTGAACACCCTACCTTACAGGGCGCGGAGACTCTACTATGCGGAAACCCCAGGGTGTCGCTTCACTTGCCCTGGGCTATGCGCTCCATTGGGCTTTTATTGACATCATCGGCTGCGGCTCAGCAATTCAAGCAAGCTTGATTGCATTCGCCTTGCACGATGATTCAGCCCGTCCTTGCTAAAACCGAAATTAAAATGAGTATTCCCGGATCAGCGGATATTTCCGGTTGGTATGATGGTAAAAAGAGGCTTGCTCATATCATGCATATTGAGTAGCTATTCTAAACATGAAGAACTTTATGTCT
>UQKO01000049.1 GCA_900541575.1 uncultured Prevotella sp.
CAACATCAAAATTATCTATCAACACCTCTGGCAATATAGCACGTAATAGTTTTATAGATTCCATGATGCAAAGCTACTCAATATGCATGATATGAGCAAGCACTTTTTACCATCATACCAACCGGAAATATCCGCTGACCCGTAATCTGGACGGTAAGCCCAAAAACTTACTTCCTTATAGTCCGTATTGCTGATAAGAAAATCTTGTATATCGCTACGCTTCTGGTTCATGATGCGAAAGATACCGAAGTCCAGCTCCGCATGATCCATCATGAAGATCTCTTTGAGTTTCTTGATAAAACTCTCATAGTAAGAAGTTGCCATTATTTTTTTGTTGTTATTAGATGTTGTTCTTGGTGGACCACCTTATTATGAAGACAGTAATCTTATGGTTTAGCCCAATACTAAAGAAAAACGCAAGCCAAGAGCATCAGCAATTTTCAAGAATGTAGAAAGTTGCATATCAGTTTGCCCCTTTTCTAATGCCGATATATACTCACGCTTTTTACCTATTCGTTCAGCCAAAGACTTTTGGGTGATATTCTGCTTTTTACGCTCATCTTTAAGCAATTCTGCAAAATACCATGCTTTAGCTTTGGCATCAAACTCTTTGCGTTCAACACTTTTCTCACTGCCATATTTTTCGCTTAGGACATCATCGAATTTGCGCAATGACGCTAATTTATTTTCATTAAGTTTCAACATATAACTATCCCTCCATATATTTCATTAAGATACTCTCAGCAGTTCTTACTTCTGCTTTATATTGCTTAGAATCTTTCTTCAAAAAAGAGTTTAGGACAAGAACACGATGTGCTTGAATAAAGTTGTCATGATCTATAGCAAGCATTATTGAGCGGTATTCGTTATGACCGATAGAAATACGAAGTTCATAGAAGTCTGTGTTCTCTAAACTTTTTACAAATTTCTTATTGACAATGTATTGCGTTCGAATCATATTAAAAGCATAATCATACTTTTCTTGTGTACGCTCATCTAAGTTTTCATAGAACTCATCAAACTCTCTAGAGAAGATAATTTCTCTTATTGCTTCCATACCGCAAAGGTAATGAATTTATTCTATAAATAAAATTTCTTGGAATATATTTCTTACATAAATACCTCCATACCATTTATTTCAAACACGCACATATCTCTCCACTGTCGGATTTCATTACTATCCAGCAGTTTCATTCTTCGCGTGCCTTTGTAGAAGTCATAGCGGAGAAGAGATGCAGCGGTATTAAGATCGGATTTTCTGCTCTTTGCGTAGGTAGAACATTATTCTTGCGAACGGGTGAATATGTAAGTTGTGAACGGAGTGCTCCGAACTTCGTCATTATCACGCTAAAACCTAGGTCTTTTCGTTTCTCGATGAAGACTTTCCCGTCGTACACAGGCCTGTGGTAGAGCTACCGCACGGCAGCGGTAAAGCTACCACAGGCCTGTGGTAAAGCTACCGCACGGCAGCGGTAAAGCTGTCACTGGGCGTTGAACGATGGAAAGATGACGATCTGTGAACGGGAAGATGGGGATCTGTGAACGATAAAATCCTCTGCTATACTTCGTTACGGGGTAAGGACTATAATGTGGACATGTCATGTAAGTTACTCATGTGATGAGCAGAGGGCGGAACTTAAAAATATATTTCTAAACAACTATGCGCGCAGGATTTTATACGTAATGTGTGCTCAACCGGAAATATTCGCTGACCCAAGAATACCCGTAAGTAAGTATTTTGTTGATGAAATAAGAAATGTATTTTTGCACAAACTTTGATAGTGCAATAGAACCATCCTTAATATAAAAAGACGTATTACATGAAGAATCTCCTAGACATACTTCGTAATGAACCGAAGCCTAAGGTATCGGGTGCATTGGATATTATCAAGAGTATAGGGCCTGGGCTACTCGTAACGGTAGGCTTTATAGACCCTGGCAATTGGGCAAGTAATTTTGCCGCAGGCTCAAGTTATGGCTATGCATTGTTGTGGGTGGTAACGCTTTCTACAATTATGCTAATTGCCTTGCAGCATAATGTGGCACATTTAGGCATTGTTACGGGGCTCTGCCTGAGTGAAGCCACGGAGAAATATGTGCCTCATTGGATTGGTAGGCCTATCCTAGCAACGGCTTTTGCTGCTAGCATCAGTACTTCTTTAGCTGAGATCTTGGGCGCGGCCATTGCACTTCAGATGCTTTTTGGTGTGCCTATCGTATGGGGCTCTTTGCTTTCTGCAGTAGCAGTAATGGTGATGTTGCTCACCAATTCTTACAAGCGGATAGAGAGACTTATCATTACTTTCGTTTCCATGATAGGGCTATCCTTTATTTATGAATTATTCTTAGTGAAGATTGATTGGCCCGCCGCTGTGTATGGATGGGTTGTGCCGAGTGTGGGGCAGGGGAGTATGCTTATTATTATGTCGGTGTTAGGAGCGGTGGTGATGCCTCATAATCTGTTCTTACATTCCGAATTAGTGCAAAGTCGTGAATTGAATAAGCGTGATCAGCGGAGTATAGAGTATGCGCTCAAGTATGAGTTTTTCGACACGTTGTTTTCCATGATTGTGGGATGGGCTATAAATAGTGCTATGATTCTTCTAGCAGCTACTACATTCTTTCAAAGTCATGCGACAGTAGACGATTTGTCGCAAGCACAGGCATTGCTTACACCTTTGCTAGGAAATAATGCTGCCCAGATCTTTGCAATGGCTTTGTTGTTGGCTGGCATATCAAGCACAATCACTAGTGGTATGGCCGCGGGATGTATTTTTTCGGGAATGTTTAGTGAAGCCTATCATCCGCGTGACGCACACTCCATTGTTGGTATTAGTCTGTCTTTGGGACTTGCAGTAGTGGTCATATTTTGTATAGGTGATCCGTTTAAGGGATTAATCTATTCACAAATGTTACTCAGCATTCAATTGCCTTTCACAATGTTTTTACAAATTGGCCTGACTTCGTCAAAACGTGTGATGGGAAAATATGCTAATCGCACGTTGAATAAATGTTTTCTTTATGTATTGGCTGTTATTGTATCGCTTCTTAATGTATGGTTGGTCGTAGAGGCATTTCAATAAAAATCTCTTTCTTAAAAAATAATCAAGCCGGATGCAGAAAGTATTCTTTATCTGCATCCGGCTTATCTTTGTATACCCCTTTCGGCTTGGCTTATGCTAAGGAGGTGGGCATAGAGTAGGTGTAAAAAGGGTGTCTGTATACGTTATTCGCTTCGTTCTTGCGTCTTTCCATGGGATTCTTCCCATGCATTCCATTCTTTCAATGCTTCTTGCCAGTTGGTTTGCTCGTTGGCTGGGGGCTCTGCCATTTCTTGTTTACGCTTTTCCTCATCGCGAGCGCGATCTCTAGCCCTCTTCTCTTTCATGGCTGCTATGGTGGCATCGTCTAGAATGATGATCGCATTGCGCTTAATGGCTTGTTGAAGTTCTTCTGGACCAAAGGCTTTTCCCTGCTCGTTGAAATCAGAGATGTTGAACTCATACTTTGTTCTCAAATCGTGGCGAATCAGCTTTTGTCCAGCACGGTTGGCTGCGTTTTTCAGCGCAAGTAATCGGCTTATTTCGTTGATTTCTGTTTGTGAGAATTTATTACGTCCCATGATTTGTTAGAAAAGGAAGTTTCTAAAGTCATTGAATATAGCAAAGGCCATGAGCAGGAGCAAAAGTGTCATGCCCACCATTTGTGCACGTTCCATCAATTTTTCGCTAGGCTTGCGACGCGTAATCACTTCTATCAAAAGGAAAAATACGTGTCCGCCATCTAATGCAGGAATAGGCAGAATGTTCATGAAGGCTAGCATGAGTGAGATGAAAGCAGTGAGTTCCCAAAATCTGCACCAATCCCATGAGGTGGGGAACAGGCTACCAATGGCACCAAATGATCCTACACTCTTTGCCCCATCGGCAGTGAAGAGATATTTCAAGTCGTCAACATAGCCAACTAAAACCTTCCATCCGTGAGTGAATCCAGCGGGAATACTTTCAAAGAAGCCGAAGGTACGTGTCACTTCCTTATATTCGCTCTTGAAAGGATTGTACCAGCCGATACCTAGCATGTAGTCTTTGTCGAGCTTTACGGTTAGGGTATCGGTGGCTCCTGTCTTTGCGTGTTGCACAATGAGTGTGACGGTTCTCAGTCTTACACTGTCAGCGTGTGAACATGAAGCGAGTACGTCGTCGAGTGTTCCTCGAGCGATGTTGAAATCATTGACAGTATGAAAGGTCTTTCCATTAAAACCTAGGATTTGATCGCCTGGCAAGATGCCTGCTTTAGCCGCTGCACTTTGAGGTATTACGCTATCCACCTTTGAGGGAACGAGCACTTCAATGAAGCGTGGTTGCTGTTTAATCATTTCAAGCATGTTGAGGTTGCCTGGCATAGCAATCGTCACTTCTTTGCCTTGACGCAATACTGTGGCTGAATGAGCTTCGCTCAAGTCGCGGAATACATTCCCGTCGAATTGTATAAAGGTCTGCTGATCGGTCTTGAGCAGAATGTCGCCGTCTTGAAATCCAAGTTGTTGCGCTTGTTGGCTAAACTTGAAACCGTGCGTGATGTTTCGCATAGGTACGTAAGTTTCTCCCCATGTGAAAAGCACCGCTGAATAGATGATAAAGGCTACGATGAAGTTTACCAATACGCCGCCCACCATGATAAGGAGGCGTTGCCATGCAGGCTTCGCGCGAAATTCCCAAGGTTTCACGGGCTGCTTCATTTGTTCCTTATCCATCGATTCGTCGATCATGCCTGAGATTTTAACGTAGCCACCCAAAGGAAGCCATCCAAGGCAATATGTCGTGTCGCTCTTCTTAGGTTTGAACTTAAAGAGAGTAAGCCAAGGGTCGAAGAAAAGGCAAAACTTCTCAACGCGTACTTTGAATAGTTTGGCAAAGAAGAAATGTCCTCCCTCGTGCAAAATGATAAGTAGGGAGAAACAAAGGATGAGCTGTAACGCTCTGATGAAAAATACTTCCACTTTGTTTGATTGTTCGGTTTATGTGTTGTAATTGATTATCTCTTATTTGTTAACATTGTCCGTTAGCAAGTTGCAGAATGGTCTGCTCTGTGAGTTTGCGCACTAGTGCATCCGTTTCAAACAGATCGTCGAGTGAAGGGTGCTCAATGAAGTGAGCCTTATGCATGATGTCTTCCGTTATGTCGGCAATGTGAGTGAAACCAATTCTACCTTCGCGGAAAGCCAAATTGGCCACTTCTCCAGCCGCATTCAGAATGCAAGGCATATTGCCTCCTTTCTCGATGGCTTCGTAGGCAAGGCGCAGACAGGGGAATTGCTCCATATCGGGCTTTTCAAAATGCAGACTCCCTAGCTTAAATAGGTCGAGACGTTCTGACTGTAAGGGCAAGCGGTGGGGAAAACTAAATGCATACTGTATAGGCAAACGCATGTCGGCCGTGCCCATCTGGGCGATGACGGCACCATCGTCAAATTCTACGGCAGAGTGGACTATGCTCTCGGGATGAACCACTACTTGAATATCCTTCGGAGCTACACCATAGAGCCAATGGGCTTCAATCATTTCAAAGCCCTTGTTCATCATGGTGGCAGAATCGATGGTGATTTTAGCTCCCATTTTCCAGTTAGGGTGTTTTAAAGCCTGTTGGGCTGTAACGCTCTTCAATTGTTCGGCTGTATAATTGCGGAAAGGCCCTCCTGAAGCGGTGAGTAAAATCTTATGGATGTGATTGCTCCCCTCACCATTGAGACATTGAAATATGGCCGCATGTTCGCTATCAACAGGAAGAATAGCCACTTTGTGTTTCAAGCAGAGCTCTCGGATAATGCCGCCTGCCACTACTAGCGTTTCCTTATTGGCTAAGGCCAATGTCTTGCCAGCTTCGATAGCGGCCACCGTAGGACGCAGACCTGCAAATCCCACCATGGCTGTGAGCACCATGTCTACTTCATCGTTCTTTACTACTTGACAAAGTGCATCTGCTCCTGTGTATACCTTGATAGGAAGGTCGGCAAGAGCATCCTTTACATGATTATATTTCGATTCGTTGGCTATGACTACGATGTCGGGCTGAAATTCTCGGGCTTGCTTGATAAGCAATTCTGCATTGTTCCCTGCTGTCAGCACGCGCGCTTCAAAATGGTCGGGATGTTGCTTGATGACATCTAGCGCTTGTGTACCAATCGAACCTGTTGAGCCTAATATGGCAATGTGTTTCATTTCTATTTATCGTCTTGAATGGGGATGCGACATTATAAAACTCGTGAATCCGTGTGTGCGTATTGCCTATTGATTCAGTTCTATTAGTCCCTTAGGAATTTCAAGTTGAAGTGTACGTTCTCTCAAGTCGTAATGAAGCAAGAAATCGTTGTGGAAAGGGAGCATGAAGTCGTCTCCGCTTTCGTTCTCAATGGTGAGGAGAATGTTGGAGGAGGAGTCGTCTACGTGGACAATCGTTCCGATGTATTTCCCTTCTTGATTGCTCACGCTGAATCCTGTCAGTGCTTTGTAGGAAGAAAGCACATTGTCGCTCTCATCATCGGGCTCGGGCAGATGGTTTTTAGGATAGTAGACGCTGTGTCCTACGAGTCGGCGTGATTGTTCGTCATCGTCCACATATTCAAACTTAATAATCGCGGTATCATTGTTTTTGAATCGGTATTCTTCCCAAAAGAAGGGTACGAGGATGCCGTCCATATCGAGCACTAGATAGTCGGATGTGCCACGGTCGAAGCAGTCGTCTGTAAACGATAGTTCCACTTCTCCACGCAAACCGCGGTTTTTGCTGATGAATCCTATTTTGAAAACTTCGTCGTTGCGAATCATATTCTTTTTTAGGGGATTAGGCAGAGGCTTGCAATACGTTGCGAAATGTGTTGCAACTTAAGTAGGCGTATAAATGGCCTAAATAGAGATAAAGGAGAGTCGATGCCTTATTCCTTCGTAGGGTGGGGCGCTTCCTTTATGATAACACGGGAAAAGGCTAATCTACTCGCTTGATGTTAGCTCCTAATTTATTGAGGCGTTCTTCGATTCGTTCGTATCCGCGGTCAATTTGCTCCACGTTGTCTATTTTGCTCGTTCCGTCGGCACTAAGTGCTGCAATGAGCAAAGCAATACCAGCACGAATATCAGGTGATACCATTCTGCGTCCGCGAAGGCGAATCTTGTGGTCGTGTCCCACCACTACGGCACGATGGGGGTCGCACAAGATAATCTGCGCTCCCATCTCGATGAGTTTATCAACGAAGAAGAGACGGCTCTCAAACATCTTTTGATGGAACAACACCGTGCCTCGTGCTTGCGTAGCTACAACGATGAGCACACTGAGCAAATCGGGGGTGAGCCCTGGCCAAGGTGCATCGGCGAGAGTCATGAACGAACCATCGATAAATGATTCAATCTGATAATGTTTCTGGGGAGGGATGAGAATGTCATCGCCTTTGATATAAAGTTTAATGCCCAAGCGGCGGAATGCTTCAGGAATGATACCTAGCTGTTTTACCCCTGCTTGCCGAATAATCAGTCCGTCGCCCACCATGGCTCCCATGCCGATGAACGAACCTATTTCTATCATATCGGGCAGAATGCGGTGTGTAGCTTTGCCAAGTTCCTTCACTCCAACAATCGTGATTAAGTTGGAGCCGATGCCCGAGATTTGTGCTCCCATCTGATTGAGCAAGTGGCAGAGTTGCTGAATGTAGGGCTCACATGCCGCATTGTAGATGGTTGTAGTGCCTTTGGCAAATACTGCTGCCATGATGATGTTAGCAGTTCCTGTGATGGATGCCTCGTCGAGCAGCATATACGTGCCTTTTAGTTTGGGAGCTTCGATGTGGTATGTTCCAGCTTCTTCATCGTAGAAAAAACGGGCACCGAGTTTCTGTAATCCATAGAAATGCGTGTCGAGGCGGCGTCGACCAATCTTATCTCCGCCAGGCTTGGCTATCGTGGCTGTACCAAAGCGCGCCGTGAGTGGGCCAATTAGCAAAACTGAGCCACGCAGACGTGAACAACGTTCCAAAAATTCTGAACTACTCAGATAGTCGAGGTTGATATTGTCGGCTTTAAAGGTGCAGTCGCCTTCACCGTTCCAAGTAGTGGTTACTCCCATTTGCTCAAGTAGGGCAATGAGATTGTTTACATCCAAAATATTGGGAATGTTTTGGATGCGCACTTCTTCAGCTGTGAGCAAAGTGGCGCAGATTACTTGCAGTGCTTCGTTCTTAGCTCCTTGAGGGGTGATTTCCCCTTTTAGGCGGTGTCCGCCTTCTATGATAAACGTACTCATAAGAACTTTGGGATGAGTTAAATGAGTTGATTAGACGTGAGAAAATGATCCAGTAGGGCAATTCCCCCTAGGAAAAGCGCAGCTACGGGTGTGGAATAGAGCAATTAACTCGATAGTCCAATTCTTGTGCAATAGTGTTTATTGCAGTCCTTTGTTCCTTCTTGTTCTGAAACGATTTTCACCGATTTGCATCAGTTGTTGGCCAGGCTCTTCGAAGTCGGGATGAACATGTCCTTCTGTATAGAAAGCAATGTCGCGAGCCACTTTGGTGTCTTCCACTCCATCGCCTTTCCAATCGGCCAAATTGCGCTTCATACGGTTGGCAATGAGGCGAGTTAATTCATCGCGTTCGCTGCCTTCGGGCATGGTCTTGAGCTCTTCCATTGCTCGTTCCACCAGTCGGCCGTAGTGGCGAAAGCGTATATGTCCCTTCGGATATGAAAGCTTCTCTGGCTTTTTCATGCCATCGCGGTGTTCCGTGATTTCAAATGGATAGTCAATGTCAAGCTTGTAGTCGGCCATATAAGCGAGGTGATCCCAAATTTTGTGCTGATAGTCTGTTACATCCTTCATCTTTGGGTTAAGACCTACCATTACGCCGACAATGGCCTCGGCGTAGTGTTGACGTTCTTCGCGATCGGTCAATGTAAGCGCATAGTCCACCATGTCCTGTACGAGACGCCCATATTCTGGCAGGCGTAGATTTTTTCGTGTGGAGTTGTAGTCGGTGGACATTCCTTCTTTGGGGTGCGGAAGTTTTATTTCAAAGTTGTTGTAATCGGGCATTCCTTTATTTTAGGTATGTAAGATTGTAGTGAGAATCCATTCAAGTAGTTTCTAGAAGTAGCTCTATTTGCTTCGATTGCTGCATGAGGCGCTAGGTAGCTTTTCTCCTTTCTTGTGATGTCCTATATGATATATGGTCATGCGAAAGGTTATGCCAAGAAATTCTCAACTTCTAGTTTCTAAGCGATCCATTTCTGAAAATTGCATTAAAGCAACTTCTTACTCTTTGTTGCTACAAATTCTTTTAAATAGAACGGCTCAAAGTAGGCTATGTCTTCAAAATTCTCGGTAGCCATTGCTTTTTCGGCAAGGGGAATCATGTTGTGAGCTTTGGGCACAATGCCTTTGATGAAGTGGGCGTTGGGATGCTTTATCACGTCAGCACATTTGTCTGCTCCATTGCCCATGAAGTATATGGGACGTTGCTCCAAAATGTCCTTGAAAGAGTTGGCATCAATCACAAGTGCTCTCGTTTCTTGTTGTTCTCTGAGCGCACGGTCGTAAAGAGCGCAATAAACTTCCATGCGTCGGGCGTCAATCATGGGGCAGAGCCATGCATTTTCAGGAAGTTCTTCTTCGCCTAGAAGAATAGGCACGGTAAGCAATTTTAGTGTTTCTACGGAAATTAACTTCGCATTTCTGCCGTAGGCTACGCCTTTTGCTTCTGACACTCCGATACGCAAACCCGTGTAAGAACCAGGACCTTTGCTTATGGCCACTGCATCAATGGGAATGGCATGACTATCGGCAAACGATACCGCATTCTCAACATAGCCCGCAAGCACCTGTGCGTGTGAGGGGCCTTTCTCATCAATCTCTTCGTACAAACATGCGCCATTCTCTGACAGAGCTACGGAGCATACTTGAGTGGAGGTTTCAATATTTAGTATACAGGACATTTCTTTGTTGTATTTTAGTATGCAAACTTACATAAAAACATTGAGACAAACGAAAGAATAGCATAGAACCTAACTTTTCTTCCTTTATATATAGCCTCTTTTTATGCTTTGTAGCGCAAATAACGAGAGGTAATAGTTGGTATAATTATTGATTGGGAGAGTGATAATAAAGTCTGTTAGTGGCTTTATGGGCGAGGTACAATGTGTGTAAGAATAATGGGAGCCTGTTTCTAATCTTTCTCTCAATGTGTGACTTTGCCCATGGGAAGTCTATTGTTCCGGAAAAGAATAAAAGGACGTTTGTGTCTGTTTTATAGGTAGCGAAAGTGGTAATATGAATTTTCGAGTAAGAGAAAAGTTAGCGTTTCTATCGTAGATTTTCTCCTTTGTGCAAGAATGTTTTCCACTCACATCTATTAGATAAAGAAAAGCCATGACTTCATCTGCAGAGGATGAGGTCGTGGCTTTTCTCTTTTATTATTTTACTTGCGCATGGTGACGGCGTCTCACTTATTTATTTTTGTGGCGATTGGCTCTGCGCTGACGAATCTCAGCTTTTTTCTTTGCAGAGCCTGAACCGTGCAAGCCTGTAATGTAGGTTTTCTTTTTTGCCTTGGTCTTCACCTTTGTTTCGTTAGAGGCTTTTTTAAGCTTAGCTCCTTTGAAAGTGATTCCCACGGTCATGGCCTGTGTGATTTCGTCGTCGGATGCTTTGCGAGTAGTAGTCATAAGTGTGGAGTATAAAGGGATATTTAGAAACTAACTCTGCAAACGAGTGCTAGGTTCGTTTCACATTATATCAATGGTGGAACAAGCGGATGCCAGTGAAGGTCATGGCCATGCCATACTTGTTGCATGTGCTGATGACATGGTCGTCGCGAACGCTGCCGCCAGCCTGAGCTACATATTGCACACCGCTCTTGTGGGCGCGTTCAATGTTGTCTCCGAAGGGGAAGAATGCGTCAGATCCAAGTGCAACATTGGTGTTCTTGGCAATCCATTCTTTCTTCTCTTCCATCGTAAGTACTTCGGGCTTTTCTGTAAAGAATTGTTGCCATGCTCCATCGGCCAATACATCGTCGTGATCCTCAGAGATATAAATGTCGATGGTGTTGTCGCGGTCGGCACGACGAATTTTCTCCACCCAAGGAAGGTTCATTACCTTGGGATGTTGACGTAGCCACCAGATGTCGGCCTTGTTGCCTGCCAAGCGAGTGCAGTGAATACGGCTTTGCTGTCCAGCACCGATGCCAATGGCTTGACCATCCTTTACGTAGCATACAGAGTTTGATTGTGTATACTTTAGTGTGATGAGTGCAATCTTGAGGTCGCGCTTAGCTTCTTCTGTAAAAGTCTTATTGTCAGTGGGGATGTTGTCAAAGAGATTGTCGCCTGTGAGGTCTATTTCATTTCTTCCTTGTTCGAAAGTGATGCCAAATACTTGCTTGTGCTCGATAGGAGCGGGACGATAGTTGACGTCCATCTTTAGAATTACATAAGTTCCCTTACGCTTAGTACGCAGAATTTCAAGTGCTTCTGGTGTGTAGTCGGGGGCAATGATGCCATCGCTCACTTCGCGTTTGATGAGCAGAGCAGTAGCTTTGTCGCATGTATCGGAAAGGGAGATGAAGTCGCCGTAAGACGACATGCGGTCGGCGCCGCGAGCACGTGCATAGGCTGTGGCAATGGGGGAAAGAGGTTCCTCTATGTCGTCGACAAAGTAGATTTTGCGAAGCGTATCACTCATTGGAATGCCAATGGCAGCACCTGCAGGCGAAACATGCTTAAACGAAGCAGCAGAAGGTACGCCAGTTGCGGCACGAAGCTCGCGAACAAGCTGCCAACCATTGAGGGCATCGAGAAAGTTGATATAGCCAGGACGTCCTCCTAATACTTCAATGGGAAGTTCGCCTTGTTCGGCATAGATGCGTGCTGGCTTTTGGTTGGGATTACAACCATATTTAAGAGAAAGCTCTTTCATTGTGTAATGATGGTATGTTGTGTTATAATTGTTTCAGTGAGTGAATCGTGGCTCTGTCGAAGTACGGATACTTTATTGGGAGCCGCGGGCTTCTTTCTTTATTCTATAATTCCGCAGTTGGTCCACTGCTTAATTACGCTTTGTGCATCGGCTAAAGCTGTCTCTGGACTAACTTCGTAGGCATCGCACAAGAGGTCTGCCAATCGCTGGGCGTCAAATTCGTTTTCACCAATGTTTTGCCAAAGGTAGGCTGCAGTTTCGTTGAGTGAAATCATTTGATTAAAGTCTACATTCTCGATACCCGTGGCAAGAATTACTTTCTCGCCGCAGATGTCGCGTAGTTCAAATCCTTGTTTTATTTTCATAAAGTTTTGTCTATGGGTTATGAAGAATGAGTCTGCGGTAGACTCCTAACAATATGCGCCGAAACGGAGTGAGAGCTAGCCATACGGAGGAATAAAGTTTCCATTTACGGCTCGTCACGAGGTCGGGCTTTTTACGTCCTTTGCGATAGAATGCTGTGACGATACCCACCACTTGTGTGTCGAGACAATGTTCCACACCTTTTATGTTGCCATCGCCCTTGAGTGTGAGCTGATTGTCTGTGCGACTGATTACGCGATGGAGTACGTATACTTTAGGTTCTATCTCGGCTAAGACGACATCGCGTACGCTGATGGCTTCAGGAGCAACACACTTGATTTTTACGATGTCGCGGTTGTTGTCCAAGAAAGGACGCATGCTGAATCCTTTAACGCGAAATGTGGCTGTCTTGCCTTGATTGAGCGTTCGCTTAATTTCGGAAATGAGTATGTCGTTGGGGACTTCTAGTTTGCGCGTTTCCATAATGGTAATGGATTGCTTACTTGTGTGAAATAGTCTGATAACTCAGTTGGGCGGCCTCTTTGTCGGGACGGCATTTCAAGTAAAAGGCGGGCACTTGCTGTGCAACTATTTCTACGGTATGTGTAATGTGATTATAGGATGGCTTGTCCCAAATCATGGTGGAGCATGATGAAAGAATAGAGGCGAAGGCGCGAAGGGGAGTTTCGCGGCTGATGATGTTCTCGGGATATTGTTCTAATCTGAGAAAGGCTCCCGCGGGCATTTTCATATTGCGATAGCAAGGAGTCTTTCCGCTCCATGGAGTACCATATACGAATACTTGGCCATTGGGCTGAATGCGTATAGCGGGATTATCATCATTGAGAAGGTCGGAGCCATCGATATGTTTGCGCCAAAGCGAAGAGTGAGTGCTTTTTCCCGTACCACTCTTTCCTAGGAATAGGTAGCCATAACCTCCG
Source organism: uncultured Prevotella sp. (assembly GCA_900541575.1). Lineage (GTDB taxonomy): Bacteria > Bacteroidota > Bacteroidia > Bacteroidales > Bacteroidaceae > Alloprevotella. The sequence continues at coordinate 13,260 of UQKO01000049.1, forward strand.
TTCATCGTGACAGAGGCATGCATCAAAATGGTGTCATAATAAGAAGCAGCAAAGGCAAAGGCGATCATCATGGCGTTTCCTAGACCAAAGCTGTGATCCTTTTCTTCGCCTAATAGCGAAATGTCGCAACGACTAAAGTTTGCATTCGTTTTCATGGCACAAGCCAAACGACCTTCCACCGTGCTAATAACAACTTTATATCCTTCTTCTAATTGATAAATCGCATGATTTGTGCCGCCACAGTCAAATTGTCCCAATTCCTTTCCTTCTGCTTCGGCCGAAATCATTCCATCAGCGATGGTTGCTACAAGTGCCAAAACGCTATCTGAGCCTTGCTGTATATAAAAAGGAGCATAGGATGGTAGTAAACGTTTGATTTGTTGCTTATTGTCGGCTTGAATGGCGAAACAAAGGTCGGCCACCTTGAAATGGAGTGTTTCCAATGTAGTAAGGGGTTGTATGGGGGTTATTGTTCAGATAATCTAAACTCACTTACGGGTATCTCGATTAAGCGTACATGGGCGTCTTTGCTTGCGTTGCGACGCAATTTGAGATATGTTTTCTCAAGCTTGTTGCGATTCTTGTTGAAGAATACAGCACAAGTATAGGTCTTACCTGTCTTTTGGTCCAAGTAGGTCTTCATTCTATTCGAGTAAGTCTGTCGGTCGTTGAGAAACTTGGTTTTGTTGTCAATAATGCCTTCTGTGAGGGGCTGTATAGATGAGATATAATTCACAGAATCATTAAAGCAAGTTCCAATGGTGAAGGCATAAATTGTGTTGCTCTTCTTCTGACCAAAAACATTGCTAGCAAGTAGAAATGCTACACCGAGTAGTACCGTGTGCATCACGGAACGTTGTAAAATAATGCGTTTCATTGAGTTTCGTTTTGCTATTTGCGGACAAAGTTAGTGCAAACCGAATGCATAGCAAAGGAAACGACTTGATTTTTTTGATTTGAGGTGTAGAAGAAAGTCGTGAAACTTGGTAAACAGAAACTGATATAAACTAGATGAATGGCAAAAAGGAACGAGAAGTTTTTGTAGAAAGTTTTACTTTAGATAAAAGTGAGATAGTAATGAATAGCTATCGTCCTAATATATAGAGCAATGTACTAAATGAGCCAAAATTATGTAGTAAATGGTGTAGCGAGTATTTTAAAAAGAAAGATAAAACTGGGGCACCTGCAAAAACCTGTGTCAAGCATAGATATTTGTTAGCCTAAACAGGAAAAACTTAACATCAACAACCCCATGCAACTGTGCTCTGAATAGTTTAATCTTAGCGTTAAGAGACTCAGCAGAGGCATTAGTGGCACGATTGATGAAATAGTTGAGTATTTCTCCTTGTCTATCTGCAATGGTTGTTGCAACAGTACAGAATTTCTTGTCCCCAAAGTCCTTTACCTTTTGAATCCATCTATTAAAACTCGAACGTGCTGAATCCTTGCTGGCAAACTTGTTGCTAAATATCATTCTGAGAGAATGCGTCAAAGGATATCGCCGAATTACGTCACTTTATTTGTGCCCTGATCCGGCTCAGACTTGCCTGTGTTATGCCTAAATAGGTAGCAATGTTTCCCAACGGCAACCGTTGCAACAAATCGGGTTCTTTCTCTAACAACTCTTTGTACCGTTCCGAAGCAATGGCGGACAACATGGAAATCAGCCGTTCCTCGGTGGCAAGCAATTCCATCTCCGCATAACGCCGTCCCCAATTGGCAATATGTAAGTCTTCCGAAAACAATTCTTCCAGCTTTTTCCTCTCCAATATGTATAAGACTGAATCTTCCATCAGCTCCATCGTCTCATATCCCGGCTCATTGTTTACGTATCCTTTCATGGAAACAAGAGTCGCCCCTTCCTTGCCAACCCAAAAGGTAATTTCTTTCCCGTCCACCGAAGTATAGGCGCGGACAATGCCTTTCTTGATGAAAAAGATATCCTTTTCTATCTTGCCGCTTTCCAACACGCGGAATCCTTTGGGGTACGAAACCTCAGTTAGGCATTGCCGCAATCTATCCAAAGACGCATCCGGCATGGCATATCTTTGATTGATGATTTCCTTTATATTCATAACTCATTGTTGTATTCGGTGTGCAAAATTATAAAATAGCACAAAGACACGGGAATGAACGGCTGTTTTTTGCCAAATGCAAAATCAGTTTTTACCAAATGCAAAAAGCCATTAGAGGTTACTTGCCTACTTTTGCACCTGAATTTAATAAATCATAGGTATGAATTGGATAATCTTATTATTGGCAGGATTGTTTGAGGTGAGCCTTACATTCTGCTTGGGTAAAACGAGAGCAGCGTCAGGACTTGCTTTTTATCTGTGGGGTAGCGGCTTCTTGGCTTCCACGGTATTGAGCATGACCCTGCTTGCCAAGGCTGTTCAGACTTTGCCTTTGGGAACGGCATACGCCATTTGGACGGGTATCGGGGCGGTCGGCACAGTCTTGATAGGAATATTCGTCTTCAAGGAGCCAGCCACTCCCATCCGTCTTTTCTTCCTGTTCACGCTCATTGCTTCCCTGATAGGATTGAAAATCGTGTCATACTGAAAGGAGGCGGAAGATGAAGTATGAATTGAGGGAGAACCAAGGCATTCCGGCGCCTCTGCTGGCGCTGATGACAGTCGCTACCGGGCTTTCCGTTGCCAACTGCTATTATAACCAGCCTCTGTTGGGCAGCATGGCTAAGGATTTTGCTGTTAGCGACTTTTCCGCCAGCATGGTGGCGACATTGACCCAGATAGGCTATGTGGCAGGGCTTGTATTTGTCATTCCACTTGGCGACCTGGTTTCACGAAAGAGACTGATATTGACCAATTACATCGTTTCTTCGTGTGCCTTGCTTGCAATAGCACTCGCCCCGAACATCTATTGGGTGTGGGGCGCATCCTTGCTTGCCGGGGCATCTTCGGTCATGCCGCAGTTCTTCATTCCGTTGGTGTCGTATAATTCAGCTCCGGACCACAAGGTGCGCAACGTGGGGATTATACAGTCCTGTTTGCTCATAGGCATTCTTGGGTCACGAGTATTCAGTGGCTTTCTCGCCGATATATGGGGATGGCGTTCTGTCTATTTTGTGGCTTGCGTGTTTATGCTCGGGTGTTTTCTGATGATTCACAAAATGCTGCCCGTGTTGCCTGCACGTTCACAAGAAAGTTATGCAGGGCTGATGAAATCCTTGTTGCGTCTGCTTTTCAAATACCCGTACTTGCGTATCGCGTCGTTGAGGGCGGCATTGGCTTATGGCTCGTTCTTTGCCTTGTGGAGTTGCCTTGCCTTCCGAATGAAGCAAGAGCCTTTCTTTGCAAGCGACGATATTATCGGAGCACTCGGTTTGTGTGGATTGGCAGGTGCATCTACGGTGGTTTTCATCAGCGGATATATCCAAAAGTATGGCGCAAGATTCTTCTCCATTGTCGGAGGATGCGTCATCTTGTTTGCATGGTTGTTGGCATTTTGGGGAAATGACAGTTACTTGTGGATGATAATCGCCATTCTCTTGATTGATGCTGGAATGCAAAGCATCCATCTGTCAAATCAGACCAGCGTGGTCGTTCTTGACGCATCCGCCATCAACCGGGTCAATACTGTTTATATGACCATTTACTTCTTAGGAGGTTCTGCCGGTACATTTGTTTCAGGTCTATTCTGGCAACATTATGGATGGATGGGTGTGGTAGGGGTAGGAGTTGCCTTTACCGCAGCTTCCTTGCTTGCTAATTGCCTTAAATTAGCAGACAAAGTCTTTCCGTATATTCTTTAGCCTGAATTATTTATAATACAATAAAAAAAGAACGTTTTTTTGTATATGTGCAAAAAATGTATTACCTTTAATGTGTTAGAATCAAGTTAATACAAACGTTTCCCATGTGCAAAATTAATAAAAACGTCAAATATCAACAGCCAGTTGGAATTATTTGAGTTCCCTGACCTCAAAAAGCCGATAGAAGTATCATTTACGGCTCCGGATCTGTCCTCTTTCGGTGGTTTGCATCTTCTTCATGGTGTAAACTTGCGCCAAGGTTTTCTCACGCGTCTGGCATCGCACATCATGGAATGGCGGAATAAAGACCTCATTGTACATAGTCTGGAGGAAATGTTGATCCGGTGTGTGTTCCAGATAGCGGCAGGGTATGAGGATGCGGATGACTGCGATACACTCCGTCACGACAGCATGCTGAAAATGTGCACCGGCCTTCTTCCCAATGACGGTGACCTGTGTTCGCAGCCTACGATGACGCGTCTGGAAAACTATGTGTCCCGTTTCCTCTGAGTTCTTTGCAAGTGCCCCATAAAACTGCTACAAATACTCCTTCAGCACACTGCCAATCTTTGCGTGGCGGAGCACAGAAAGTCCTTTTTCTTTGATTTGGCGTACGCGTTCACGGCTAAGGTCTAGTTTGGTTCCAATTTCGTCGAGGCTCAATGCAGGTGTGCCAATGCCAAAGAACATGCGAAGAATTTCGGCTTCGCGCTGTGGAAGCGAACTCAAGGCTCTAGCAACTTCTTCTTTTAAAGATTCAGAAACAAGTCCGGAATCAGTTTCTTCTGTAGAGTCGTTATTGGTGAGTAAATCGAGCAAACAGCTATCTTCATCCTCCACAAGGGGAGCGTCCATCGAAATGTGTTTGCCTGCAGAGATTAAGGCACTATTTACCTTCTCTGGCTCAAGATTAAGTGCTTCGGCAATTTCCTCGATAGACGGAGCACGCTCGTTGTCTTGCACAAAATGATTGTAAAATCGATTTACTTTACTAACATAGCCCACCTGATTAGATGGTAGACGAACAATGCGGCTATTCTCTGCCAATGCTTGCAGAATGCTTTGGCGAATCCACCATACAGCGTAAGAGATAAATTTGAATCCGCGTGTTTCATCAAATCGCTGTGCAGCCGTGATAAGTCCTACGTTGCCTTCGTTGATGAGGTCAATAAGGCCCAAGCCTTGTCCTTGGTATTGTTTAGCCACAGACACTACAAATCGCAGATTAGCTTTCACAAGTCGTTCTAATGCGTCATGGTCGTTATGGTGAATCCTTCTAGCCAACTCTGTTTCCTCATCAGTCGAAATCATCTCTTCTCGGCCAATTTCTTGCAGATATCGCTCTAAAGCTTCGCTACTTCGGCTCGTTATTGTAACGTTGATTTTAAGTTGTCTCATCATGACTGATAGGTGTGTTTGTGGATAGTATAAATTAGGGCTATTTTGTGTCGTTTAAACCACCCTAAGGTTGTTTTTTCGCCCAAAAATATGCTTTTATCATGGACTGACAAAGCATTTTGTGGAATAAATCCTTATATTCGCACACAAATTACGCAATAACGAAGAATATGGGTGATTATCTATATAAAATATGGGGTGCAGCGTTGGTTGTGCTGATTGTTTCTCTGTCGGCAAGCGCGCAGTCCTTAAATCGTCGTACGCAACATGAAACGCATGTTGATAAATCGATTGAGCTGATAAACCATGCGAGTAAAAAACTCGACTCCTTAGCGCGCAAATATAGTGTGCGTCAAGGAATACATGATTCTGTGCCTAATCCTTATTTGTTTGCCTTAATGGGACGTCCTGCTCTTTATCCGCAGATCACGAACCGGCTGTTTGCTCTCCCCGAGCGAAATACGCAGTCTGTGGATTCTGGCTATTTGTCTGCTCCCATATGTGAGGTGTTAGGATTGACTGACGCACTTCTTGTGAATGGTTGTTTGTATCATCCCTCAGAGGTGCTGAGTCTTGACGCTGTGAAGACTTCACGGTATACACCCTCCAAGGAGCTTCCTCCAATGCAAACTCTTACGCAGCGCTATGGCGATAGCAAACAGGAACAAGCAAACGTGAACATCCCAATGGAAGAAGATTTGGGAATCGTTGTAAGGCGGCCAAACTTTTGGACTTTCAAGACTAATTTCTCATTGCAGTTTACACAGAACTATGTGAGTGATAATTGGTATAAGGGAGGAGAAAGTCATAACGCATTGCTCGCAGCTACAGTGATAGAAGCGAATTACAACAATCAACGTCGACTCACGTTTGATAATAAATTGGAAATGAAACTAGGCTTTCAAACGTCGCACAACGACGAGAAACATAAATATAAAACTAATTCCGACTTACTCCGTTTGACAAATAAATTAGGTTATAGAGCTGTGAAACATTGGTATTATACGGCTATGTTGCAGAGTTGGACGCAATTCTTTAAGGGCTACAAGGCAAACGATGAACGAGTATACTCAGACTTTATGTCGCCCTTTGAATCGTTGCTCTCGTTAGGTATGGATTATCAGCAAACTACGCGCAATAATCGCTTTAAAATCAATGCCACACTTTCGCCATTGGCTTTGAAACTGAAATATGTGGATCGTTCTTCGCTTGTAACCTCCTTCGGACTAGACGAAGGGAAGCATGCAAAATGGGAGTATGGTTCGAATATCACAATGAACTATAATTGGAACATTGTGAAAAATATTAGTTGGTCTGGACGTATCTATTTCTTTACTGATTATTCGTCTACGCAAATAGAGTGGGAAAATACGTTCAATCTCGCAATCAATCGCTATCTTTCCACGAAACTCTTTCTCTATCCGCGTTTCGACGATAGTCGTACAAGAAAGAGTGATCAGTCGAATTTTGAATTTTATGAACTTCTTTCGCTTGGCCTAAACTTGAATTTCTAATTATGGAAGAGGGAATGCGCGTTTGAGAAGTAATGTTCCTTAAATCCGCAAGTAGAGGCAATGATGCTTCTTAGTCTAGACGTTCCTATTCATTATATAAGGAGTGTGAGAATACTTCATAGCGTGAACTTTTCAAAGAATAGCTGATAAATGATAGAATAACAAGAAAAAATCATTTTTATTTTGTTTATATCAGAAAAAGCTATACCTTTGCACTCGCAAAAAAGAAAGGCTTGCATGCAAGTTGAGTATTTTATATGGGTAAGTGCTGTACGGCCAGCTCCCTTCGAATCCTCCAGGGCTTGACCGCAGCAAAGGTAGTTGGTTGTAGCGGCGCGATACAGTTAGCTTACCCACCCGCCTCTTTAGCTCAGTTGGCCAGAGCACGTGATTTGTAATCTCGGGGTCGTTGGTTCGAATCCGACAAGAGGCTCACAAAAACTTGCACTATGCAGGACGTTAAGAATTTAAAGGTTATGTGATACACTAGGTATTGCGTAACCTTTTTTTTGTGTACGCTTGGCATGAGTTTCATGGGGCAGCCGATATTTCGGATCAGCGGATATTTCCGGTTGGTATGATGGTAAAAAGAGGCTTGCTCATATCATGCATATTGAGTAGCTATTCTAAACATGAAGAACTTTATGTCT
>UQKO01000050.1 GCA_900541575.1 uncultured Prevotella sp.
ACAGGCCTGTGGTAGCTTTACCGCACGGCAGCGGTAGACGTAAAGATGAGCATCTGTGAAAGGGAAAATGGGCATCTGTGAATGGTAAGACGGGAATCTGTGGACGGGAAGACAAATCACTTTCCTTATCAAACAACCAAAATATCCGCTAACCCAAAACTCGTAATAGCGGAATCAAATATAAGTTTGTCAAAGCCCAACAAAAGCTCAATAACTAACGATTATTGCTACTCCTTGGCAAAAAAGCACACAAGAAAGCCCCTCATTTCACCGAAAATGCGTACATTTGCACTCAAATACAACATACATCATCCTTTAAGTAAGATTTGATGAAGATTAAGGAAGTCGCTGTGACCCTTGAACGGTTCGCGCCCCTGCCGCTGCAAGAAAGCTATGACAATGCTGGCTTGCAGATTGGATTAACAGAGGCCGAAGATGTGTCAGGGGTCTTATTGTGTCTTGACGTCACGGAAGAAGTGATTCTCGAAGCCGAGCAATTAGGGTGTAACCTCATTGTAGCTCATCACCCACTATTGTTTCGTCCGCTTCGCCATATCACTCAAGATACACAAGTAGAACGCTGTGCAGTAATGGCCATTCAAAAGAATATTGCCATCTATGCAGCCCATACCAACCTAGACAATGCACTAGGAGGTGTCAATTTTATGATATCCGAAAAGCTTGGACTGCAAGAAGTGCAATTCCTTCTGCCCTCCTCTAATGGTCAAGGCGGAAGCGGCATCATCGGCACACTGCCCCGCGCTATGAAGCAAACGGAGTTCATTCACCTTCTGAAACAGACATTTCAGGTAGAAAGCCTTCTGCACAATGACTTTCTGCGCAACAATGGAATGATTCAGCGAGTGGCACTGTGCGGAGGGGCTGGAGATTTCCTACTCAATACAGCCATTCACCAAGGCGCTGACGCTTTCCTTACTGGCGAAATGGGCTACCATTTCTACTTTGGACACGAAACCGACCTCTTCATCGGCGTAATGGGACACTACCAAAGCGAACAATTTACCATCCAGCTGCTCCACCGCATCCTCCACGAAGCTCACCCCGAGCTACGATTGGTGGAAACTAGCATAAAGACCAACCCTATAAGAATCAATTAATACATGTGTGGGGGAATCGGAGTTGACGAGTGAAAGGTGAGTAAGCCTTTCTTTTCCGACACTCTAGAACGGATTTGGGACAACTTACTTCCCATATTAGCACACTCTTCCCCCGTGAAAAAGCTTCCATGCGAACACTACCCCCACCCACACTAACTAAATACAATCATGGCAAAAAAAGACGTAGCGGACATGTCCGTTGAACAGAAGCTGAAGAATCTCTATCAGTTGCAAACCATGCTCTCTGAAATTGATCGTATCAAGATTCTCCGTGGTGAGCTACCCTTGGAAGTTCAAGACCTAGAGGACGAGATCGAAGGTTTGACCCACCGTATCGGCAAGTACAATGAGGATGTAGAAAGCCTCAAAGCTGACATTGCTACTAAACATGCTAAAATTAACGAAGCCCAGACTGCTATCGACCGCTACAAAGCTCAGCTCGACGATGTGAAAAACAATCGTGAGTACGATATGCTCTCAAAGGAAATCGAATTTCAAAGCCTCGAAGTAGAGCTTCAAAACAAGAAGATTGGCGAAGCTCAACGCTCTATCGAACAAAAGACAGCCGACATTGAGAAGGCGAAGAATCAACTTGGAGAGCGTCGTGCCGACCTCGACATGAAGAAATCGGAACTCGATGACATCACTGCCGAGACTAAGGCCGAAGAAGAAAAGCTCCGTGAAAAGGCGAAGAACCTTGAACAGAGCATTGAGCCCCGTCTGCTCGCTGCTTTCAAGCGTATCCGCAAGAACTCTCGCAATGGTCTGGGCATCGTCTACGTACAACGTGATGCTTGCGGCGGTTGCTTCAACAAAATTCCGCCTCAGCGCCAGCTCGACATCCGTATGCGCAAGAAAATCATCGTATGCGAATATTGCGGCCGTATCATGATTGACCCCGAATTGGCAGGTGTAAAGATTGAGAAGCCCACAGAAGAGAAGCCTAAACGCCGTTCTCGTCGCACTGCTGCTGCGAAGTAAAAATCGCATAGCACGTTTTCTTGAAGTCAGGACAAAAGAGTTTATTCCTTATGGAAGTGCTCTTTTGTCCTGTCTTCTTTATTTGTGAGATAGAAGCGAAATGTGACCTATAAATCTTACCCCATCGCGCTCTTACATATATCACGAAGACCACAATTGGCACATTTGGGTTTACGTGCCACACACGTGTAGCGGCCATGAAGGAGAAGCCAATAATGAGCAGAGGCCACGAGAGATTCTGGAATATACTTTTTGAGTTCCACTTCCACACTATAAGGAGTGGTACAACGCTGAGGTACAAGTCCGAGACGATGGCTCACACGAAACACATGCGTATCGACCGCCAAGGCAGCCTTGCCAAAGGCTACGGCTTGCACTACATTGGCCGTTTTTCTCCCTACGCCAGGGAGTGTGGTAAGTTCTTCGAGCGTAGAAGGCACTTCGCAATGGAAATCGGTTACAAGCTTTTGAGCCAAGCCCACCAAATGCTTGGCCTTATTGTTGGGATAGCTCACAGATTTGATATAATCGTAAATCACATCGGGCGTAGTGGCAGCCATGGATTCGGGTGTGGGAAAGTCGGCAAACAGGTGCGGAGTGACTTGATTGATTCGCTTATCTGTACACTGAGCAGAAAGCACCACTGCCACGAGAAGTTCAAAGGGAGTGGAGAAATGAAGCTCTGTCTCCGTGGCATCCATGGTTTGCTGAAAATAGTTCAGCACGTATTCAAAGAGTTCTTTCTTACGCATAATAGATTTCAAGAAGCATCAAAGATTCCTAGCCATTGCAAAGCCTACCATCAGCATTATTAATCCTACTACAAGCGAGAGGAAAATGTAGGACAGAGCCATAAAGTAAAGACCTTGACGCAAGAACTGAAACGTTTCGTTGGAAAAGGTGGAAAAGGTGGTGAATCCTCCGCAAAACCCTGTAACTAGCAGCAAATAAACGATGCCCGCCTAACGACGTTCGAAGAATCCCGATAGAAGTCCGATGCACAAGCAGCCTATCACATTGGCCGCTAGCGTGGCCCACGGGAAAGCCCTTCCACTGCTATGCAATAAGAAAGCTCCGATGGAATAGCGACATATGCTTCCTAGACCTCCTCCGAGGAATATACACAAGAGTTCACGCATAACGTTTAGCTTATTAGATTACTGAAGTTTCGGATTTAGCAAGGACGGGCTGAAAGCCCAATGGTGCACATAGCCCAGGGCAAGCGAAGCGACACCCTGGGTCAAAGCACGTTCGTTAGTGACGCCCTGAAAGGGCAGAAGCTTTATATCTATTTCCAACATTGAATGCTTTTGCCCTTACAGGGCGTAACAACACTATCCACGGGAAACCCAGGGCGTTGCCCTGGGCTATGCGCTTGTTGGGCTTTCAGCCCGTGCATTATCGGCTGCGGCTCAGCAATTCAAGCAAGCTTGATTGCTGAGGTTTGCGATAATTCAGCCCGTTTGGAACTAAATCCGAAACTTTAATTAGATTATCTGTGGGCATCGTGATTGCATCAACGGCTTAGGAAACAATCTGTCTTGCCAAGGGCATTCTGGCTGATTGTTTCCCCATAAGAGTAATCTAACAACAACCGCTGATGCGAGAGACGTGTTGCCCACAAAGTCCGTAATATTACTTTTCATCCTTGAGTTGCGCCAAACGACTAATGTACTTCCCAATGATGTCGAATTCAAGATTCACCTTTGTACCCACCTTGATATCATGGAAATTCGTATTTTCAAAAGTATAGGGAATGATGCACACCTTGAAGGAATTTCGTTTTGACTCACACACGGTGAGACTCACGCCATTGACTGTAACAGAGCCTTTTTCCACGGTGAAATAGCCTTGACTTTCCATCTCGGGAGTAGATGTATACTGAAAGGTAAACTCTGTACTGCCTTCGGCGTCCTTCACTTCTGTACAAGTGGCAGTAGTGTCCACATGGCCTTGCACGATATGGCCATCCAAACGGCCATTCATCATCATGGAACGCTCCACATTCACGCAATCGCCAGCCTGAATATTCCCCAAGTTGGAACGTTTAAGAGTTTCTTCCATAGCTGTGACCACATAGCAGTCGCCATCTATCTTTACTACCGTGAGACACACACCATTGTGTGCTACACTTTGGTCAATCTTCAGTTCATGACCAAAAGGACACTCGAGGGTAAAATGTTTGTTTTCCTTATCTTGCTCCACGCTGATTACGCGAGCCATTGTTTCTACAATTCCTGAAAACATATTTGAATCTTTCGTTTTTATAAGTTTACTATTATCGCTGACTTACTGGAAGAGTTTCTTGGCATCTATTGTGTCTCCTTTCACAATGATATGCCCATTCTTGATGGTGTAGTCTTTCAGCTTTTTATCTAGCTCCGTCAAGTTGATGAGCACCCCCACTGCTTGTCCGTGATCACGCGTGGTCAACGCATAACGTTCGCCATACTTGAGGGAACCATAGATTTTCCCATCTGTACCATCTTCAGCTGTTCGGCAGAGGTAGAGTGTGTCTCCCTTATCACTAATCATATTGAAAGTGCTCATACCAAAGTCCTCGCCCGATGTTCCATAAATGGTAGAATCAGGTTCTTCTTCAATAACAGCACTTTCGGCCGCTGAATCTTGAATGGGTGTCTGTGCAGACGGATTCTTCTTGCCTCCACATGAGAAACAAGTAAGCATCAGAAGGCAAAAAGCCGCAAGTAATGTTGTTGTCTTCATAAGAGTAAATGCCTGTTTTGATTGCGAAGATACAAAAAAGAAAGAACGTGTACCCGCGCTTAACTTTTTTTTATAAGCCTGTACAATGCCCAACAAAAGTAGGATGTTCAGCACATGCTATATATAAAGAATTTGTACCTTTGCATAAAGTAAGCTACGGCTCAGCAATTTGAAAGCGAGCTTTCATTGCATTCGCACTTGCAATACCTTTGCATAAGGTAAGCTACGGCTCAGCAATTCGAAAGCAAGCTGAAGCAGAAGTAGTCTCACTGAATCTAAATCTATAAACTCTTGATTGAGCATTTTTACACCTCCTCACAATGGAAACAAATCTCACATTCTATAAAGATCGTAGCGTCAAGGCTTGCCTGTCCGACGCGTGGAAAATCATTGCGCTAAATTGGAAAGCATATTTTAAGCAACTTTTCCCCTACCTGCTCTTTGCAGGACTCACGGCAGCATTTCTCTTGGAAGTTGTGTTGCAATATGCGGGCGAACAGGCCATGCCCGCTTATCTTCTCTTCATGAGTGATGGAGATGCCGAAACTGCTCGTTGGGTAGCTTGCCCGTCGGCTATAACGACGATTTATATCGTACTCACTTGGGGGCTTTTCCTCTTCGGCGGATTGTGTTACAAAGCTAGACTCACGGATACGATGCACACCTTTGTACAAGAAGGAACGATCCTCAAGAAGAGTATAAGCGTGCAACTGGGAAAAACAGAGCGTGACTATATGAAACGTGCGTTTATCATAGCCACTTTATTTCTCATTGCTTTCGTTATCGTGGCAAGCATACTTGGATGGCTTGCTGTGAAATTCTCAAGATGGCTTTCCGTTACTATCTTACTTTGGGGACTATATATTCTACCGGCCTATAAACAAGCCGCCATACAATACACTCTCTTGGGTAAAGATTTGAAGAAAAGTGTTTTGAGCGGGCTCAAACATGCCTGGGGCATTCCTTTCATACTACTGATTCTTTCAGGCATTTTGACGGCCATTGCCAATGCAGCAGCACTCATGCCCGTAGTTGTATATACGCTAAGTAAACTTGCAGCAGCACAATCTAACTGGGCTGGCGACGGATGGAACATGCCGGCTTATCTCACCATGGTGGGATTTCTTATCAACACGTTCTGCTTTGCTATCTCTTGTCTCATCAATTCTTATGTTTGGTGGACACTTTCCTTAAAAGAAGGAATGCGTGTTCCACACCCCTAGCCTATCATTTGATTAAAGTTTCGGATTTAGTTCCAAACGGGCTGAATTATCGCAAACCTCAGCAATCAAGCTTGCTTGAATTGCTGAGCCGCAGCCGATAATGCACGGGCTGAAAGCCCAACAAGCGCATAGCCCAGGGCAACGCCCTGGGTTTCCCGTGGATAGTGTTGTTACGCCCTGTAAGGGCAAAAGCATTCAATGTTGGAAATTAGATATAAAGCTTCTGCCCTTTCAGGGCGTCACTAACGAACGTGCTTTGCCCCAGGGTGTCGCTTCGCTTGCCCTGGGCTCTGTGCACCATTGGGCTTTCAGCCCGTCCTTGCTAAATCCGAAACTTCAGTCATTTGATAATCGTGAATTTAAGAAAGTCTTCTTTTGGCATATTAAAGTAAAACAATGTACGTCCCTAATCAAAGGAGAAGGGTGAAATGGACAGCAAGAGGAGACAAACGATGTATTGATAGACAACAGAGAATATTATACACCTTATCATACAATCAAAAGATTATGGCACAGCTTTTTGATTGTTCAACAGACAATATCGGATTGCATCTGAAGAACATCTTCAAGAGCGGAGAACTTGTTGAAGATTCAGTTACCGAGAAAAACTCGGCAACTGCTGCAGATGGCAAGAACTACATGACAAAGTTCTATAATCTTGACGCAATCATTTCTGTTGGTTATCGTGTCAACTCTATCCGTGCCACTCAATTCCGCCAGTGGTGTACCTATGTCATTCGCCAGTTCTGTCCGCTAAAACTCAAAAGAGCATAGAAATGTAAGCGTATCTACTAGCATCGCGGATACGCTTACCTAAATACAAAATGAGAATCCTCTTTACTGCAACTATTTTGCAGCAAAGAGGATTCTTTCTATCAGAATTTTGGGAATTGTCCGTGCGAACCACTCCACACATGTTAGACAATTTATATTTCAGAATTAATAGAACGACCCTTAATAGGTTTATTCTTTCACGGTTGTCTCATCGGCTGCCTCTACTTCCTCAAGCTCATTCTCATCTATCTTTACCAAACTGGCCACAATGAAGGTAAAGACACACAATACCATGGCGATGATGAAGAAATTGAGATAGCCTACGCTCTCTTGCAGATAGCCCGCCACCATGCCAGGGAGCATCATACCGAGTGCCATAAAGCCAGTACAAAATGCATAGTGTGCCGTGGAAGATTCTCCACGTGAGAAGTACATAAGATAGAGCATATAGGCCGTAAAGCCAAAGCCATAGCCAAACTGCTCTACAAACACGCAAACACTAATGCTCGCTAACCCATCGGGTTGAAAATAAGCTAGTGCGATATATACTGCATCGGGAAGCGTAATGCTAAGCACCATAGGCCAAAGCCAACGGCGCAAGCCTCCACGTTCGGCAGCAAAGCCTCCTAAGATACCACCTAAAGTGAGACCTACCACCCCTACCGTACCTTGCACCAACCCAACATCCTGTGTGGATAAGCCAAGTCCTCCCGTATCAAGCTTTCCTAATAAGAAGAGAGGACAAATCTTGACGAGCAACGCTTCGGGAAGTCGATAAAGCAAGATAAATAGCAAAGCAACAACAATCTGTGGTTTGCGAAAGAAACTGACAAACGTGTCAAAAAAACCTTGCAACACATTGCCACACGTTACGTCTTTACTAGCATGATCGGCTGCTCTACGAGGGAGCACACGTGCATGATAGAAAAAGAGAAGTAAAAAAAGCACGGCTGTTACACAAAAAGTAACTGACCATGCAATCGCAGGCTTATAATGCGACTCTAGCGTACCAGCAAACATGATAAGCAATCCTTGTCCCACGATGTTTGCTATACGATAGAAAGTGGAACGAATACCCACAAAGAGAGCTTGTTCGCTGGGTGAGAGGGCAATCATATAGAATCCATCGGCTGCAATATCGTGCGTTGCACTGCTAAAGGCCATGAGCCACAAGAAAGCCAACGACCATTGCAGATAAGAAGGTAATTGCATGCTGAAAGCGAGTCCGCCCAAAGCTGCACCAATGACGAGTTGCATCAGAATAATCCAATAGCGCTTGGTACGCATCATATCGATAAACGGACTCCAAAAAGGCTTAATCACCCACGGGAGATAGAGCCACGAGGTATAGAGGGCTATCTGCGAATTACTCAGCCCCATACGTTCGTACATAACGGTGGCCACAGACATAACAATCACGTAAGGTATTCCCTCGGCTGTATAGAGCGAGGGGATCCAAAGCCACGGATTACGATTTTTCGTATTCATGATAGGTAGATACTAATAAGCGGAAATGTGCATTGTTACCATTGACTTTTTCTCTTTCACTGCTAGAAAGAATGATAGTTTGGTACTACATTACACATTTCCGCCTGTATATATTCAGGAATGAAAAGTATATGCGTGCTTATTTCGCGTAACTTACCGAACGCGTTTCACGAATGACGGTAATCTTCACCTGTCCAGGATAGGTCATCTCATCTTGAATGCGGCGAGCAATGTCTGAACTAAGAGTTTCGATCTGCTTGTCGTCAATCTTATCAGCACCCACAATAACACGAAGTTCACGACCAGCCTGAATAGCATAAGTCTTGGTCACACCATCATAGCTTGAAGCAATCTGTTCCAAGTCATTCAAGCGCTTGATATAAGCCTCAACAATCTCGCGACGAGCACCAGGACGAGCACCACTAATGGCATCGCACACCTGTACAATAGGAGCCAACAATGTGGTCATTTCCATTTCATCGTGATGTGCACCAATCGCATTCACAATTTCGGGTTTTTCTTTATACTTCTCAGCCAACTTTGCGCCATAGAGTGCGTGAGGTAATTCGCTCTCTTCATCGGGCACCTTACCAATATCGTGAAGCAAACCAGCACGCTTTGCCTTCTTTGGATTCAATCCTAGCTCGGCAGCCATCACTGAACAGAGATTCGCCGTTTCGCGAGCATGCTGCAAGAGATTCTGACCATAAGAAGAACGATATTTCATCTTACCGATGATACGCACCAACTCAGGATGTAAACCGTGGATTCCCAAGTCGATAGCAGTGCGCTTACCCGTTTCGATTACTTCATCTTCCACTTGCTTCTTTACCTTGGCCACCACTTCTTCGATACGAGCGGGATGGATTCGTCCGTCGGCAATAAGCTGGTGAAGTGCCAAACGACATATTTCGCGGCGTACAGGATCAAAAGCACTAATTACAATGGCCTCGGGAGTATCGTCTACTACGATTTCTACACCCGTGGCGGCTTCAAGCGCACGAATGTTACGTCCTTCACGTCCAATAATGCGACCCTTCACTTCATCGTTGTCGATATGGAACACGGTCACACTATTCTCGATAGCCGTCTCAGTAGCTACACGTTGTATGGTCTGAATCACGATACGCTTGGCTTCCTTATTGGCAGTCAGCTTGGCATCGTCCATAATATCATTGATGTAACTTTGGGCATCACTGCGAGCTTCGTCCTTTAAGGAGTCAACAAGGCGCTTCTTAGCCTCTTCAGCCGACAGACCGCTGAGTTCTTCTAGTTTCTCTCGTTCTTTTAGCTGAAGTTTTTCGAGTTCTTCTTCCTTGCGCGAGAGAGCCTGCTGCTGGCTGTTTAGGCGATTGTGAACATTCTCAAGTTCTTGCTTTTTACGGCCAAGGTCGTCCTGTCGCTGATTGAGCCCGATTTCACGTTGTTTCAGTTTGTTTTCTACCTGTAAGATTTTCTGATTACGCTGCTGTACCTCTTTTTCGAGTTCAGCCTTCTTGTTCAAGAATTTCTCCTTTACTTCAAGGAGTTTCTTTTCCTTGATAACATCGGCCTCTTTATTCGCATTTTCAATCATGCGCAAGTATTTCTTCTTCAATACGTAACGGAAGAAGCTATATCCTGCACCTGCGCCAATGACTATGCCGACGATGAGCAATATTGTTTCGATCATTTCGAATTTGAATAATATATAAATTAGAATTATGCCTTACGTGCTTCCACTCCTTATATATATAAAAGGAGTATGCTACGAGGGCTTACTTAAGGTTTCTCTTTTGAGGCGTCTTCCTCAGAACGAGAAGACAACAACTGGGTTATTTCTTCGGTCAGACGATCCACCATCTCCTCGTAAGGAGATTGGTCTTTCTGCGATTGGAGTTGGATTACCTGCACAGCAAAGTCGAGCAAGGCCACAGAAGTATATCGTTCATAACCAAGATTTGGATACGATTGTTCGTAGCGCCCAAGCTTTTCATTGATCATCTGCGATGCCTTGCGATATATTTCTTCTTGCTCGCGCTTGATGGTGATGGGAAAAACCTGCTTTCCTATGAGCAATTGAATGACCAGTTTGTCACTTTTGTTATCCATCTTCATCCGATGTTATACGTCCAACAATGCAATACACTTGTCCACCTCGCGAATAAGATGAGCAATGCGTGCTTTCGATTCTCTTACATCATCCCCACTCACCTCAATCATACGCGCTGTCTTCAGTGCTTTATAGTTTTCTTCCAAACGGCAGACATTTTCTTGAGCCTCATCCAACTTTTGCTTACACACATCAAGTTGTTGACGAAGCCTAGCATTTTCCTGCTGTTCAGCCTTATACGCCATCATGAGTTGACGTATCCTCGCCTCAAAATTGCGAAGAGCTGTTGTTTGTTCGTTTGTCATGTTTTGAGGTTGAATACTTTTGAGCTTCTGTAAACATTCTATGAAAACTATTTCATAGTGAGATGATTCTTCTAATAAGGAGGTATCTGCTATATAGAATAGAGACTCTCCTTACTAAAGAGGATTCACTTATTAAAACTCAAAAATGCGTTTTTACTTCTCGTCTGTGTCGGCAGGCTTTGGCTCTTTCTTAGCTAGAATTACAACGTTGTATACGTATGCTGTCATCCATTCGGCACTATATCCTAAATGCTGCTGATATTGACGGATAGCTAAGCAGGCCTTGCGCACGCCTTCGTCTTTCCATGTATCTTTGGTAAGAACTTGGTTTACGCTCTTTGCCGTGAGATCGTAAAGAGCCTTACGGAACATGGAAGGTATGCGAAACTTCCACTTCATGAGGTTACCCATGAGCATCATCAACTCTTGTGAGAATCCCTGAAATTGGAATAGGTAGTTACGCACTTCATTGACATTACGACAGTGACGCTTAATACTAGCATCTATTTCCTTGAAGAAAAACTCTTCGAGACCATAGATTTCCATCAGCATTTTGCGACACTTATTCTTCTCGCCTACGCCTAATTTATTGTTCACTGTTTGCACATGAAGTGTTTGCTTAAACACGCGCAAATCGGGCAAAGCAGAAAGATTTGAAATACCTAAATTGGCAGCCATAACCGACTGATAATATACACGAATCAGCATCATGAAATCTTCCATTCCACCCACTCGCCAACCAGTCTCGTTTGCCTGTGCTTTATGTTTGAATATTTTTGATAATAATCCCATAGTGTAAAAATTTGCAAGCAAAGATAACAATAGAGCCGCGAAAAGCCAAAAGAAACGCCCGTTTTTTACATATGAATGTGATATTGTGCCTATTTCCAACTAGCTTTCAGCCACAATAGGCACACTCTGCCCTTATTCATGCGAGTTTGAGAAAATTATCCATACGAAAATAAATTCATTTTACCGTCAAAGGGGCTGCACAAAACAATTCTACTTCCGAGGTTCAAGGAATACCACGTTGTTTCTTATAAACAACAATATAATAACACAGACCTCATCAATTCGGCCATGCCCATTTTTGTATAGGGGGCCTATCCATTCACAAACGAGGCTTTACTCATTTTATACCGCTCATATAATCTGCGTCCTTCGGTCGGAGGACGCAAACATAAGCGCTCATCTGGAAAAAGTATAATGGGCATCCAACGGCATGTAAGTCATACTTCGCTGACGATAGAGAACTTTATTGGTATGATTCATCTATAACTATTTCCTAACTTCATCACTTTTCTACATCATTACATAGCACGTATTAGAAATCATTGAGTTACGTCAAAGTTATGGGTGGTTTTTGGTGGCAAAAACAAGATTCATGTATGTTGGTGCTGCGTTGTCGCTGATGGCAGTGCCAATCATGAGCCATTTATTGCAGGGCTTAACCATATTTTAGAAGAACTACGCTTTCAAACCATGCTGATCCTCACTATTAAATTGCTAATAACCAATAAATCAGCAAAGGGTAAACAAACTTTCCTCGTTCGTTTACCCTATTAATTATCCACTCGTAATCTACACTTGTTTTTCTGTATTCCTTATTCCAAACTCTCGTTATAATGTAGCTACTTGTTGTTCAAATAGCTCGGGAGCGCAGAGTGCCTTGTTGCGTATTTTTGATCGGTAGTTGTAAACGGTGGCTGTAGAGTAGTCTAGGAAGTGTGCAATGCGTGATGTGTCGTGAATGCCCAAGCGAATGAGCGCGTAAATGCGCAGCTCAGTGTTGAGTTGCCCATGCTTTTTCACTTGAATGTTGTAGTCTGGTTGAAGCAAAGCATTGAATGCCTCAACAAAGTTGGGGAAGAGTGTGAGAAACGCAGCATCAAAGTCGGCATAGAATTGAGCTTGCTCAGTCTTTGCATTCAGAGCCTTTTGCAGCGATTGTGCAATGTCGTCATAGCGGCGGTTTTTGATAAGACGTAGCGTAGTGCTTCGGAACTCAGAGAGTTGGTCTAAATACATGCGGCAGCGATTCAGGTAGCGCGCTATATACTCCTCTTTCATCTTGTCGGTCATGCGCAGTTGGCTGTAGGTGCGTTGCAACTCCTCGTTGGTGCGTCCCACCTCGTCGAGGGCTTCTTGCAACTTAAGGTTGGCCACTTTCATTTGCTCATTGGCCTCAGCCAATTGCTGGTTAGACAAAGCTTGCTTGCGACGCATCACTCTCAGCTTTATCATTTGCTTGCGCAAATACACCACCGTGCCACTCAAAGCAACAAGTAAGGCAATGAGCAAGTATATGAGCAGCCGGTCGCGATGGCGCTGCGCCTTCTCTTGCTGCTTATATTGCTTGTCAATAATAGGGAAAATGTTGGAAACCTCAATGGCTCGCAGCCCAGCCTTACAAAAGTTGGCGTCCTCCATAGAGCAAAGCAAATAGGTGTAGGCACGTTTCACATCGCCTGTGCGGAACAGCACTTGTGCCAATATGGGCAAAGCTTGATATTCGCAAGTGCCTTTGCGCAAGTCGGCAATGGCGGTGAGTGTGAGGTAATAGGCAGCTTGTGTTGAATCGTTGGCCAGCAAGTAGGCATGTGCCATGGTAAAGCATATATAGGGCATGGGGTGGCTCTCGCTCATCTTATTCACATAAGGACGCAACCACGCAATGGTCTTCTGAGGCTGGCCAAGAGCGTTATACTTGTCGGCCTGTATAATGGCTCTGTGTACTCCCTGTGTCGCTTTAATTGAGAGCAGTGAGTCGCGGTAATTCATAGTTTTT
The DNA here is from genome assembly GCA_900541575.1 of uncultured Prevotella sp. Taxonomy (GTDB): domain Bacteria; phylum Bacteroidota; class Bacteroidia; order Bacteroidales; family Bacteroidaceae; genus Alloprevotella. The sequence goes on from UQKO01000050.1 coordinate 13,497, forward strand.
TCGGCCCAAAGATGGTGCTGTGTTGGGATTTTGGTGTAGTCGCTCATCCACCCATAGAGCGTACGTTTGGTGCGAAAGTAGTAAAGTTGCAAGTCGGCATGCTCATGGTTGATGAGGGAGTGTGGCACCTTTTCAAGTTCGCTAATAGCTTCAGTATATAAGGCCGAAACCGCAAATATTTCAGCTTGAGCAATGTGTAGCGTGGCTTGCATTACAACATCACTCTTGTATTCGGGCAAACGGGTCATGGCATCAATGTACACCTGTGCAGAGTCCGTTTGATAGTGTGCGTACAGGTCAAAAATGTTCTTGTATATATTATATTTGTTGTATCCCTTTGCCTTGCGAGCCTGTGCTTTGAGTTGACGTATTCGCTCGTAGTGCTTGGCATGGTATTGTGCTTTGTTCTTCACCATGTTGTCAAGCGTGAGCAGCAACTTTTGTGTAGGCTCATTCAGCACCAGAGGCTTACTTTGCGCTGAGGTGGATATTGACATTGATGTGAAAAGTCCTACAAGTAGGGTAATCAGCAAGAATTGCTTCATGATAATGCGTCTGTAAAAGTGCATAAATGGGATTTGTTGTTGCGTCAAAGTTAATTTCTTTTTCGGAAATAGGACTTATGTTGTGTAAGAAATTAAATAGTTATTTATATTTTTATCGTCGCTTGAACTCGTTAAGTGATTGAAGATCAACGAATAACGTTTCCGAAACTTTTATATTTTAATTATAAGCTCTTGCAAACAGAGCAATGTGATTGTAATTTTGCCCAAGTAAAAACACGGCAAACACACAAAAACATTTTTACATACGCTCGGAGGCTGAAGGTGATAAGGGCAATAATGTGAATGGTGTCCTTACATCTTCAAAGTCCGAAATAATAATACCATCAAAATCCAAAGGCTAGGCCTTTTCATGCTTATATAATATTATTATCCCCATCATAAAATGAGCAAGCTATATACCCTCTTATTTGTATTGTTCACCCTGCTGCCCTTAAGTGCAAAGGGGCGTACACAGTCATCGGTGCAAGTGCAGCCCGCCTTTTGGTGGAGCGGTATGGTTAATCCCACCCTGCAATTGGTGTTGCACGGACACAACATAGGGCATAGCCAAGTTACGCTCAGTACTACTGACGTTAGCATTGATAGCATCGTGCGCCCGGTTAACAGCAACTATTTGTTAGTTTATCTCAACATAGGCAAGGCACGTGCTCAGCGCTTCAACTTGCAGTTGCAATCGGGACGCACACGTCAGCGTATAGCTTATGAACTCAAGGCACGCGATGCGGCCCCTAAAGCACAAGGCTTTGATGCCGCTGATGTGCTTTACTTGCTCATGCCCGACAGGTTTGCCAATGGAGATGTGCGCAACGATGTGGTGAAAGGCTTGCGCGAGAGCACAGTAAGTCAGGCTCCTGATGCACGTCATGGGGGCGATCTGGCAGGTATGACCCGTCATCTTGACTACTTGGATAGCTTGGGCGTGACCACTATATGGCCCACCCCACTACTGCTAAACGATATGCCTGCTGGTTCGTATCATGGTTATGCCATTACTAATTACTATGAGATAGACCCTCGTTTTGGTACAAATGCCGATTATCGTGATTTTGTGTCACAAGTCCATAAGCGCGGCATGAAGGTGGTGCAGGACATGGTGTTCAACCATTGTGGCAGCATGAACCCTTTGTTTGTTGACAAGCCCGACAGCACATGGTTTAACAATAATAGCCATTATGTGCAGACCAGCTACAAAATAGCAGCCGTGACTGACCCTCATGCCAGCAGCGCAGATGCGCAGGATGCGCAAGATGGGTGGTTTGTAGCCTCTATGCCCGACTTTAATCAGCGTAATCCGCACGTGATGCGCTACCTTATACAAAACTCTGTGTGGTGGATAGAGTATGCTGGTATAGACGGCATACGTCAAGACACTTACCCCTACGCCGACCGCCATGCTATGGCGCGTTGGTGTGAAGAGTTGAAGGCACAATATCCGCACCTTAACATAGTAGGCGAAACTTGGTTGAACAACAATGTGGGGGTGAGTGCTTGGCAAAAGGATAGTCCGGTGGCCCAAGGCTTGTGTAACAGTCAGTTGCCCACGGTAATGGATTTTCCGCTAATGGGATTGTTTAATTCGGCACTTGATGAGCGCACTAATGAGTGGGATAAAGGTTTGACACGCATTTATGACTATTTGAGTCAAGACAATGTGTATGCTGACCCTGCTCATTTGCTGACTTTTATGAGCAATCACGACACCGATCGCTTTGCGCGTGTACAAGCCCAGGCCATGCAGTCGTGGCGTTATCGGCAGGCACTCACTCTGTTGCTTACCCTGCGAGGCATTCCTCAGCTATATTATGGCGATGAACTGGCCATGGCTGCTAACAAAGGTAAGGGCGATGGCGCATTGCGTCAGAACTTTCCAGGTGGCTTTGCGGGCGATAGCATAAATGCCTTTACGGGTAGCCACATGCCCCCACTTATGCAGCAGACACATGACTTTACTCGTCGATTGCTGCAATGGCGCAAACAATGCGATGCTGTAAAGTATGGTAGCTTACGTCAGTTTACAGTGGCAGATGGCGTGTATGTTTACTTCCGCGAGTATAAAGGCCACACCGTAACGATAATGCTCAATGGCACAGATGCTCCTGCTTGTGTAAGTTTGGCACGATATGCTGAGGCTTTGCCAGCAAGCACAGCACGCGATGTGATAAGTGGACGTACCCTCCGTCTTGACCAAGGAACCCTACAATTGGACGTGCGTGGAGTAGTGGTGCTTGACTTTGCTAAATAAGTCTACACGGTGGTGGAATTGGTTAACAAGTTGACGGGTTAACAGCTAAGCTTGCCAAGTTTTTTTAGTTTCTTAGCGCCCCTATTTTGTAATGTGTTTAGGATTTATTGTTTTACCATGTAGAATGATATTGGAAAGTCCTCCTTCGTGATGAAGGGGGACTTTGTGTGGGGAAGCATGATAACCATGTATAAACTGAGAACTGGTCAAGGTTTATCAAAACGGGTTATCTCTGCTTGTGAAAACTCGGGTAAGGGGCACAATAAGCTAAAGCACAACACTCCTGTTTCGCTACTTTCTGAATTAAGTTTCGCCGATCTGTTATTATAATAACTGTTTATATTGTTAATGGAAGTCATAAAACATGCCATATAACACATATTCATGTATTGTAGATGTGACAAAATAACAAGTTAAACAGATTGAGTCATTATATTTAGTTTATAAATTACAAGTGTGAGATTTATTATAAGTAATTGAAAATCAGTAATAATGATTTTTATTAAGTTTATATTTTAGTTGTACCCCCTTTTATTCACAAATTCTTAATAGTAGTTTTGCAACGCGAAGTGAACAAAAGCCTTCGCAAACAAAATCACACAAAGTAATAACACATAATAGCCACAACCTAGGCAAAGCATTATGAAGAATTTATGGTTTACCCTATCGCTTGTTTGCATATCAATGACAACAGCGGCGCAAGACTTACAGTCGCCTAATGGCAATTTCAAAATGAATTTCTCGCTCGACGCACAAGGTCGTCCTACATATTACCTAAAATATAAAGGGCGGGATATTATTAAGCCCTCGCACCTTGGACTGGAACTCAAACAGGAAGACCCCAACAAGGCGCAAGACTTTGAATTTAAAACACGTGCCGATGCTTCGAAATTGGTCCAAAAGGCCGATCTCATGACTGGCTTTGTCGAAACGGATCATACTACGACTACTTTTGATGAAACGTGGCAGCCTGTGTGGGGAGAGGAAAGTAGCATTCGCAACCATTATAATGAATTGTGTGTTACGCTATCGCAGCCAAAGAATGAACGTGAAATAAAGATACGTTTCCGTATGTTTGATGACGGACTTGGCTTTCGATATGAATTTCCTGCACAAAAGAATTTGACCTACTTTACCATAAAAGAGGAACACACACAGTTTGCTATGGCAGGCGACCACACCGCATGGTGGATACCTGGCGACTATGACACGCAAGAGTATGAAACCGTTACCAGCAAGCTTAGTGAAATTCGTGGTCTGATGAAGAGCGCGGTGACGCAGAATTCTTCACAAACCCCTATATGGCAGGGGGGAGTGCAAACAGCCCTTATGATGAAAAGTCAGGACGGCCTCTACATAAACTTGCATGAAGCCGCTTGTATAGACTATTCAACCATGCACCTTAACTATGATGACAAAACAATGACCTTTGAAAGCTGGCTCACCCCAGATGCACGCGGCGACAAAGGTTACTTGCAAGCTCCATGCACCTCGCCTTGGCGTACTATCATAGCAGGTGAACATGGTGCTGACATATTGGCATCGCGCATGACGCTCAACTTGAACGAACCTTGCAAAATAAAAGATACTTCATGGATAAAGCCTACTAAGTATATTGGCGTTTGGTGGGACATGATTACCAACAAGGGTACTTGGGCTTACACCAATGACTTCTCTACCGTAAAATTGGGCGAAACAGACTATACGCATGCTAAGCCTAATGGAACTCACTCAGCTAATACCGAAAATGTGAAGCGCTACATTGACTTTGCCGCAGAAAATGGTTTTGACGCGGTACTTGTTGAGGGTTGGAACATTGGTTGGGAAGATTGGTTCGGACATGAAAAGGACTATGTGTTTGACTTTGTCACGCCTTACCCAGATTTTGATGTCAAGGCTATTCATGAATATGCTACTTCGAAGGGCGTAAAAATGATTATGCACCACGAAACATCGGGTTCGGCCCGTAACTATGAGCGTCATCTTGACAAGGCTTACCAGTTTATGGTTGACAATGGGTACCCCGCAGTTAAGAGTGGCTATGTGGGCAACATCGTTCCTCGCGGTGAACATCACTATGGTCAGTGGATGAATAATCACTATCTGTATTGCGTAACCAAGGCCGCCGACTATAAAATCATGGTTAATGCGCATGAGGCTACCCGCCCGACAGGTATATGCCGCACCTATCCCAACTTGATTGGTAACGAGAGCGCACGTGGCACAGAGTATGAGAGCTTTGGTGGCAACTCGGTGGACCACACCACGATATTGCCTTTTACACGTTTGATTGGTGGCCCGATGGACTATACTCCGGGCATATTCGAAACTGATTGTTCAAAAATGAATCCTTCAAACACTAGTCGTGTGCGCACAACCATTGCTCGCCAATTAGCTTTATATGTAACCATGTACAGCCCCTTGCAAATGGCAGCCGATGTGCCAGAGCATTATAAGGAGCACATGGACGCATTCCAATTTATCAAAGATGTGCCTGTTGATTGGCAAAAGAGTGTTTACTTGGAGGCAGAACCTGGTGACTATGTAACGATAGCCCGTAAGGATAAGCACTCTGAAAATTGGTTTGTAGGCTGTTCTGCTGACGAGAATGGTCATACTTCCCAACTCAAACTCGACTTCCTTACTCCCGGTAAGAAATATTTGGCCACTATTTATGCTGATGCCAAAGATGCTTCGTGGGATAAAAACCCTAAAGCTTATACCATTACCCGCAAGGTGGTGACTAACAAAACGAACTTGAAACTGCATGCTGCAAGTGGTGGCGGTTTTGCTATTAGCATTGTAGCGCAGTAGGAAGCGTTATAAGTTTTAAGTTTTAAGGTTATGAGGTTATAAAGTAACCTTTGAGAGTCTTATACGCAGAGTTAGTTTCAAGTTTTAAGGTTGTGAGGTTATAAAGTAACCTTTGAGAGTCCTACACGCAGAAGTGACTTTATAACCTTATAACCTTAAAACTCAGAACTCAAAGATTCTTTCACGCAATTCACTAATACTTCTTAATATCAATATCATGAACAAGAAGATGCTCAATTCCAAGCTTTTGTCGCTGATGCTGGCAGGAGCAAGCCTTCCGCTCGGTGCTTTGGCACAGGGCCTCACGGTGAGCGGACATGTGCAAGACACTACGGGCGAATCAGTAGCCTTTGCTACTGTAACTGTGCCTGGGTCGAAAGCGATGACGCGAACCGATGCGAATGGTAATTTCAAACTTAACGTAAAGCCCGGCGCAACCATTCGTGTGACCTATATTGGTTACAAAACGGCTACCGTAAAGGCTGATGGCACAGTGGTAATTACGCTTGAGGATAACTCAATGCTGAATGAAGCTGTTGTCATTGGTTATGGCATAGCTAAGAAAAATGATCTGACGGGGTCGGTAACAGCTATCAAGCCTGATGATAAAAACCATGGCCTGCAAACTTCAGCCCAGGATATGATTCAGGGCAAGGTGGCAGGTGTTAATGTGGTGAGCAGTAGTGGCGCTCCTGGTGGTGCCGCAACGATTCGTATTCGTGGTGGCTCTTCGCTGAATGCTAAGAATGACCCATTGATTGTAATTGATGGTCTTGCCATGGATAACGATGGCCTTGAAGGTTCACCCAATGCACTCACACTGGTAAATCCTAACGATATTGAATCCTTCACAGTGCTGAAGGACGCATCGGCTACCGCCATCTATGGTTCACGTGCCTCGAATGGCGTTATCATCATCACGACTAAGAAGGGACGCAAAAATACCCGTCCGCATGTGTCGTACAATGGAAATGTGTCAGTAAGCACCAATACCAAGTATCTGGATGTGCTCAATGCACAAGAGTTTATTAACTTGGTGCGTCGTCGCACGGGGCTGACCGATGATGCTGCCTGGCAAGCTTCAGAGTATTATAACTCATTGGGCTATTGGAATGCTGCAGGCGAACACCACTTTGCCGACACCGATTGGCAAAAGGAGATATACCGTACCGCTGTATCAACTGACCATAACATCACTTTGAGCGGTGGCATCAAGAATATGCCCTACCGCGTAAGCTTTGGTTATACCAACCAAAAGGGTACGCTCAAGACATCAGACTATAGCCGTTACACGGGTAGCTTCAATATTTCGCCCACCTTCTTGCATGATCACTTGTCGGTTAACCTCAATGGTAAGTTCATGTATTCACGCTCATCGTATGCTAACACCGATGCCATAGCACTAAGTTTGCAGATGAAAGCGGCGAAGCGAAGCTGAGCCGCTAAAATG
>UQKO01000051.1 GCA_900541575.1 uncultured Prevotella sp.
TGTGAAAGTAGGAGGTAAATGCCTTTTATGAATAACATTTACCTCCTACCCAATTGTGTAAAAGCGTAATATCACGTTACGATGGCTAAAAACGGAATGTTTTCTTCCTTACCAACAAAGGCAATTATGCATCCTTTTCCTCCTTGTAAAGAGAATGTGTGCGCTCATAATTCTCCACTTCTTTGCGACTGCGGCTCATTGTGACGAGATAGACACCGCTGAAGATTAACACCACGGCAATGCCTTTTACCCAATTAAAAGAATCCATGCCCCAACAGATGGCTATAATGCAAGCTACAACAGGTTGTACATAGTTGTACATTCCCGCCACAGTGGGACGCAGATTCTTCTGACCAATGACAATGAGCATGTAACTAAGAAACGTGGCGCCAATGACGATGAATGCTAGACCGGCAATCTCCGTCCATTGAAGTGTAGTCCATGATGCCTGCATGAGGCTACTAGCCGAGAAGGGTAGCGTGCAGATGAAAGCGTAGGTGAACATCCACTTCATGATGGTGATGAGTGAATAGCGATTGACAAAGTCTTTGTAAAGTACAATGTAGAGTGCGTAACAAAATTGGGCGGTGAGTACAAGCAAATCACCCCAAATGGCATGGTCGCCCGCTGATGAAGCTGCAGATTTTGCTCCCGAACTACTGCCCATGATAAGCATCAATGCTCCGCAAGCACCTGCAGCAATTCCTAGTACTTTCTTGCCCGTAATGGGTTCTTTAAGAATCAGCGCGGCTAGGACCATGGCCCAAAGCGGCATGCTCGTGGTGATAATTGAGGCATCTCCTGGAGAACTGAGGCTTACGCCAAAGATGAAGCATCCTTGATTGAGTACGATACCGAGGAGTGAAGCCCCCAAGAGACGTGCTAGGTCTTTATGATTTACGTGTTCGGGCTTTTGGAAAAGCGAAGCTATCCAAAAAAGTATCATGGCTCCCGCAATGCGTAGGTCGGTTACAACAAGCGGACTTACTGCTCCTCCGAGCATGATAAATTTGGAAATAGGCGACATTAGTCCCCACATGCTGTTGGCGCCAAGCATGGAGAGGTGGCCTTTGAGAGAGGATTTGTTCATAATAGAAACAATGGTACAGCTTCCCCCATCGTGTAGAAAAGGAGAAGCATAAGTTGCAAATAATTAGCTTAATCGTACTTTGACGTGTGTTTCGCTCTTATAGGTGGTTTTAATAATCCAGAAATAGAACTTTTCTCAAATAGTTGAACTATTAAAAATTACCGCCCAAAGAATAATATTGCCATAGAGCGTATTCCATGGCAATATTTTCTTTAGGCGGAAAGTACTTCCGTTCCTTCCCTTCCGATGAAAGGTGGAATGTTGTTTATCTAATAATAGTAGCTTCGCGGTCAGGACCTACAGATACGATCTTGATGGGAGTGCCAGTGGCCTGTTCGATATAGCGGATATAGTCGGCAAAGGCTTTGGGGAATTCAGCTTCGCTGCGCACACCCGTGATGTCGGTCTTCCAACAAGGAAGTTCCTCATAGACAGGCTGCCAACCTTCGGTGTCGTAGGGCATCTCGGTCACGATCTGACCGTCCTTTGTATAGGCGGTGCATACCTTTATGGTGTCGAAATTATCGAGCACATCGCCTTTCATCATTACGAGGTCGGTCACACCATTGATCATGATAGCATATTTCAAAGCTACGAGGTCGAGCCAACCGCAGCGACGATTACGTCCCGTTACGGCACCAAATTCGTTGCCTACCTTGCGGATATAGTCGCCTGTCTCGTCGAATAGTTCTACGGGGAACGGACCTCCACCTACACGTGTGCTATATGCCTTGAAGATGCCAAATACGTGGCCGATTGTATTGGGGGCAATGCCGAGACCGGTGCATACACCACCGCTTGTGGTCGATGAAGACGATACATAGGGATAAGTGCCATGATCGATGTCGAGCAATGAACCTTGTGCGCCTTCGGCCAATACGTTCTTACCCTGAGCCAAAGCACGGTTGATTTCATATTCTGTGTCGGAAAGGTGGAATTTGCGCATGTATTCCACTCCTTCCATCCATTGCTTTTCTTCCTCTGTAATGTCGTAGTCGGTAAAGTGGAGGTCGCGGAGAATCTGCTCATGACGAGCCTTTAATGCTTGGTATTTGGCTTCGAAGCCTTCCTCAATGTCGCCTACACGCAGACCTACGCGGGCTGCCTTGTCGCTATAAGTCGGACCGATGCCTTTGCCTGTGGTGCCTACTTTGTTTTTTCCTTTAGCGGCTTCGTAAGCGCGGTCGAGCAGACGATGGGTAGGCAGAATGAGGTGAGCACGACGACTGATGTGGAGACGCTCTGTGAGCTTATAGCCTGCAGCTTCGAGTTCCTTGGCTTCAGTCATGAAAAGATCTGGGGCTATCACGCAACCATTGCCGATGATATTGATTTTCTTCTCGTCAAAAATGCCCGAGGGGATGGAACGCAACACAAACTTCTTTCCATCGAAAATGATGGTGTGACCAGCGTTGGGGCCACCTGCGAAACGAGCTACTACATCGTAGCGCGGAGTGAAGTAATCTACTACTTTACCTTTGCCTTCATCGCCGAAGACAATACCCAGCAGGGCATCTACTTTACCTTTTTCCATAATGAGTATAAGGGAGAAATGATTTTCTATGCTTCAGACAAGCTGGTGGGCGTTATGGCTTGCAGAGCAGAAAGACGCCCAACGGACTTGCCGCGCAAAGTTATACTTTTTTTGTCGTATGGAAAAGCTAATGTGTTATAAATGCGTATAGGGGTGGGCTGAAACATGCGTTTCGCGTAAAAAATATCGTCATGCGCAATAATCCTAGTCCTACTCGGAGTGTAATCACATAAAAATTCATACCTTTGCAATCCATATCCACTAACGGAATTGAAGGTTGGCGGAATTACAAGTGGACAATTGAAAAGACAAAAAGGTCTATTGCGTAAGCGATGTTCGCTTGGGAAAAAGATATTTGTCTGTATTCCTTTCCTCCCAACTATCCCGTTGCCTAAAAAGATTCATCACTTCATGACTTCGACCAATGATCTCTCCGAACAACTTCGCCTAATTAAGCGCACTTTGCGCGGCGTAATGAATGGCCCCGTGAGCACTTCTATGCGTGAAAAAGGGTTGGCCTATAAGGTGATATTCGGTGTGGAGCTTCCACGATTGCTCGAATTGGCTCGCGAGTGGCCTCACACTTACGAATTAGCGGCGGCTCTGTGGAAAGAAAATATTCGCGAATGCAGACTTCTAGCAGGTATGCTAATGCCTCCTCAGCGGATGGATGCTGAACTAGCTTCGCTCTGGGTGGAGCAGATGCATTATGCCGAAGAGGCTGAATGCACTGTAATGAACCTTTTCAGTCATGAGCCTTGGGCCTCGGTAAAGGCTTATGAATGGATAGCTCGAAGCGAAGAGATGTTTCAACTCTGCGGTTATCTGCTCCTAGCTCGTCTCTTCATGACGGGAGCAGTACCAAGCGAACGTGATGCAGATGAATTTCTCGACCAAACAGCTAGCGTGATGAAAGCACCACAAAGCATCGTGGGGCGTGCAGCAGGCAAGGCTCTTGTGAAGTTTATGGACCTTGGTGAGAAACAAGAACTTGCTGGCGAACGCATGTTGCGTACGTTGGCGTAAGACTCGGCAAAACAGTGGAAGCCTCTCGCTTCGGATAGAGAAGTAATAACTATTCTGAGAGATAAGGGCTGTTCAAATAATTCTGGTGATTAATAGAACTACCCTAAATAATAAAGGCTGAGGCAATATCACTCTGAAATCTGAATAGCAGAAGTTGGCTTCAACTTCTCAACGCAAATTAATAACCTCCTCCCTCCTGCGCCTTGCGCACTACTCCTATATGAAAGCATTACGATTTGATGCACTCCTGAAGCCTACTATTTGGGGCGGTGAAGAAGTGACAGACCTAAAAGGTTTGTCTGATGCGCCGCACCATGTGGGAGAAAGTTGGGAAATATCAGGACTTGAAGGCGACGAGACCCCCGTCTGTGTTGGCCCTTATAAGGGCATGACACTCAAGCAACTCATCGAGCGCTTCGGCGCCGACTTGGTGGGTTATCACAACTATGAACGTTATGGTACAGCCTTTCCGCTGCTCATCAAGTTTATGTCTACAGCCAAGGACCTCAGCATACAGGTTCATCCAGATGATGCCATGGCGCAGCGCATGGGACATCCCTTCGGTAAGAGCGAAATGCAATATATCGTGCATGCGCAGCCTGGGGCACGTTTCTTTGCTGGGTTTAATGCCGACTTCTCGGCCGATGGCTATAGCCAAAGCCTCTTAGATGGTACGCTGATGGATCACCTAAAGTGTCATACCACGCATGCGGGCGATTGTTTCTTCATTCCTGCAGGTCATATCCATTGTATCGGAGCAGGCAATTTCTTGATAGAGATACAACAATCGAGTAATGACACCTTTCGTGCCTACGACTTCGATCGTGTAGACGCGCAAGGGCATAAGCGAGAACTTCATGTGACACAAGCACGTGAGGCACTCGATTTTCGTGGCTATCCTACACACCGATTAGCTTATACTCACAATGTTTCGGGACTCTCGCTCTTACTGCAATGTCCAGAGTTTGTGGTAAGACTTCTAGAGGCTAATCACACAATGGAGGTCGACTATTCAGAGATAGACTCATTTGTGATATATATTGCTTATGAGGGTGAGGCTACATTGCGTTATGATGAAGGAGAATTCCTCCTTCGTGCTGGCGAAACAGTGCTCTTTCCTGCCACAACCACGCAGGTGGAAGTCGTTCCTAGTAAGGAGGGATTTAAAGCGCTCGAAACTTATTGTTGATTCTAACAGAAAAAACGTTATGTGGAATCCAAAAGCTGACTTCGTAGATGCACTTGAGAGCTACGTAAAAGCCGAACTCCGTGTTTCAGGAGAGCCTGCCGACTATAATACAGATGCTATACGCATTGTCGATGCACGCAACCATTTATTTTCCAATGTGGGGCGACAACAAACAGATCAAGAACTAGGCATTTATGCCATACGCGATCTTTGCAGGGTAGACGAAAATACACTCGAAACTGTGCCTGATCGTATGCGTTTTCAATCTATCGCTCGCGAATATTTCGATTAAAAGAATTACCTGTTAATAGATAGCAACCATTTTCTCTGTTAGCAAGTCGTCTCGCTAATTCGCATTCTTCAATCCTCTTATAAAGTTATGAGAAAAATTTTAAAACGTATCGGCTTTAGTCTGCTTCATAAGAAATACTTGTGGACTATCTTGGCTTTTGTGGGTATCGTGGGATTTCTCGACCCCAATAGTTTCTGGCATCGTCATCAAATACGCATGCAAAATGATGAACTGCGAGAGGAAATTACAGCTTATCGCACACAATATAATAATGATACGCGTGAGCTCCGTGAGCTGCAACGCAGTCCGGAAGCTTTAGAGCGAGTGGCACGTGTTAATCTCTATATGAAAACTGCCGATGAAGATATATATGTGATAGAAAACGAAAACAATTCTTCCGATAACCTATGAAGCAGATACTTTATTATCTAGGAGGTGTGTTACTTGTAGTGGGTGCTGTGCTTCCATTGATTTGGCCAGAAGTGGCTCCTTATGTGTTCTCGCTAGGTGCTCTGATTTATGCTCCTTGTCGTATCACCGATCGCTACGAAGGCCGTTCGCTTACCATTCGTCGCCTTCGCAGACAACAGATACTTGCTGCGTTGCTTATGGTGGTCACGGCAGTTCTTATGTTTATGTCGGCTTGGCAGATTCGTCCTTGTTGTGGAGGAGAATGGAAAATTGTACTTATTATCGCCGTTTTTATCGAAATATACACTGTGTTTCGTATAGACCATGAGATGAAAAAAGAACATCGGAAGTGATTGTCGGGTGGTCTTGGATTAACGTTTGACGCAAGTCAGGAACTTGAATAGGAATAATTCGTAATGTTGTTATAGAGGAAGGGCCTGTTTTCTTGTAAGGGTAGAGATAGCTCAATTTCGCTTCTTTTTCATTCGCTCTAGCATTCTTGCCACTAATGTTCGCTCGCACCTTAAAATCTCTCCCTAATTGTGAAAAAACTACATGATTTATTCACACACGTTCGGGTAAATCTCAAAAAAGATTTATGGCATGCATGGTTTTCACTTTTGGGCGTGTAGCAATCGATAGAATCGTTGTATATTTGCTATGCAATTTCAGCAACGCATCATTATAAGCGATTTTATGAATAAAGTTCTGCTCATATTATCCTCTCTTCTGCTGCTCACCTCGTGTGCTGAACAGTACAACATCGCAGGCAATTCCAATATACCTTGTCTGGATGGACGTATGTTGTATTTGCGAGTCTCTTCATCGGACGATGGGAGAATACGTACCATACAGCAAACTGTTTCGGTGTGTCTTGATTCGTGTAAAGTGGTGCATGGGAAGTTTAACTTTGAGGGCGATGTAGATTCTACCATGATGGCTATGATTTATACTGGCAATCAATGTGTGATGCCTCTTGTGCTCGAAAATGGACGACTCAGCATACAGGTGGATAATGCCACACAGAGCGTGACTGGCGGACCACTTAATGATAGGCTCTACAAGTTCTTCAAGAAGCGCAGCCGTCTCGATAATGAAATGTGGGAACTACAACGACAGACCATGCAACTTATGCGTGACGGTTATTCGCCTGCTGAGGTGCAACAACGAGTGGGAAAAAAGTTGAGCCAACTCAATAAACGCACAGAAGACTTAGAGTCGAAATTCGTTATGGACAACTACGACAACGTGCTCGGCCCGGGGTTCTTCCGTATGCTATGCAGTCAATATCCCACGCCCATTATGACGCAGCAAATAAGTCGCATCGTCAACTCTGCTCCCTCTCGTTTCCTCAATGATCCCTTTGTTAATGCCTACGTGCGTCAGGCTCGTGCCCGCATGATGATGCAGCAAGCTTCCATGGCTTCTCAGAATAAAGCAGGATATGAATAAGCGTCTTAATAGTTAATTTTTCTCATACAGTCACGTTTGGCAGGCAATGCTGAGCATTATATATTTAATGCAAGCAGAGCCTGCCATCTTTTTTTCTTCTTTCATTGAAATGGTAAATATGCGAGAAAGCGTGAAACTTCTGCCGCAATCCTTTGTCTCTGCTATAAAAAATTGTACATTTGCAAAGCAAGGAAATGAAATACTGCGAGAATGCCATTCTTTGCATACTAAAATACGATACTATGACAGCAACCGAACAGACCTATCAGCAGATAGAAAGAGCTTTGAGAAAAGCGGCTTCAAAGTTTCCAGAGCAAACAGAAAATCTGCCTCTGACAGACCTTTACTTGCAAGTGAAGCAGGAAAGCGGCGAACTCCTTATTTTTGATGATGACGATAATGAGTTGACACGTTGCGTGGTGGAAGAATGGATAGGCAATCAAGAGGAATATTTCTATCAGTCTGTACAACCTATTCTTCAGAAAGCTATTGAACGGATCAAGGATGTGACTGAACATGTGGCTGTACTTAAACCCTACTCTTACGTGCTCATGGGAGAAGACCGCGAAACGTTGGCTGACCTTTACCTTGTAGATGACGAGAATATCGTGATTAGTGGTGAACTTATGCAAGGGCTTGAGGCTGACTTAGAGACGTTCTGGGAAGAACTATCCAGTAAATAGGAACCTAGTAGAAACGTAAAGCTCTTTTCGTTATCTTATCATATTGACATTTATTACTCCTTAATATATATATATTATAAAGACTTCATGTACTTATTGAAATATTTGGCCGTGGCGGGTGCTCTGCTTGCCACGCATCTTAGTGCACAGGTGGCAGAGCCACTTCATCTCGTGCCACTTCCTGCCAAAGTGGTTCAGGGAAGCGGGCAATTTGTGTTCGGAAAAACGGTGAAAGCATCAGCCGATGCTTATGAAGGAGATAGCATTGCATGGGTGCTCTCACGCTTTGGTAAAAACTTCCAACAGACCACGGGAATTCCTCTCAAATTCGTAAAAAAAAGCGCGGCACTCCAATTAAAACTCAATTCCACCCTTGCTCCTGAAGGGTATAAACTCAATATTAGAGAAAAGCAAATCATTGTGGAGGCATCTCGTCCGGCAGGATTCTTCTATGCCTTGCAATCGTTACAACAGTTGCTTGCCTCACGCTCTGTTATGGCTGGCGTGTCAGCTCCTGATTCGGTAAAGAGTTGGAGTGTTCCTGTGGTGGATATTGAAGATGCTCCCCGCTTTGGCTGGCGTGGTTTCATGCTTGATGAAGGTCGTCACTTCTTCGGCAAGGAAGAAGTGAAACGCATCCTTGACATGATGGCAGCCTATAAGATGAACCGCTTCCATTGGCACTTGACCGAAGACCAGGGCTGGCGCATCGAAATCAAAAAATACCCCAAACTCACCGAAGTGGGAGCATGGCGACAAAGCAAAGTGTTAGGGTGGGGTGATACCAAACCCGACGGACAGCGCTACGGCGGCTACTATACACAAGAAGATGCTCGTGAAATCGTGAAATACGCTCGCGACCGCTTTATAGAAGTAGTACCAGAGGTGGATATTCCTGGTCACTCTCAAGCTGCTGTGGCTGCTTATCCAGAGTTTCTCTCATGTGATCCACAAAATGAACATGGCGTATGGCTCTATCAAGGAGTGTCGAGCGATGTGATTAATGTGGCCAATCCACGTGCTGTGACCTTTGCTAAGGACGTCATTGATGAACTAATCGACATTTTTCCTTTCGGATATATTCATCTAGGAGGAGACGAATGTCCTGTGAATAAGTGGAAGGAAAATGCAGATTGCACGGAACAACTTAAGAGTCTTGGATCCGACAATTATCGCGACTTGCAAATCAATTTCTATCGTCAACTGAAGCAATACATTGCTTCGAAACCACAGAATCGTCAGCGCAAGTTGATTTTTTGGAACGAGGTGTTGCATGGCAATACAACCTCTCTAGGAGAAGATTTCACTGTAATGGCTTGGATTGGTGCCGATGCCGCTGCTCGTGATGCGGTGAATCGTGGGCTTACTACTATTCTTTCGCCTCAAATTCCTTATTATATAAATCGCCGACAGAGTAAAGATCCTAACGAGCCACGTTCACAGGGCTACGGAACGGAAACACTGGAAGCCGTATACAATTATGTGCCAATGAAGGACGTACCTGCCACTCAGTATCCCCAATATCTAGGCGTACAAGCCAACTTCTGGACGGAATGGGTGGAAACTTCCTCTGTGTTGGAATATCTCATGTTTCCACGCTTAGCCGCCGTGGCCGAAGCTGGATGGACACCGCAGCAACTGCGCAGTTATCCCAACTTCTTGCAACGCATGCAGCTTGAGCCCTCTTTTTATCAAGCCAAGGGCGTAAACTATGGTAAACATGCTTTTATAGGAAAGTAATACTTTTTATAGTAAGGAATAGAATCTTTGGAGATGCAATTCTCGAATCTCTATTTTAGCTATTGCAACATTTTTATCGTGTAAGCTAAATCCGCGTAAGCATCCCATGTAAGTCGTATTGTAAAAAACAAATGCGACTTGCATGGGATGTTTTGGGTGAACTCATAGTAGCTGTCAATGTTGGCGGAGTATTTCTGCACTGGATTTTCCATGCGCAGTATGGCTGAGTAGTCACCGTTCTTGGTATACACCACACCGATGCCGTCCACTTCCTCCACCGAGAAGTAGATGTCCTCGAATATCTTTTTTCGTTTGCCTTCAGTACCGAAGGCATATACGGATGTTGCCATGCCGATACATAGTGCAATGAAAAACAAGATGACGTATAGTATCATTTCTTTCCTTTCTGGTTATTCGTTATTCTCTCTGTGGCTGTTCTTTTGCATTTCTTTCCTGCGTTTTGTTCTCAGGAAGCAACAAATAAAGGTAGGCTCACTCTTTCTTTCGTCGGAGCGAACCTACCTCTGTCAATATGCAATCAACCCAACAACTCTCATGATGGTTCTTCTTTTGATTTCCTTATCAGAAGCTCTTGCTATGGGCGTAGATATACACTCCTTGGTCGCTCTTCTTGGTATGCAGTCCCTTCTGTTGTTTGAGGAAAATGAGGGCAGCACCTGTGGAAATGGCAAATACAAGCACCACGAGCCCTACAACGAATCCCAACAAACAATAAGCGATGATGAAACCTACAATGGCTCCACCTGCCGTACCTGCCGCCCAATAGATATAGCGTCCTTGGAATCCCATGAATTCAAGCGGTTTTTGCAAACCCTTGAACACGGGGAAGTCCGCATAGCGTTCTTCTTTATCTGCGTCCATAACAATAGTTTCTTTGCGTTATCACTCTCTTTTTGACAATCTCACTTCTTGCTGTTGTTCGGATTATGTGTCATTATCCGATACCGAAGAACAGAGGCAATGCCTGGGCTGCTGCAATCAGGAAGATACATGCGCCAACGACCATCATAATCTTCTTCTTGAAATCTTACTGATTGTTTGTAACAAATTGATACTCAATTCTAATTGGTGATACGATATAACGAAAGAAACAAATTAGGAACAACAAAATTGAGAAACCCCAAAAATGAGTATGAGAAAACATAAATTAACACTGAAAACAACGATAATTTTCCGATTTTGTCATTAGAATGTGCTATCTGAGGCTGACTGATTTCTTTATTTAAGTGGTCGTTTTTCATCTGTCACAGATGTAAATGTCTTCAAAAATGCAGCAAGATTGAATAAATATTAAATACTATATTCTAAATATTATTTTGTATATTTGTGGCAAAGTTGAGAAAAATGAAGTTGAACATAATAAAAACAGTCTTGGTCGAAAAGGATTAGTACGATAAATGCTTATTGTTGTAACAGACAGCAACCCAATTTAGATACATTATACAAGATTGCAAAATTGCTATCTGTAGAATTAAAAGACTTGATTGTAGACAAAACTATAGAAGAAAATGTTGAATGATGTTTTAAGGTAAAGTAGAAATAATAAGCCCTTATGGAAAACGTATTTAGAGATTATGGTAGATTTGAAAACGAATCCAACAATCAAATCATCTGTTTTAATGTAACACGCACCTATTTATTGTGTAAAAGACCCAGTTTGTATGAATGTGTAAGAAAGTATTGGAGATTGAATGGGGAACGAGCTAAAAAGGCAGAATACGTTTTTGCCATTTGTTCTGGTTACATCGTAGGGGTATTTAAGCCAACCCATTGGTTCCTTACAGATTCAAATGAATATGTAGGTCGATGGGAATTTGAAGGTGTAGAGATTTCGGACTCTCCGTATTTACATATGGATATTTCTCAACTTGTAGGAAAAAGACAAAATCCAGTATCATACATTAATATGTAATCATCATGAGAAAAGAACAATTACTTAACATATACGAAGATAATGGGTTATATGGAGCAAAAGACCAAAATGGACAGATTGTTATTACCGCACAATATACGGAAATGTATCAATTTAGTTGTGGACTTTCATTGGTTAGAAATAGTCAATATCAGTATGCTTACATTGACTACGATAATAATATTGTTATTCCATTTGGTGTATATTCTTGGTGCGAACCTAGGTTTGTTTGTGGCTATGCCAGAGTGTTAAAAGATAAATGGGGTATCATAAATACAAGAGGAGATTTAATTATCCCATTAAAATACGATAAAATATGGGCTTTAAACGAAGAATACTTATGTTCCATAAAAGCATATGATGGTACACAAGAAACAAGCATCAACCTGTTAAAGCTAACATCAAACAACATGCTATTAGACGGACTTACCTATATAGCAACATATTCAGTAAACGATTTTAAAGAGCTGTCTAATTGCAGTCATGTATACATTAAAAAAGATATAGAAACCAACCAATTATTTTTCACTTATGGAACAAATATTGGTGCTGTAGCTATAAATTCTATTCCAAAAGAACCAATGTTTTCAATTGTCAGCAATAGCAACGGAAAGATATTTGTTTTACTCACAGAAAAATGCGATGTAGGAAAGACCTCATTTCCACCTTCATCTATAGAAATAAATGATGACAGTAACAAAAAAGGAAAGAAACTGGCTTCAAATTATCATAAAACTTCATTTTGGGATTATGAAAACGAGAAAATGAATGATTACGATAATTGGAGTGACCCTTTTGGTGACGAGAGAGCGTTTTATGACGGTTGGTCTAGAGAGGACGTAGAATCAGGTTTGGCTGATGCCTATGAATAAATAAAAAGAATACATTAGTGTCCGTTAAGACGGAAGGTCTTATTTGTTCAGATGGGACTACATAAAAGGAACCGACTGATTTTAGGCTAAAGCCCAAGGTCAGTCGGATTGTCATTTTCCACAACTCTGTGCAATCATCATTCCTATACCTCCAGCCACCACAAAGATACCAATCGTGAAGAAGAACCAGAAGAACCACTGGGCATAGTAACCAAGGTAACAACCATCATATTCCTTGTAGCGTTCACGGACTTTCTTCCGTTCATCAGCAAACATGGAATTGACCTCACGGATATGCGTCTGCATCTGTGCGGTCATCCATTGGCGTTCTTTGGCAAATAGTTCTTGGATCTTTTTCCAGTCAGCATCATTGACATTTACAGACACCTTTAATTTTGTGGGAGCATTTTCCAAAACTTTGTCTATGTGCTGATTGATGGTATCAACCTTTTTGCTGATAGTACTCACTGCACCACCTAATTTGGTTTCTGCACGCTGATACTGCTGAATGGCAGATTCCAGTTCAAGTGTGGCATTGATGAAGGTGTTGGTAGCCTTGTCAATGTCCTCACTCAACTGCTTCAACTCAGGAACTCGGTTTACAAGTCCATCCTCGGCTTGCTGTTCCTCAACCTCGTTTTCGACATCATTCATCATGTTGTCGAAGTCGGATCTTTCTTCTGTGTCTATGTTTATCTTGCTTTTTCTGATTGCCATATTGTCATTGATTTATCGGTGGAAACTTCTGCTGCGTGGTTTAGGCTTGCACATGGAATGAGCCATCTGTGCGCAACGGTGGGCAAACTTCCAGTCATCTTCATCGTCTTTTTTACCCCAACCAGAAGAAGGAGTAGAACCGCCACCACCACATGACTCAGACATGGAAGTGGCTGCGTCAATATACCCTGCAAACAACAGTATCGCTACATGAGCGACATTATCTGTTGTCGCTATATCATTATCCTCTGGAATCTGAACCTCATTAGTAAAGACATCTTTGACAGAGTTCGGAATCCACACCTTTTTTAACTTCATCGCCAATGTTGATTGTGAATGCCGTTTGTGCAATTTGAGGTTGCGCCTTTGGTTGTGATGCTGTTGGAGTCTGAACGACATGACGAACTGGGCGAGGCGCAGGAGCAACGGATGGAGAAACAGGCTTTGTCTTGACTTGTGTTGTTTTTGGGTGCAGTTTCATCCATGTGTCTTCAATCTTTGATGCCATAAACTTTCTGTCAATCTCCGAAGCCTTGAACACGGAAGCATTCTT
Organism: uncultured Prevotella sp.; assembly: GCA_900541575.1. GTDB lineage: Bacteria > Bacteroidota > Bacteroidia > Bacteroidales > Bacteroidaceae > Alloprevotella. The sequence continues at coordinate 13,493 of UQKO01000051.1, forward strand.
GCCGACAGTGTAGCCGACAAGTTTCCGCTGCTTGCCGTAACGAGGTTTAACCTCATAGCCTTTCATGCGCAACAGATTGAAGTATCTGTCAATGTTGAACTGTTGCATATCTTTGAGAGTATGTTCGCAATCCTCCGCAAGCTCCACTTTCCGCATATTCCGAATTTCCTGCGGTTGTTCCCACCCATGACGCATATTGATGATTTCCGCAGCCTTCATTGCCCGAAGATGAATGTCGTGTACATCATTGGTATTCCCCTCCATGTCCACACGACAACAGTCAATGTGAAGGTGCAGCGTTCCTGACTTGGAGTCAGAATGCAGTCCGCCCACATTCATAGAATTGGCTTAATAGAGAAAGGGGGAGGATAGTGCGGTTGAGGAGATTTTTTCCTCTGTATTCATTGTTTGCGTGGGCAAATTAACTAGATGTTTGTAGGAAATATGCGGATTTTATTTCTAAGCATATTTTATATCCAATCGAATTGCATATTCATGAGCAAAATGCGCATATTATGACAGAAAAACAGAAAAATAGAAAGATTTTATGGCAATTTGTACGCGTGTATTGGATAAATGTTTACATTTGCAATTCAAAATAACAACAAGAGTAGTAATCTGTAAGCGTCGGTACGCTCAACTGTAATAGGGCGCATCCACAGCAAATTGATATAAACGTTCCGAAAGTTATGAAAATACAGTTGCGTAGTGCATTCAGTACTGAAGGCCGAAGGATGGCCGGTGCCCGTGCCTTGTGGATGGCAGCGGGAATGAAACGTGAGCAGTTTGGAAAACCTATTATTGCAATAGCCAACTCTTTTACACAATTTGTTCCTGGACACACACACTTACACGAAGCAGGCCAACTTGTAAAGCAAGAAATTGAAGCACTAGGATGCTATGCTGCAGAGTTTAACACCATTGCTATTGATGATGGTATAGCTATGGGACACAATGGAATGCTCTATTCCCTTCCATCACGTGATATTATAGCCGACTCTGTAGAGTATATGGTGCAGGCTCATAAGGCCGATGCATTGGTGTGTATTTCCAATTGCGATAAAATAACGCCTGGAATGTTAATGGCTGCCATGCGACTGAATATTCCCACAATCTTTGTGAGCGGCGGCCCAATGGAGGCAGGCCGTTATGGCGGACAGAACGTTGATTTGATTACGGCAATGATTAAGGGTGCCGACGTTTCGGTGAGTGATGAAGAACTCGCCGAGGTGGAGAAGCGTTCTTGTCCAGGATGTGGAAGTTGTTCGGGTATGTTCACTGCCAATTCGATGAATTGTCTTACCGAAGCTCTCGGTCTCTCTCTGCCTGGCAATGGTACAATCTTGGCCACACACGTAAACCGTCGCGAATTGTTCAAGCAAGCCGCTCATCAGATTGTAAAGAATGCTTTGAGCTATTATGAAGATGGCGATACAACCGTACTTCCACGTTCTATAGCCACTCGTCAGGCTTTCCTTAATGCAATGACTCTCGATATAGCCATGGGCGGATCGACAAATACGGTACTCCATCTCTTGGCTGTGGCCAATGAAGCTGGTGTTGATTTTAAGATGAAAGATATCGACCTGTTGAGCCGGAACGTGCCATGTCTGTGCAAACTTTCTCCTAATACTCAGCGTTATTCAGTGCAAGAGTGTAATCGCGCTGGAGGTGTGCTCGGTATCCTTGGCGAACTAGCCAAGGGCGGATTACTTGACGTTACAGCACGCCGCGTTAATGGCGTGTCGCTCCAAGAAGATATTGACAAATACAGCATTACCGCTAGTGAAATATCTTCCGAGGCAAGTCGTATTTATAGCAGTGCGCCGGGAGGTAAATTTAGTACGGTAATGGGTTCGCAAGACCGTACTTATCAGACACTCGATGCTGACCGCAGTACGGGATGTATACGCGACCTTGAACATGCTTATACAAAAGACGGCGGCTTAGCTGTACTCTTTGGTAATATTGCCAAAGATGGTTGTGTGGTAAAGACGGCCGGTGTAGATGAGAGCCTTTGGCACTTTGAAGGTCCAGCTCGTGTGTTCGATTCGCAAGACGAAGCATGTAAGGGAATTTTAGGAGGAAAAGTTCAGGCGGGCGATGTCGTAGTAATCACTCACGAAGGTCCCAAGGGAGGGCCGGGTATGCAGGAGATGCTTTATCCCACCTCTTATATAAAGAGCCGTCATCTAGGTAAGGCTTGTGCGTTAATTACGGATGGCCGTTTCTCTGGCGGAACATCAGGCTTGAGCATCGGACACATCTCGCCCGAGGCTGCAGCAGGTGGCGCTATTGGTAAAATAATAGATGGCGACATTATTGAAATAGATATTCCTTCACGCAGTATCAGCGTTCATCTGACTGATGAAGAGTTAGCCGCTCGTGCTATGCGTCCGTTACAACGCCACCGTGAGGTGAGCAAGGCTCTTCGTGCTTACGCCTCTATGGTGAGCAGCGCCGATAAGGGCGGCGTACGCGAAATCTGATATAGAACAAAACTCCATGAAAGGAGTATTCGCAAAGAATTTGTGGTTGTGGAAGTTACACAATACAATTTACCCTCCGCAGCAAGAAACATCACAACAACTAAACGAACCTAAACGAACATGACGCAAAATAGTGATAGAAATACGCAACCATGGGCCTCAACGGTAGGTGATACAAACTTGACAGGAGCTGAAATCTTGATGCGTACACTCCTCGATGAAGGTGTGTCAACGTTGTTCGGTTATCCTGGTGGTGCTATCATGCCAGTATATGATGCACTCTATGATTATCGCGACCGGTTGAACCACATACTTGTGCGCCACGAACAAGCTGCAGCGCATGCCGCAGAAGGTTATGCAAGAGTGAGTGGAAAGACGGGTGTGTGTATCGTAACAAGTGGACCCGGTGCAACCAACACCATCACAGGTATAGCCGATGCCATGATGGATAGCACACCTATCGTAGTCATTATGGGGCAAGTCGGAGCAAAGATGCTTGGCACGGATGCTTTTCAAGAATGCGATGTGGTGGATGTAACGCAGCCTATTAGTAAATGGGCATATCAGATACGTTCGGCCAAGGATGTGGCTTGGGCTGTACATCGTGCTTTCTACATTGCAGGAAGTGGTCGTCCAGGGCCTGTGGTGCTCGACTTTACAAAGAATGCACAGCTAGAGAAAGCCGATTATGTGCCTGGTACGATCGACTTTATTCGTAGCTATGTGCCAGTGCCTCCCACGGAGCGCCAAAGCATTATCGACGCGGCTGAGCTAATTAATCAGTCTAAGCGCCCTCTAGTACTAGTAGGGCAGGGGGTAGAACTAGGCGATGCAAGTGAAGAACTAAAGGCTTTTATCGAAAAAGCGGGCTTGCCTACAGGCTGCACTTTGCTCGGATTGTCTGCGCTTCCTTCGCAGCACCCTTTAAATGTGGGTATGCTTGGTATGCATGGTTCGCTAGGAGCTAATAAGAAAACGCAGGAATGCGATTTGCTCATAGCCGTGGGTATGCGTTTCGACGATCGTATCACAGGCAATCTTGCCACATACGCCAAGCAAGCTAAGAAAATACATTTTGATATTGATCCTTCGGAAATCAACAAAAATGTGGAGGTCGATGTGGCTGTTCTTGGTGATTGCAAAGAAACACTTCGTGAAGTGACGCAACTTCTCCATGAAACGAATCACACCGATTGGCGCGAAAGTTTTCGACAGTGGGACGAGAAAGAGAACAACGTGGTCATTGAACCACAGATTCATCCCGCTCAAGGACCGCTCCGCATGGGAGAAGTGGTGAGAAAAGTCACAGAGCATACTGGCGATAAAGCCATTCTAGTGACCGATGTTGGTCAGAACCAAATGATGGCTGCGCGCTACTTTCGCTTCACCGAAAAACGTAGTGTTGTCACCTCTGGCGGTATGGGAACCATGGGCTATGGACTTCCAGCAGCTATTGGCGCTACGTTGGGTGCTCCCGACAGAGAAGTATGCCTCTTCTTGGGTGATGGCGGATTGCAAATGACCATTGAGGAACTCGGCACAATCATGGAGCAACGAGTTCCAGTGAAGATTATCTTGCTCAACAATAATTACTTAGGCAACGTGCGTCAGTGGCAACAACTCTTCTTTCATCGTCGCTATTCGTTCACGCCGATGATGAATCCTGATTACGAGAAAATAGCTGAGGCTTACGACATTCCTGTTCTTACAGTGACCGATCGCAACCTACTCGATGAAGCCATTGACACTATGCTGCAAACTCCAGGCCCGTTCTTGCTTCAAGCAGCCGTGCTCGAAGAGGATAATGTATTGCCCATGTGCTGTCCAGGACACGATGTGGACGATATGATGCTTGAGGTATAACACAAAGACGCGAAAAAGATATGACAGACATTTCAGCAGACAAGAAAGGCTTGACTCTCTATACCATCATCGTATTTTCAGAGAATCTTGCGGGTGTGCTCAACCTGGTGACCAACGTCTTTACGCGTCGCCAGCTCAACATTGAAAGCCTTAATGTATCGGCATCGGGCATAGAGAACGTGCACCGCTATACCATTACCACCTATACAGAGGAACACACAGTACAGACATTGGTAAAGCAGCTTGAGAAGAAAATCGATGTGATTCAGGCACAATACTTTACGAGCGACGAAATTTTCGTGATGGATCAAGCTCTCTATAAGATAGCTACAGCTCGACTCATAGAAAATCGCAACATTTCCAAAGCTATTCGTCAATATGATGGTAAAATAGTGGAAGTCAATTCTACTTATGCCATAGTGTCGAAGGAAGGACTCCCCGAGGAAACAATGGAATTGTACAAACGATTGAAAGAATTTGGTTGCATCCTACAGTACGTAAGTTCCGGTGTGGTGGCGGTCACCAAGAGCCGTCGTGAAGAACTTACCGAATTTCTTGAACTTCGTGAGGAAATAAAGCGCTTGCAGTCCAACAACTTAGATATTTGAATTATATACTATAACTTAACGAAGGCAGATTGCCCATCAAGTTCACTAGTAGCTAGTGAGCGATTAGCCTCCACAAAAAACTAAAAAAGATATGGCACAATTGAATTTTGGCGGTGTTGTAGAAGAAGTTATAACCCGCGAGGAGTTCCCCTTGGAAAAGGCTCGTGAAATTTTGAAGAACGAAACGATTGCCGTATTAGGCTATGGTGTACAAGGTCCAGGCCAAGCATGCAACTTGCGTGATAATGGTTTCAATGTTATCGTAGGTCAGCGCCAGGGCAAAACTTTCGAAAAGGCAAAAGCTGATGGCTGGGTACCTGGCGAAACACTCTTCTCGCTCGAAGAAGCAGCTGAAAAGGGTACAATTATCTGCATGCTCCTTTCTGATGCAGCTCAGATGCAGCTTTGGCCTTCTATCAAGAAGCACCTCACTGCTGGTAAGACACTCTACTTCTCACACGGCTTTGCCATCACTTGGAACGATCGTACGGGTGTAGTTCCTCCCGCTGATATCGACGTAATCATGGTCGCACCTAAGGGTTCTGGTACGTCACTCCGCACCATGTTCCTCGAAGGTCGTGGTCTTAACTCATCATATGCAGTATATCAAGACGCTTCTGGTCATGCCACCGACAAGGTATTGGCATTCGGCGTAGGTATCGGTTCTGGTTACATGTTCAAGACCGATTTCAAGCGCGAAGCTACCAGCGACCTCACCGGTGAACGTGGCTCATTGATGGGTGCCATCCAGGGCTTGTTCTTGGCTCAGTATGAAACCCTTCGTGAGAATGGTCACACTCCTTCAGAGGCTTTCAACGAAACTATCGAAGAGTTCACACAGTCACTCCTCCCCATGGTAGGTAAGAATGGTATGGACTGGATGTATGCTAACTGCTCTACCACTGCTCAGCGCGGTGCACTTGACTGGATGGGCCCGTTCCACGATGCCATCAAGCCCGTGATGCAGAAGCTCTATCACAGCGTAGTGACTGGTAACGAAGCACAAATCTCTATCGATGCCAACTCTAAGCCCGACTATCGTGTTGGTCTTGAGAAGGAACTCCAGGCTCTTCACGACAGCGAAATGTGGCGTGCTGGTGAAACAGTTCGTAAACTCCGTCCTGAGAACAACTAATTACTTTTCTAAAGAATTGATATTCTCTTTCCTCTCCTTAGGCTCGCTTTCTTGTAGGCATAGGGATTGGAGAATAGGATGAAAAATAGCGAAATCGACGTGTTTCTTCCCCGTGTGGGAAAGTAAAGTCGGTTTCGCTCTTTTTGTATTTCTTTGAGAAAAAGTGTAGCGCTAGTTCGGGATAAGATTGATACAAAAGTCTCCCACTCCCTTTATTGAGGGTGGGAGACTTTAGGGATTATAGCCCATTATGGATTGGAAAGTACGATGGTTCATCACGGGGCAGCGGATATTCCCGGTTGGTTTTTTCCTTATGTCGTGTATGTTTACCCATTTTCCATGTTGTAGTAAGGCCGTTGAGTGAAGATACAGTC
>UQKO01000052.1 GCA_900541575.1 uncultured Prevotella sp.
ATTACATATATTAACGCAAAAAGTACGCGTAAAATTTGGTGGGTAACATAGGATGCCCAGGGCAAGCGAAGCGACACCCTGGGTCAAAGCACGTTCGTTAGTGACGCCCTGAAAGGGCAGAAGCTTTATATCTATTTCCAACATTGAATGCTTTTGCCCTTACAGGGCGTCAATACTATGGCAATCCGTAACCCAGGGTGTCGCTTCGCTTGCCCTGGGCTATGCGCTTGTTGGGCTTTCAGCCCGTGCATTACCGGCTGCGGCTCAGAGCAATTCAAGCAAGCTTGATTGCGTTCGGTTTGTGATAATTCAGCCCGTTTGGAACTAAATCCGAAACTTTAATTATATATTAGAATGAAATGAACAAAACCACTTGATATCGTATGCCCGAAAACATAGCAAAGCCTAAGTTTCGCCCATTTCGGGGAGTTTTTAGCCGTTTTACGCGGATTTATGGTTTGGTTAGAGTAAATTTGCAGCATAAAATAAAGTAAACCTCTTTATGGTACTGAATTATATTTGGATAGCATTCTTCGCAGTGGCATTCGTCATTGCACTGGTCAAGCTGCTCGTACTGGGTGATGTCACGGTGTTTCCCGCCATTATGGACTCCACTTTCGAGAGTTCAAAGTCTGCCTTTGAGATTTCGCTCGGCCTTACGGGTGTGCTTTCGCTTTGGCTCGGCATAATGAAGATTGGCGAGCGTGGCGGAGTGGTCAATGGCATGGCTCGACTGCTCAGTCCCGTATTTGAGCGCCTCTTCCCCGACCTTCCGAAGGGACATCCTGTCTATGGAAACATATTCATGAACATTGCGGCCAACATGCTGGGACTAGACAATGCAGCCACTCCGCTCGGACTCAAAGCCATGGAGGGACTGCAGGAACTCAACCCTAAGAAAGACACGGCATCCAACCCCATGATCATGTTTCTCGTGCTCAACACCTCTGGCCTCACCATCATCCCTGTGAGCATCATGGTATATCGAGCACAGATGGGAGCCGCTCAGCCCACAGACATTTTCATTCCCATCCTCATTGCCACTTTCTTCTCTACGTTGGCAGGCATCATCATTACTAGCCTATATCAGCGTATCAACCTTCTGCAACCCGTACTTTTGGCCACGTTAGGCGGAATGTCTGTTGCTGTGACTGCTATTATTTGGGGTTTTAGTCAACTCGATAGCACGATGATGAATACCGTGGGTACCACCACAGCCAATGTGCTACTATTCATCATTATCATCTGCTTCATCATAGCGGGCGTAAGGAAACGCATCAATGTATACGATGCCTTTGTTGAAGGAGCCAAGGATGGCTTCCATACTGCCGTGCGCATCATTCCCTATTTGGTAGCGGTAATGGTGGCCATTGGTGTATTTCGTGCTTCGGGAGCAATGGATTGGCTCATCAATAGTGTGAAATGGCTAGTAGGCCTCACGGGGTGTAATGCCGATTGGGTAGGTGCATTGCCCACGGCGCTGATGAAGCCGCTTTCGGGCAGTGGTGCTCGCGGCATGATGGTCGATGCTATGCAGACCTATGGTGCCGATTCCTTTGTGGGACGTCTCAGTTGTATTTTCCAAGGCTCTACGGACACCACCTTCTATATTCTTGCCGTCTATTTCGGTTCGGTGGGCATTTCTCGCACGCGCCATGCCGTAGCCTGCGGCCTATTGGCCGACCTCGCTGGCATTATCGCAGCCATATTTATAGCTTACCTGTTCTTTGGATAATGTCGCGCATCGTGCTCAGCGTGTGCGCGAATAGTTTCCATTGGTACAAGCGACCATAGCCCTTCCCCACCCTACTCTTTGATAACCTCTAAACATCTCAATTTTTCTCAATATGAACGAGAATCCATCTAAGCCAGCCTCGCGCAGTGGGGCTTTGGCATCATTGGCCAAAGATACAGCCATCTATGGTATGTCGAGCATCATAGGCCGTTTTCTCAACTACCTACTCGTACCTCTCTACACAGCCAAACTCGCCGCTAGTTCAGGCGGCTATGGGGTCATTACGGAGGTATATAGCTATGTGGCTCTACTCCTTGTGCTCCTCACCTTTGGTATGGAGACTACTTTCTTCCGCTTTGTCAACAAGACGGAAGAAGCTCCTATGCGCGTCTACTCCACCACGCTCATCATGGTAGGTTTGGTCGGTGTGGCTTTTATCGCTTTGGTATTGGGCTTTTTAGGTCCCATTTCCTCGGCACTCGACTATGCTGCCCATCCCGAATACCTTGGCATGATGGCCGTATGCGTAGCCATTGATGCCTTTCAGTGCATACCTTTTGCCTACTTGCGCTATAAGCGTCGCCCCATTAAGTTTGCCGCACTGAAGTTGCTTTTCATCTTCCTCAACATCGGGCTCAACATTCTCTACTTCCTTGTATTGCCTGCTCTCTACACGCACCCCTCACTCCACGATGCGGTGGCTCACATTTACTCTCCTTCTTATGGTGTGGGCTATGCTTTTGCCATCAATCTGGCTTGCACGGCATTCATTACCTTCTTCTTCCGTAAGGAACTGACGGGCTTTCGCTGGACATTCGACCGTGCCCTTGCTCGCCGCATGCTTTCCTACTCTTGGCCCATCCTGGTGCTTGGCATTGCAGGCATTCTCAATCAGACGGCCGACAAGATGATTTTTCCCCGCGTAATGTCGGGACATGAGGGAAAGGTGCAACTAGGTATCTACGGAGCTAGCGTAAAGATAGCCATGATTATGGCCATGATCACGCAGGCTTTCCGCTATGCTTATGAGCCTTTCGTCTTTGGCAAGCAGAAGGACAAGGACAATCGCGAGACCTATGCCAAGGCCATGAAGTATTTCTTAATATTCACGCTCTTAGCGTTTCTCATGGTAATGGGCTATATCGATGTGTTGAAGCACATCATCGGTCGCAGCTATTGGGAGGGGCTCAAGGTCGTGCCTATTGTCATGGCCGCCGAAATCATGATGGGGGTCTACTTCAACCTTTCTTTCTGGTACAAACTCATCGATAAGACGATTTGGGGGGCTTGGTTCTCTGGTGCTGGCTGTGCCGTGCTCATTGCGGTAAACATCATCTTCATTCCCCACTTCGGCTATATGGCTTGTGCTTGGGCAGGCTTTGCGGGCTATGCCACGGCCATGGTGCTAAGCTACTTTGTGGGACAACGCTACTACCCCATCAACTATCCGCTCAAGAGCATCGGTGTTTACGTGCTTATCACAATAATTTTCTTCGCCATCATGCAACTTGATGCGCAATACGTGCCGCAACTATGGCTTCGATTGCTTATCAACACGGGGTGCATCCTTCTTTTCGTGGCACATACGGTCCACTACGACTTCCCACTCAGTAATCTTCCCATTGTGGGAAAATATTTCCGCAAATAAGTCATCCCCGTCATTTTCCCCATTCAAGCAAGTAATGAACGAATATTTCACCCATACCCTAAGTTGTGGCCTTCGCCTCATCGTAGAGCGCAAGACCTCACCCGTGCTTTATTGTGGCTACGTAATATGCGCTGGCACGCGCCACGAAGAAGAAGCAGACTCGGGCATGGCTCATTTTATAGAACACAACACATTTAAGGGAACAGAACGCCGACGTGCCTGCCATATCACCAATGGACTAGAACGCGTTGGCGGCGATCTCAATGCTTACACCACAAAGCAAGAAACAGTATACTATGCCACCGTTCTGCGCGATGACTTTGCCCGTGCCGCCGATCTTCTGACCGATATCGTCTTTTACAGCACGTATCCACAGACCGAGATTGATAAGGAGGTGGAGGTAATCTGCGATGAAATCGATAGTTATAAGGATTCGCCCTCCGAACTTATCTTCGATGAATTTGAAGCAATGATGTACGCAGGACAACCTCTTGGACGAGATATCCTTGGCTCGGCAGAGCGACTGCGCCAATACACTACGGCTGATGCACTCCGCTTCACACAGCGCTATTATCGTCCCGAGAATGCAGTCTTCTACGTCTATGGCGACATCGATCCTCAACGCGTGGTGCGTACCTTAGAGCGTCTACTTCCTGCATCCGACTTTGTCGGTCTGCCCGCGCTCACTCCTCTTTCCATGCCCACTCCCATACCTTGCGCGCAAAGCAACGAGCGCGTTGTAGAGAAAAGCACTCATCAAGCACATGTGCTCATAGGGGGTCCTACCTTTGCGGGCACCGACGAACGTCGGTTTGCCCTCATCTTGCTCAACAATATGCTGGGCGGACCGGGCATGAACTCTCGTCTCAACCTTTCGCTACGCGAGAAGGCGGGACTTGTTTATAGCGTCGATGCTTATCTCAACACTTATCCCGACACGGGATTTTGGAACGTGTATTTCGGTTGCGATGCTCACGATGTGAAACGCTGTCGTCGCCTACTAGAGCGCGAATTGCTCCGTTTCATCGAGCGTCCGCTCACGCCCGCCCAGCTATCAGCTGCAAAGAAGCAACTTCGCGGCCAAATAGGTATCTCCACCGATGCTTCCGAAGGCTACGCCCTTGCGCTAGGCAAGACTTTCGCCCACTACAATCGTCACCGTTCCATAGAGGGTATCATCCAGAGCCTCAACGCCGTCACCGCCCAACAACTACAACAGGTGGCCGAAGAGGTGTACTCTCCCAATAGACTGACAACGCTAGTCTACAGATAGTCGCTACCGACACGAATTTGGCCTAAAGCGCCATGCCAACGACTGCTGAATCTGAATGTTCTAACGAGAGGATGTTACGCGCATCATAAAGTTTTCTAAGTTCTTATCATGCTTATCAACGCTGCATTGCTCAAATCGCAAGCTCTTCAACTGGGCTTCTCTGCTTGCGGACTCGCTCCGGCAGAAGCTGTGAGCCAAGAACGAGCCAAAGAGCTCCGCCTATGGCTCAACGAAGGATGCCAGGGAGAGATGCACTATCTAGAGCAGAATGTGGAGAAGAAGCTCGACCCTCGATTACTCGTTGAGGGTGCTCACACGGTGGTAAGTCTTGCAGTAAATTACTTTTCACCCGATGAAAACAGCGAAAACGTTTCTCCTCGCTGGACGCTCGCTCGCTATGCCCGAGGCACAGACTATCACGACGTGGTAAAACAAATGCTCCGAAAGCTCATGCACAACATGGGATGGGAGGAACATCGCGACGGCCGATGTTTTGTAGACACAGCACCCGTCGATGAAAAGTATTGGGCGGAACGTTGCGGACTAGGATGGCGTGGGCGCAACTCGCAGCTTATTCTGCCTCAAGCGGGCAGTTTCTTCTTTCTAGGAGAACTTATCCTTGTCCACGAAGCCGACCATTACGATACGCCCATGCCCTCTCACTGTGGGCATTGCCATGCCTGTCTCGATGTCTGTCCCATGCAGGCTTTGCGAGGCGATGGCACACTTGATGCTCGTCGTTGCCTTTCCTATCTCACCATAGAGCATCGCGGAGAAATTCCGGCCGAAGCTCAAGAGCGGATGTCGCCTTGTTTCTATGGTTGCGACCGCTGTGCCGACGTATGCCCATGGAATCTACGATTTTCGCAACCTACCGCTATCGAAGAGCTCAAGCCCCGTCCTGCCACCATGCAAATGTCGCCCAGCGATTGGCAGGCGCTCACTCCCGAGACATATCGCGAGATTTTCCGAAAAAGTGCGGTGAAAAGGGCAAAATATGAAGGACTTATGCGCAATATCCAAGCGCTCAAGAAGAATCCATAGAGCCTATCATCCCCTAGAACACCTAGAATCCCCTAGAGCACATAGAAATCCCTAGAACACCTAGATCACCTAGAATCCCCTAGAACACCTAGAAATTCCTAGAATCTCCTAGCCCCCTCTGGCGTAAGCCCTATTACTTATTACTTAACCCTTTATACTTTAATAATGAGAAAAACTCTCCTTTCCACCTTCATGCTGCTTGCCGCCACAACTTCAGTGCGAGCGCAAAACAACGTGGTATGGTTTGACCAACCCACTTCGCTCCGCGGACAACAATGTTGGTGGGGCGGAAATCCCGACCATACACACAAACCCGTGCGAGCAGGCGATTCGGCCGTTAATTCCGACCACGAATGGGAATACCGATCACTCCCTTTGGGCAACGGCAGCATTGGCTGCAACGTAATGGGAAGCATCCAAACAGAGCGTTACACGCTCAACGAAAAGACCCTCTGGCGCGGTGGTCCCAACACGGCCAAAGGTCCGCAGGACTATTGGAACCAAAACAAGCAATCAGCTCATGTGCTGAAAGATATTCGCCAAGCATTCACCGAAGGCGACTGGCAGAAAGCGGCTCAACTCACCACGCAAAACTTCAATAGCAATGTGCCCTATGAGGCCACAGGCGAGCCACAGTTTCGCTTCGGTTCGTTCACCACAATGGGAGAACTTACCCTCGAAACGGGCATCAGCGAACAAGGAATAAGTGGCTATCGCCGTGCACTGTCGGTCGATTCTGCCTATGCTAGCGTGAGTTTCACTGCGGCCGATGGCACACATTACGAGCGCCATACATTCATCTCCTACCCAGCCAACGTAATGGCCATTCGCCTCACGGCAAACCATCCTGCCAAGCAGACATTCACCCTACGCTACGCTCCCAACCCCGTGAGTGAAGGTAGCTTTAAGCCCGATGGAAAGGGCGGTTTTTGCTACGTGGCGCATTTGGACAACAACCAGATGGAATATGTCGTCAGAGTGCAAGCACTGACCAAGGGTGGACAGGTCATCTATCGCGATGGAGCTCTCCGAGTGGAAGGTGCCGACGAAGTTACCTTACTGCTCACCGCCGACACGGACTATGCCCCCAACTACAATCCCGACTTCAACGACCCGAAAGCTTATGTAGGGGTTCATCCGCAGCAAACCACGGAACGTTGGATGAAGCGCGCCCTCGCCAAAGGGTATCAAAAGCTCTTTGCAGAACATCTTAAAGACTACACCTCGCTATTTGGCCGCGTGAAGTTCCAACTCGATGGAGTCTCATCGTCAAAGCCCACCAACGAGCGCTTGGCCGACTACCGACGCGGCGCAAAAGATGCTGGACTCGAAACGCTCTACTATCAGTATGGACGCTATCTGCTCATCGCCTCATCGCGCCCGGGCAATCTGCCCGCCAACTTGCAGGGAATGTGGCACAACAACGTGGATGGCCCCTGGCGCGTAGACTATCACAACAACATCAACCTACAGATGAACTATTGGCCCTCGCTCTCTACCAACCTCACAGAGTGTGCCGAGCCGCTTACCGACTTCATCCGGCTATTAGAAAAGCCCGGAGAACGCACGGCCAAAGCCTATTGGGGCGCACGCGGATGGGCAGCTGGTATCTCGGCCAATATCTTCGGTTTCACCGCTCCCCTCGAAGGAGCTGATATGTCGTGGAACTACAATCCGATGGCGGCCTCATGGCTAGCTACGCACCTCTGGGACTACTATGACTATACACGCAATGAGCGATTCCTGCGCCACACGGCCTACCCGCTTATGAAAGGATGTGCTCTCTTCTGCGAGGACTTCTTATGGCGCAAAGCCGATGGCACACTGACTGCGGCTCCCTCTACATCGCCCGAACACGGCCCCATCGACGAGGGTACAACGTTTACCCATGCCGTAGTGCGCGAGATTCTGCTCGACTGCATCAGTGCCGCCGAGGTGCTCCATGTCGATGCCGACGAGGTGAAACGCTGGCAACAAATTCTCCACGATTTGGCTCCTTATAAGATTGGTAGATACGGCCAACTCATGGAATGGAGCCGCGACATCGACGATCCTTCTGACCAACACCGCCACGTCAACCACCTATACGGCCTTCATCCAGGACATACCATTTCGCCACTCACCACGCCCGCACTGGCTCAAGCATCACGTGTAGTATTGGAACATCGCGGCGATGGAGCCACAGGATGGAGCATGGGATGGAAACTCAACCAGTGGGCTCGTCTGCACGATGGCAACCATTCCTACGTGCTCTATGGCAATCTGCTTAAAAACGGCACAGCCGACAATCTATGGGACATTCACCCTCCCTTCCAAATCGATGGTAACTTTGGCGGTACGGCGGGTGTCACAGAGATGCTCTTACAGAGCCACGCTGGCTGCATCGACCTGCTTCCTTCGCTTCCCGACGCATGGCAGAACGGCAGCATATCGGGACTTCGTGCTCGTGGCAACTTCGGCATTGACCTCAAGTGGCAAGGAGGTAGTCTCGTTCAAGCCCATATCTCTTCAGGGTCGGGCGGCATAGCCCACCTACGCTATGGCAAGCAGACCATCGACGTACCCACTTCGAAGGGAAAGACTTACATCGTCTGCTTTGAAAACAACCATCTAGTGCTGAAGAAATAAACGATTCGTTGCTAAAAATAAGCCAACGCCTATCTTATATATAAAGATAGAGTAGCCTTTGAACCAGGATAAAGAGTGTACAGACTTTGTGCACTCTTTTTTTTGGCCCCTATCGAATCGTGTGGAGCAATTGGGGCAGCGGATATTTTTGGTTGTATGATGAGGAAAGTGATTAGTCTTCCCGTCCACAGATATACGTTTTACTTTTCACAGATGCCCATTCCCCCTTTCACAGATGCTCATCTTTACGTCTACCGCTGCCGAGCGGTAAAGCTACCACAGGCCTGTGGTAGACGTGAAAGTCTTCATTGAAGAAACGGAATGGTCTAGGTTCTAGATTGATAATGACGAAGTTTGGAACACTTCGTTCGCAGTTTATGAAATCCTCCCTTTACAAGGGGGAAATTTTCCATCTATGCAGAGAGACGATTCTCTTTCCCTGAAATAAGACTGTATCTTCACTCAACAGTCTTATTACAACATGGAAAATGGGGAAACATACACGACATAAGGAAAATACCAACCGGGAATATCCGCTGCCCCGAGCAATTCAAGTTCTATTAAATCCGAGACATAAGTAAAGTGACCAATCCTGCTTCCTACAAGGAGCCATATAGCGCATCTTTTTTAGTGCATTTTTAGAGTGAGTATGTATAAAAAGAAAGAAAGAATGAAATATTAACATATTTTACCCCCCCCGTTTGGTTTTTTTACAAATGGTGCGTACATTTGCAGCGGACACAGAAAAGACTATTCTTACATGCGTATTAAGCACATTTCAACGTGAAGTGTAGTTGATCTGTGTGGATCCTTTATGCGCAATGCCCTAGAACGCTTGCGCTCATATTCAACTTAATAGGGAACAAAACTTTTGAAAAACTTCAACATTTTATAAACCTAACAAAAACAAACAAAAGCATGAAGAAATTTACTTTCTTTCTGTCGCTACTCCTCGCATTTGTAGGGGTAACGGCAAATGCACAGGGCTTCAAAATCTCTGATGCCCCAGATGGCGAAAATTGGGCTACCAACACCCAATGGTATTTAATCAAAACCGCGGCAACAGATGGATGGCATCCTACAGCAGGCTACTTGAGCACAGATGCCGCATATATTAGCGATACAGACATTCGTACTGATATTGCCACATTACCTACTAATGACAATGGACTTTGGTGTATCGTAGGTAATGAGAGCAGCGGCTACAAAATCTACAATAAAGCCGAAGGTACAAGCAAGGTTTTAGGTTTCAGCGGTGCTTTTGCACGAATGTACGAAACTTCTGCAGAGGGCGTGACTTCTGACTTCGACCTTGCTTCTTCTACTTATGCAAAAACCCCTTGGGCCGGATGTGTAAAGAAACATGGTACAAATGCTTGGCTGAATAATGCTAACAAGAATCAAAGAAGAGATCTTTGCTGTTTAGGTACTTGGGAAGATGCCGCCTCTACCACAGCACTTTCAGGTAATGCTTTTTACTTTATTCCTGTAAATAACGTTGAGGAAGCTAGCACAGCTGTGGAGACTTTCATGAAAGGACAAGAGCGTTTTGTGACTATGAATCATTACAAGGTGATTCCTGGCGTAAGCGATGCTTGCTCTAGCGAAATTGCAGCATATACAAAGAATCCTTCAGATGAAACTTTCAATAGCTTTATTGACGCAGCAAAGAAGCACTTGGCTAAGACTTACTTCACCATTACCAATTGCAGAACGAACTATAGTCTTCGTGTTCTTTCAGCTAACACAACCAATGCTTCAGCTCTCTTAGTAGATGAGAAAAAATCAAACGCTTCCGCTCTTTGGCAGTTCGTGCCTATAGAAAGTGGCTTCAAGCTTTACAATGCTAATGCCAAGGCTTACCTTGGCACTCTAGCTGGAACAAGTAGCAATACGTCTATGAATGCCGATCTAGAACAAGGCGGTTTGTATAGCATCAGCGTTAATACAAGCGGCACTGTCGAAGGCTTTGTGTTACGTGATGGCAACAATGGACGTATGAATCTGGAAGGTGATGGTCGTGTAGACGCTTGGGAAGGCATAGCTGATTATTACAATCAAGTAACATGGGCGATTGACCCTGCTACAGAAATTGAAGTAGCTCTCAATACTTTAGGAAGCAAGTCATACGCTACTACTTATCTTCCATTCGGTGTGAGCGCTGTAAAGGATGCAAAAGCTTATTCTGCTGCAACTCCTGCTGATGGCCAGACCGTAATGACTGAGGTTACAAGCTTTGCAAAGGAAAATGGTATACTCCTCGTTAGCGATAACGCTGCAACAAAGGCCGTTCTGACTATTGGCGATGTGGAAGGTGCTGCTAGCTCTAGCGCTTTGCAGGGTACTTTGCTCGCTAAGGATATCACTGACGCACAGAACAAGTACTTGGTATTTGGTAAGAATAAAGCAGCGGAAACAGAAGTAGGCTTCTTTGAACCTACTACCACAACCATCCCTGCCAACCGCGCATTCTTTATGGATACAACGGGCTCATCTATTGCTTTGAATTTCGGCAACGTAACTGCCATCAACAATGTAGCTACGGATAATGCCAATGCCAACGCGCCTATCTTCGATCTTTCTGGTCGTCGTGTAGTGAAGGCTGTAAAGGGTGGCTTGTACATTCAGAATGGTAAGAAGTATATCGTAAAGTAATTAACCGAAACACATTAAACGTTTGTAACAATGAAGAAACAGTATATAGCTCCCGCAAGTACTTCAATCTGCTATCTTGAAGCATTGCAGCCTCTTTGCGGTTCAACCGTTGAAGCTACACACGATAAGAAGACCGATGATGTATGGTCTAACGGTAAGGCTTGGGACAGCGACTCATGGTCGGCTGACGAAGACTAATCTCACCATGCGAGGTGCGTGCGCGTACACGCATCTTGCATGTAGATAAGCATAAAGGCTGGAGGTAAGCAGCATAGTTGCTCTTATGCTCCGAGCCTTTATCCTCTTGCAGGGAGTAGGTAGCCCTGTAAGTTAATGTAATTTTTTTCATTTGACGGGCTGTGCGAAGTGATTCGCGCAGCCCGTTTCTCGTGGAATATAGTTAAGAAGCGATGTAGATGCTTGTGGGTAGGAGATATCTCACTTGATAGAATTGCTACCCATTAAGATGGGGCAGTCTGAAAGGCCAATCGTTTGAAAGCAAAAATAGGGCAACTTGAAAGGCCATCTTAATTGATAAACATTGTGAGTGTTTTCGGCTCGCTCTCACTTAAAACCACATAAAAATTCCCTCCTTGCAGCCAAAGCCACAAGGAGGGAATCTATTTTCTTAAAGAGGAAGAGGAAACTAAAGCCTTAGCATACCTTCTCGAGCTTCTTCATGATACTGAAGATGAAGATGAACGATACAAGGCAAAGGCCAACGAGCACACCCCATACGGCTACCAAAGGCACCTTTCCCCAAAGGAAACCTGGAATAGATACAAGGAAATTGCCCAATGCAGTGGCCACAAACCAACCACCCATCATCGTACCCTTGAGTTTGGGAGGTGCTACCTTCGACACGAAAGAGATACCCATCGGAGAGAGCAAGAGTTCACCAAAGGTGAGCACGAGATAAGTAGTGATAAGCCAATTGGGCGATACCGTGTTCAGGTCGGAAGAAGTCACTCCGAGAGAGGCAAGAATCATCACCACATAACCTAGTCCAGCCACGAGCATACCGAGGCCTATCTTGCGCGGAGCAGAAGGTTCCTTGCCCTTGCTTGCCAACCATCCGAAGAGTGCCATGCTCACAGGAGTAAGACCTACTACGAAGCAGGGATTGAACTGCTGGAAGATAGGAGCTTCGATATCGGTGCCAGCGGGGTCGAGACTTAGGTATTTATAGGCCAAGCCACCCACACAAAGCAAGATAACGCAGGCTGAAATAACCTTGGTCTGTGACTTTTTGCTCTGGAAGAGGGGGAAGAGTGCATAGACAATGAAGATGCAGAGCAAGAGGTTGATTACATCGAAAGGCATGCTGCCAAGCCCTGATACGTGCTTCTGCGTAAATTCATTGGCAAAGAGAGTCAATGTGAGACCATTCTGATGGAAAGCCATCCAGAAGAAAATCACCACGGCAAATACAAGGCAGAGAGCCACAACGCGCTCTTTTACCTCGCTCTTGCTCAGTTCGGGCTCCGTGCTTTCTGTGGTCTTGCTAACTTCGTCAGAAGAGCTTGCTGCGGCGGGCTGAGCGGCCACTTGCTGATAGGTGCTACGAGCAGCATAATAGATGGCAATAGATACGATGAGCGAGATACAAGCCACGCCAAAGGCATAGTGGTAAGAATCTGCTTTGCTCACACCGAGCGTGTGCTGTGCATAGTCCATAATCTTGACTGCTGCTGTAGGGGCAAAGAGGGCGCCAATGTTGATCGCCATGTAGAAGATGGAGAAGGCAGAGTCGCGTTTGCTCTGCATCTCGGGAGCATTGTAAAGGTCGCCCACCATCACTTGGAGGTTGCCTTTAAAGAGGCTGGTGCCTAAGCATACCATAACCAAGGCTGCAAACATCAGCGTCATGGCCAAAAGACCATTGCCTGCAGGAATAGAGAGCAGCGCATAGCCAAGGAACATCACGAGGATGCCAGTGGTGACACACTTGTTGTAACCAATCTTGTCGGCCAACATACCGCCAAAGAGCGGAAGAAAATAAACGAACGCTAGGAAGCCTGAATAGACAGCTCCCGCCACTCCTGCATCCCAACCGAAGTTGTCTTGCAGGAAGAGCACAAACACGGCCAACATGGTGTAGTAGCCGAAACGCTCACCCGTATTGGCAAGCGAAAGGGCGTAAAGGCCCTTAGGTTGTCCTTCGAACATAAAAAAGAGTTTATAAGTTTATGAGTTTAATGAGTTTAGGAGTTTATAATCGGCGATTTGCGCCTTGTTTATGTGGATGATAGTAAGTATCGGCGATTGCCTGAATGTATTACTTACTGAAGTTTCGGATTTAGCAAGGGCGGGCTGAATCATCGTGCAAGGCGAATGCAATCAAGCTTGCTTGAATTGCTGAGCCGCAGCCGATGATGTCAATAAAAGCCCAATGGTGCACATAGCCCAGGGCAAGCGAAGCGACACCCTGGGGTTTCCGCATAGTAGAGTCTACGCGCCCTGTAAGGGCAAAAGCCTTAATCCGAAACTTCTGTACCTTATACTTAACCAAGTTCTTCCTTCAAGAACTGTTGCGTATACCCCACTCCGCTCTTGACCAGCCCTTCGGGAGTACCCTCGAAGAGCAACTGTCCTCCACCGCGACCGCCCTCAGGGCCCATCTCAATGAGATAGTCAGCAAGTTTTACAACGTCGAGGTTGTGCTCTATCACGATGACGGTATTGCCACGATCTACGAGCTTCTGAAGCACATCGGTGAGCACACGTATATCTTCGAAGTGCAGTCCCGTGGTGGGTTCGTCGAGGATGTAGACGGTCTGTCCCGTATCGCGCTTCGATAGTTCCGTAGCGAGCTTCACGCGCTGGCTTTCTCCACCAGAGAGTGTGGTGCTGCTCTGACCAAGCTTGATATAGCCCAGACCTACATCTTGTAGTGTCTTGATCTTATGGAGTATAGAAGGAACGTTCTCAAAGAATTCCACTGCCTGATTGATGGTCATATCGAGTACATCGGCAATGCTCTTCCCCTTGAAGCGCACCTCGAGCGTCTCATGATTGTAGCGCTTGCCGTGGCATGCCTCACAGGGCACATACACGTCGGGCAGGAAGTTCATCTCAATGGTCTTGTAACCATTGCCCTTGCACACCTCGCACCGACCACCACGCACATTAAAGCTGAAACGTCCTGGCTTGTAGCCACGGATCTTGGCTTCAGGCAGATTGACAAAGAGCGAACGTATGTCGGAGAATACTCCCGTATAAGTGGCAGGATTGGAGCGCGGCGTACGTCCTAAAGGACTTTGGTCGACCGCTACCACCTTGTCGATACTGTCGAGGCCCTCTATGCGATCATAGGGCAAAGGTACTCGCAGCGAACGATAAAAATGTTGTGAGAGGATGGGAAGCAGCGTATCGTTGATAAGCGTAGACTTGCCACTACCCGATACTCCCGTGACACAGATGAATGTGCCGAGAGGAAAACTGACGTCAACGCCCTTCAGATTGTTGCCACGGGCACCTAGAAGGCGCAGTGACTTTCCATTCCCCTTACGGCGCTCAGCGGGCACTTCGATGGCTCTACTTCCGTTGAGATACTGTGAAGTAAGGGTGTTGGCTTTGAGCATCTGCTGGGGGGTGCCTTGGAATACTACTTCACCACCTAGCCTACCGGCTTTCGGACCGATATCTACAATGTAGTCGGCTGCTAACATCATGTCCTTATCGTGCTCCACCACAACCACCGTGTTGCCCATATCACGCAATTCCTTGAGCGAATGGATGAGGCGCACATTGTCGCGCTGATGGAGACCGATACTTGGTTCGTCGAGGATATATAGCACATTGACGAGCTGCGAACCTATCTGGGTAGCCAAACGAATGCGCTGGCTCTCACCGCCCGATAGTGTCATAGAACTGCGCGAAAGTGAAAGATAGTCGAGACCTACATCGAGCAGAAACTTGAGGCGCGAGAGGAGTTCCTTGAGAATCTCGTGGGCGATAGCTCGCTTCTTGGAGTCGAGCGTTTCTTCCACGTGGGAGAGAAACTCATAAAGCTCGCTAATATCCATATTGGAAAGTTCATTGATGGCCTTTCCCGCAAAGCGATAGGACAAAGCTTCACGATTAAGACGGGCTCCTTGACATTCGGGGCAGATGGTGGTCTTAGAGAATTGCTCTGCCCAACGCTGCGAGGCGGCGGTCATCTCAGTGTCGGCCATCTGCTGAATATACTTTACGAGTCCATTGAACTCTACGTAATAGTCGTCGGTGGTATGAGCCGTGGCCGCAGGTATACGCAAGCGGTCGGCACGGCCATTGAATATCTCGTCCATTGCCTCTTCAGGAATGTCGGCAATAGGTGTTTTGAGGTCGCAATCGTAGTCGGCCAAGACAGTCTGTATTTCCCAAAATATCAGGGCATTACGATACTTCCCGAGCGGGGCTAAGCCGCCTTCCTTAATGGAAAGTTTATCATTGGGAACTACCTTCTCATGATCCATCACGCTGACAAAGCCCAAGCCCTTACACTTGGGACAAGCGCCTTGTGCTGAATTGAACGAGAAATTGTGGGGGGCGGGGTCGCGATAAGATAGACCACTAACGGGGTCCATCAGTTGTTTGGAATAGAATCGTGTAGCTTGCGTATCGGCATCGAGTATCATCATGAGCCCGCTTCCCTGCTGAAGGGTATCGCTCACACTCTTGCGCAGACGCTCTCCATCCTTGGCTTGTACGGCAAGTTTATCCACCACGACTTCAATATCGTGGTTCTTATACCTGTCAAGCTTCATTCCGTGGGCAATCTCGCGCAGTTCACCATCGACCCTAACCATGAGAAATCCCTTTTTGCGCACTGTCTCGAAGAGTTCTTTGTAATGTCCCTTACGACTGCGAATTAAGGGAGCAAGCAAGTATACTTTATGTCCCTCGTAGGCCGAAAGGATGAGGTCGACAATTTTCTCCTCGGTATACTTCACCATACGTTCACCCGATAGATAAGAATAGGCATCGGCAGTGCGAGCGTAGAGCAGACGCAGAAAATCATAGATTTCGGTGATGGTACCTACGGTGGAACGAGGGTTTTTGTTGGTCGTCTTCTGCTCTATGCTGATTACGGGGCTAAGCCCGGATATTTTGTCTACGTCGGGACGTTCTAGATTGTCCAAGAAGTTGCGTGCATAGGCCGAGAATGTTTCGATGTAGCGACGCTGGCCTTCCGCATATAGCGTGTCGAATGCCAACGAACTCTTTCCCGATCCGCTCAGCCCCGTAATCACGCTCAGGCTGTAGCGCGGCAGCGTAACGTCTATATTCTTCAGATTGTGCACTCTGGCACCAAGAATTTCTATTTTCGATTCCGTCATAGCTTTTGTGTATCCTTCCCTAACGTTGATTCTCTTACTCTACTAATTGTAATTGGGGCAAACGCATCAAAATTCGTTCACCTTTATCTTTGTTTTAGGGTGAACGTTACTGTACCGTTTGCGAACCATTTTCCAAATATCCTCGTAGTAAGTTGATGACTTTCTTGATATTGTACTTTCTACCATCTGCCCCTCGGGCTTGCAGATTGAGATAATAAGCACCATCGGGCACATCGTGGCCTCCACTGCGTCCATCCCAACCTCCTGCGGGGTCGCTCCACTCATATAGCTTCTTTCCCCAGCGGTCGAAAACGGCTGCATGGAACTGTACAATGCTCTGATAGCCATCCTTCACGCGAAACACGTCGTTCACGCCATCGCCATTGGGCGTAAAAGCATTAGGCACTTCGAGCTTCGACTCTGAGATGGTCAGCGAGAAGGGCGTATCCATTGCATAGGCGATGGTGTCGGTGCCTTGTACGAAGCTTACACGAAGTTCTACGGAAAACGATCCCGACTCATTGAAATTATACTCTGTATCCTCATCGTAACGCACCAAGAATGGCTCGCTCTGTCCGACACGGGTGAAACGCCACTCATAGAGCGGAGTATAATTGCCCACATTTTCAGGGTTTGCCCGAAACTGAGCAAGCAATGGGGCAGAACCATCATACTGGCTCTCACTTACCTCTGCTCCCGACTCATCAGTGTAGGTCATGGTGGGATTGGCTGTGGGCAATGCTTCCTGCGCATAGCCCGCTGCCACAGCGATTATCTGTAAGAGAAATAATAGTATACGCTGCATATCGTTCTTGAATGAATGATAAATATAAGTTTCGGATTTAGTTATGAGCGGGCTGAATCATCGTGCAAGGCGAATGCAATCAAGCTTGCTTGAATTGCTGAGCCGCAGCCGATGATGTCAATAAAAGCCCAACGCTATTCATAGCCCAGAGCAACGCCCTGGGTTTCCCGTAAGCAGTGTAGTTACGCCCTGTAAGGGCAAAAGTACAAATACATTGTCCTTACTTCTGCCCTTACAGGGCGTATCGTTCTGACACTATTGCCAGAACTCCCTAACATGTTTAGTCAAGGGGCAAAGTTAATAATAAATGCGCAATATGTTAGCAATATCAGTGTGAAACAGACAAAAAGTAGTTCCTCCCGACCTTTTCTTGCAGGAAATCTGACATATCGAGAATGTTAAAAAAGCATCCGCCCTCTCCTAGCAAATTTCAGTACCATACGACCCTACCCCATCCTCCCGAAACGCCCTCTATAAAACAATTCAAGAAACATCGAGCAAGCGGAGGATTCTCTTCAAAAGAGTCTTTCATGGTCAAAGGAAAAATGTTAAAACGGCTGATAATCAGAGTAAATCATTTGCACGACTCAAGAAGAATTCGTATCTTTGCAGCCGTAAACCTCACGAGGCGAACGCAAACACCTAGCGTGTGGCGCGTTCCTAGTGTATCTATCGGAAGCATGATTCCGCTGTTAAATTGGCTCTCGGGCAGCATTGCTAAGCTTGCCTTATACGACGCCGCCGATGGTCCTCGTGGCAAAACTCAACAAATGATTTTCAAAAAAGTATTCTTTTTCTTAGCAACACTTGTAACATTCGCAACATCTATCCCCACGCTCGCCCAGACTCACGGCAAAGCATCCTATTACAGCAACCGTATTCACGGACGACGCACTAGCGATGGCTCACGCTATCATAAAGATAGCCTCACCTGCGCACATCGCACTCTCCCCTTTGGTACTCTCCTTAAAGTAACCAACAAAAGCAACGGCAAGGAAGTCGTGGTAAGAGTAACCGACCGCGGTCCTTACGCTCACGGCCGAGTGGTAGACCTCTCCATGGCTGCCGCACGCGAATTGGGCATGGTTGGCTCTGGCGTAGCTTCTGTCTCCGTAGAGCGCGTAGGCTTCAGAGGCAAATCTCAAAGCACTGACAAAGGCAACGCTTCGTCCGATCGCAACAACTTCCTACTCTCTCCGAAATATCTCGATCCTGCCACAGGCAACTTCTACTCTATGGAAGAATGGAAAGCCCGCGGTGAGAAGATCAGACAACAACATTTGGCGGAACTGCGCAAGCAGCAACGACCACACTATCGCATCTTAGGCGACAAACTTACTGCAAAGAATTCTGTTTCTAAGCAGAGCTCCTCTAGAAAAAAATAGACTTTACACACGACTGTCTCTCGCATTCACTAAGCATATAGACGGCTAGCCTACTACGCTATTGCTTGCTTTAAGAGCTGTTCAATCGCTCACTAAAAGCAACCTCGCAATCAGCTAAGCTGTTTTCTATTTGCTCTCCGAGACAACGCAGTCTTACAGTGGAATCAGCATAGAACAAGCCTCGCAAAGTTGTTTTGCTTTGCGAGGCTTTTTTGTATTTAAGAAAAAAGCGGTCAGCGGATATTTCGGGTTGGTATTTTCTTTATGTCGTATGTTTACCCATTTTCCATGTTGTAGTAAAGCTGTTGAGTGAAGATACAGTCTTATTTCAGGGAACGAAAATCGTCTTTCTGCATAGATGGAAAAATTCCCTTGTTAACGGAGGATTTCATAAACTGCGAACGAAGTGTTCCTAACTTCGTCATTATCAAGCTAGAACCTAGGTTATTCCGTTTCTCAATGAAGACTTTCACGTCTACCACAGGCCTGTGGTAAAGCTAC
>UQKO01000053.1 GCA_900541575.1 uncultured Prevotella sp.
AAGCTTGCTTGAATTGCTGAGACGCAGCCGATAATGGCGATAAAAGCTCGCTGAAATGAATAATAATTATCTCTACATTGGCATTCAAGTTACGCGAAAAGGCCGTTCATGTTATCGTCCTTCGGTCGAAGGACGTATGTCTTTCGGTCGAAGGACGATGACTTAGATAACGTTCTAAGAAAACTTCCATGGCCTTTTAGCCTAACAACAATATATTTAAAGAGGACACTGCAACGCACTGGTTGACAACTACTATCAAAGTTTCAGATTCTGCCCGCTCAAGTTAAAACCCAAACTTGAATAATAAATTCCAGTAAAGATGTAGGCAGTCTCTTACACATCTCCTCTACTCAATACGCGCTACCTCACGTGCTTCTGTTGTCAGATAAGGCATGATTTCATCGTAAGGAATCGTGAAGGAGATAGAGCCCATTACGTAAGGACCGATTTCGTATTCTTGATACACAAAGTGGACACCATCCTTCGCTAAATAAGGAGAAGCGTCGGGCAGAGGGATAAGGTTGTTTTCAATAAAAAGATCATTGATAGTCCAATCAGAACTTATTTCTTTAAAAAAACGCTTTACCCCCTTGCGCAATGCAGGTTGCAACTTTTTGACTGCCGACTTCAGCACAGGATATTTAAGAATATGTCCTGAGGGTTTTATGATATTGTTCATCTTAATACCCGTTGTACCATGTGCGCCGCCAAAATACTCTTCGATTTCAGTTTCGTAAACCACATAACGATTGGTCTCAGCCAACTTCGATATTTTCAGCGTAGAGTTGCAACCTAACATCTCTGGATATTCTTTCCTTTGCGACAAAATGTAGGCATAAGTTTTTCTGCAAAAATAGTCCACCACCTGTTTACCGTCGTTCATATTGCCTGCATAGCTTTTATATGCATACTTATTTTCTCCTATTATAGGACGATTTGCATTTAGCTGACTTACCACATAATGACGCACAGCTTCGCTAAATACATCCTCACCTTGGGGATAATCCACCTCAACGATACAATAAAAACGATCGTTTTTTTCAAGATTCATACGTATAGGTGTTGTGTCGAGCCAAGGCACAGTGTCTTTAGGCGCTTCGTTTACGACAATAGTGTCTGTTAGCGAGTCTGTAGCAACTTCTGATGAGGTTTGTGCTGCCTTGGGCTTACTGCATGCCGCAAGTATGGCTAAAAGCGGCACTATTAAGGCTAAAGAGAGTGTGAGTTGTTTCATCTATGCAAAGATAAAAGTGTATGTGTGGCAAATGTACGGCATTTATTGATGCTGCACAACGAATTTTGGCTGAAAAACAATGATTGGAGATCTTTGTTCATCAAAAAATTGTGCGCAAACCTAAGTCTGAATACCTAAGTTTGCGCACAATTATAAGCGTGCTACTCAAAGACCTTAAACTCATAGCCTTGGCTTTGCAGCCATTCTATGGCTCGTGGTAGTGCATAGAGCAATTTGTCGTAGCTTTTTACAGAGTCGTGAAAGGTTATTATACTGCCGTTGCGAGCATAGCGACGCACGTTGAGCAGTACATCCCTTCCATTCAAGCGCGTAGAATAGTCACGCGTTACGAGATCCCACATCACCACTCGATAGCGAAGCATCACCATGATATATTGCTCCCACTTCATCCAACCATGAGGCGGACGGAAGAGGTCGGTGTGTAAATATTCATTGGCCTTATCCACATTACGCACATACGAGCGAATACCATGACGCAGTCCACCTATATGATTAAATGTATGATTCCCTAGACGATGGCCGCGAGCTTTTACCATTTCAAATTCCTTGGGGTGCTTGCGAATATTGTCGCCCACCATAAAAAAAGTAGCTTTGATGCCGTAATGGTCGAGCACATCAAGCACCCAAGGAGTAACCTCGGGAATGGGGCCGTCGTCGAAAGTAAGATAAACGGCTCGTTTGTTCTTATCCATGCGCCATAGGGCTCTAGGATAGAGCCAACGCAAGAAGCATGCGGGTTGTTCTATTATCACGGAGAGGGAACGTTTAAGAATATCTAAAGGGAGTTGAAGAATATCTAAAGATTCCTTGAAGATAGTCTGAAGAGACCTTGAAGATAATCGAGAATACGCTAAGAGCTATCTGCGAATACCTGTCAAAGAATATCTATACACTTATAAGAGGTAATCACACAGATAATCCCCCACACGAAGGCGGAGGATTATCCTGTGAGACATACTTTTATTGCTGCGTCTGCTGCATGTACTGCTGTTGCATCACTTGTATACCAAGGCGGAATGCTTCATTATGTTGCTGCATCTGAGACATACGTGGAGCATACTTTTTAATTTCTGCACCACCTATCTCATTGAGCAATTGGTAAGCTTCGGCAAGACTAGAAGTGAGCAAATATGCCGTACGCCCATAAGAGTTGACACGGTCAGTACCGAGCGAATTGATAAATGTAAGGTACTGCATGTCGTAGTCACACACGGCTTTGGCCACGCGGACGGCTTCCTTATTATTGCCAGCCTGATACCATAGCAAGGCGAGTTGCGAATCATCGTCGGTATAGGGAACGTTGGGAGCTGGCAGCACTTCCTTACACTTTTGCAAAGCCTTCAAAGCACGAGCCTTGTCGCCTCGGCGGATAAGATTGTCAGCCATCATCATAAACATACGACGATGCGTGCTACACATACGTCCCGTAGTCTCGTCGATATAGATTCCCTTGTGGTTAGCATTGCCATACTTGAATCGAGTCATCATATTGCGATACATAGCATCGCCATCAATGGTACCCATTTGTCCGTAGTTGAATGGTGTAATGCGGTAAGCCAAACCCTCGAGTACAAGGTAGTTTTCCAAGCCAGCATAGTTGTTCGACCCGAGTGTTACGCTCATATACATAGGTCGCTTCCAATCGGCATGTGCCAACATCTCGTAGATCATCACATCAGCACGATAAAGTCCGCCTTGCTGTTCTTTCTTAGCCTTGAGCGAGATAATCATCTTGTCGGGGATGTTATCCTTACCCTCGGGCAGATACATGCCGCTCTCTATCACGGCTTGTTTGTTGACACTCACCACTACAGAGTCTGTAGGGAAGTAACCTTCCTCTTCTTTCTTCACATAATGATCAAGAATATAGGAGAGTTCATAGGGATCCACCTTCGGGTTCTTCTTTTTCAGTTCATCAAGTTCGGCTTTACCCTCGGGTCTAATGGGATAATAGGTATGCTTTCCATTATCTACGTAGAAGTAGCGGCTCCACGTGATAGGCAAGGCCTTTGAGTCGTAGGCCGGCCTACGCATTTGGTCAGTATACCAGTCGGTCTGCAAGTAAGAAAGGTTGCACACACGTGCATCAGTGCGATTCCCTTCCACTTCTTGATTGTACCAAAGGGGGAAAGTATCGTTATCACCATTAGTGAAGATAATGGGGCATCCCTTGTTGGGCAGCGTATTGAGGTAGTTAGCGCCGAAGTCGCGACAAGTGTATCTATTAGAACGATCATGGTCGTCCCAAGTCTGACTCACCATCTGAATGGGCACGAGCACGCCTATTACGGAAGCAATCAATGCACCCACCTGAGGCTTGTTCTTCAATATTTTCTCTGCCCAACTAGCCAAAGCTGCTACGCCGAGGCCAATCCAAATTGCGAAAGCATAGAACGAGCCGGCATAGGCATAATCGCGCTCACGCGGCTGGTTGGGAGTTTGATTCAGGTAGAGCACGATGGCCAAACCTGTCATGAAGAATAGGAAGAATACCACCCAGAATTGGCGAACACCCTTTTCGCCTCGATAGGCTTGCCAAAACAGACCGATTAGACCAAGAATGAGGGGCAAGCAGTAGAACACGTTGTGACCCTTGTTCTGCTTTAGCACATCGGGCAGAAGATTTTGGTCACCATACATAGCGTTGTCTATGACTGAGATACCCGTAATCCAATTGCCGTGTTCATATTCGCCATTGCCTTGAATATCGTTCTGACGTCCGGCAAAGTTCCACATGAAGTAGCGCCAATACATGAAGTTCACTTGATAAGAGAGGAAGAATCTAAGATTATCCCATTGCGAAGGCATCTGTCCAGGATACTCATTACCATCCTTATCATGGAAAGTCACATCTTTCATTGTGATATCACCGAGCCACTGCTGATAGAGGTCGGTATGGGCTGCGCTATACATACGAGGGAAGAGCATGGTCAACCCCGTGGGATATTTCAATCCTGCGGTCTCTTCAATTTCTTCGTAGCGGTCAGGTTCTGTGGGGTTGGCTTTTTCCTGACGCTGCACACGTTTGTTTTTTTCTACCTCCACGGCTCCCACACTGTAAGCCTGATCTTGCGAGCAGAAGGCCTCTCCCTTGAAAAGCGGCGTCTGTCCGTACTGATCGCGGCTCATATACGATCCGAGAGTAAAGATATCCTCGGGTGAGTTTTGATCCATTGGCGGATTCTGCGTAGAGCGAATCACAATAACAGCATACGATGAATAGCCAATCATGAGCATGAGCATGCAGAGCAGCGAAGTGTTCATGAAGCGTTTACGCACAAAGAAATTGCCATCTTTTCCCTTTAAATTAAGCACTACATAAAGGGCGATGAGTACAGCAATACCTAACAAGCCAGCCATCAAGCCATGTCCCATGAAAGGAATGCCTAACAGGGCTACGCTCAAAAGGTAGAAGAGATTCGTACGCGTATGGTTCACGGTCGTAGTGCTCCATATCGCTGTGAGCACTACTGCCACAAGCACAATGAGATAGACAATCATACCCACATTGAAGGGCAAGCCAAGGTCGTTGGTGAAGAACCATTCAAACCATCCGCCAACCTTCACAATGCCGGGCACAACACCATAGAGTACAGCTGCCACGAGGAGCATCGACACGATGAGCGCCACGAGCGAGCCCTTCACTTTCGCATGGGGGCTACGTCTGTAATAGTATACGAGCGCGATAGCGGGAAGACACAAAAGATTGAGCAAGTGTACACCGATAGAAAGACCTGTAAGATAGAAGATAAGTACAAGCCAACGGTCGGAGTGAGGCTCGTCGGCATGATCTTCCCACTTCAGTATGAGCCAGAACACCAAGGCGGTAAACATCGATGAATAAGCGTATACCTCGCCCTCAACGGCCGAGGACCAGAAGGTATCGCTCCAAGTATAGGCCAGCGCACCTGTTAGGCCGCATCCCATGATGGTGACGATTTGCGCAGTAGATGTTACCACGCCATTGGTGGTAATGAGCTTACGAGCTAGGTGAGTAATGGTCCAGAAGAGGAACAGGATACACACGGCCGAAAGCAGAGCCGACATAATGTTTACGCAAATAGCCACTTTAGTGGGGTCGCTCGTAAACTGAGTAAAGAAGTTGCCAGTGAGCATAAAGAATGGCGCACCAGGAGGGTGGCCCACCTCCAGTTTATAGGCTGTGGTGATAAACTCAGGGCAATCCCAAAAACTAGCCGTTGGCTCCACCGTTGAGCAATAGGTGAAAGCAGCAATGGCAAAGGTGATCCACCCGAAGATGTTGTTCACCAGATTGTACTGTTTCATGTAAGAATTACGCTGTTTTTATGGGTTATTGATAGTTGTTATATGCTTCATGAATGCGGCACACGCATGCTAAAGTGCAAAAATAAGGATAATATTTGGGAAACAGTGGCTTTTAGGCTCTCTTTTTTGGTGTCTCAATTGGGAGCGAAAAGCTTTTCTCTTAACTTTGCAAATAGATTCTTGTAAACTAAAGCTCACACCCAAGTAATAAACGTAATAAATCACACGCGACACATTTTCTCAGAGTGCAGCCTACATTTGTCTGCCCTTGTCAGCATATACAACACCATTCTACCCTTCTTCTTATGAAAAATCTCGTTTTCATCGCTTTTTTATCTCTCTTTTCGGCATCCATGCAAGCCCAACGAGCCGACTTTCACGTGATACCGCTTCCCAAGGAAATAAAAACCACACAAGCGGCTCCTTTCGAACTCAACAAACAAACGCTAATTTGCTACCCCTCGGGCGACAAAGAACTCCGTCACAATGCGGAATTTCTAAAGCAATACATAAGCGAACTTACAGGTCTAGAGCTCACTGTGACCAATCTGCCAGCTCAACAACACTGTATCAAACTTACTCGCACGCTCCATAGCAAGAACCCCGAAGCTTATAGCATCCGTGTGAATAGCGACATAGTGCTCATCGAGGCGGCTTCGGCTGCGGGAAGTTTCTATGGCATACAAACACTACGCAAGGCTTTGCCCACAGGCACCGCCCAGAGCATCGTCCTGCCAGCCACTGAGCTAAAAGACTATCCGCGCTTCAGCTATCGCGGAGCACATCTCGACGTAGCTCGTCATTTCGTCACACCTGATTCTGTGCGACGATTTATCGACATACTTGCCCTCCACAACATTAACAATTTTCACTGGCATCTCACCGACGACCAAGGTTGGCGCCTTGAAATAAAGCGCTATCCACGACTTACACAGATTGGGGCGCAACGCGAGGGTACTGTCATCGGCCACAACTCGGGAAAATATGATGAACAACCTTACGGAGGTTATTACACACAAAAGGAAGTGCGCGAAATCCTAAAGTATGCTGCCGAACGCCACATCAACGTCATCCCCGAGATAGATCTTCCCGGCCACATGTTGGCAGCCCTTGCGGCCTATCCCGAACTAGGATGTACAGGCGGCCCCTACAAGGTATGGCAGCAATGGGGAGTGTCCGATGATGTACTCTGCGCCGGGAACGACAAAGCGCTCGAATTCATCGATGGAGTTCTCACGGAAGTGGCTCGTCTTTTCCCCTCCAACCTCATCCATGTGGGTGGCGATGAATGTCCAAAGACTCGATGGAAAGCATGTCCCAAATGTCAAGCTCGCATCCAAGCTCTTGGGCTCAAGGACAATGAACGCCACACGGCCGAACAACAACTACAAAGCTACGTGATTAACCATGCTCAACAGACGCTCAGCAAGCTCGGACGACAAATGATTGGTTGGGAAGAAACGATTGAAGGCGGACTTGCTCCAGGAGCATGGCTCATGTCGTGGACTGGCGAAGGTGCAGGATTTGAAGCTGCCAGCGAACACCACAAAGTAGTAATGTCACCATGTACATATCTCTACTTCGACTATTACCAGTCAGACGATAAAACGAATGAACCCGATGCGGCGGGTGGCTATCTGCCCATTGAGCGCGTGTATAACTACGAACCCATCCCCGCTTCACTCTCAGAAGATGCTCGGCCATACATTGTGGGGGTGCAAGCCAACTGTTGGACGGAGTATATGCCTTCATTCCGCCAAGTAGAATATATGGTATTGCCTCGCTTAGCGGCACTGAGCGAAATTCAATGGTCGGCCTCAGAACAGAAGAATTATGCTGATTTCATCGAACGTTTACCCCATTTCATCGACACCTACCGCCAATTAGGCTACAATTTCTCACGCGCCGTATATCGTGTGCATGAAGCCTCGGCTCCGCTTTCCTCTCAGCATACTATTAAAATACAGTTATCCACCATTGACAATGCCCCCATCCACTACACCCTCGATGGTTCAAAACCCACGCTTTCATCGGCGATTTTCCGCAATCAGTTGCTTATCAACCAAGCTAGCACTCTCCGTGCAGCAGCTTTCCGCCCATGGGGAGAAACGCCCGAAGTGGTGCGCACATATCATTTCAGCAAGGCTACGGCTTGTTCTATCAAACTATTGCAAGAGCCTCATCCAAGCTATCGATTTTCTGGACCAGGCTTGCTTGTAGATGGTCTGTGGGCCGAGGACACAAATTTCCATTCAGGACATTGGATAGGTTTCTGCGGCAACGATCTCGAAGCGGTAATCGACCTCGGAAAGGAGCAGCAAATTTCCATGGCACGAGTGCGCACTTGCGTGGAAAAAGGAGCGTGGGTATTTGATGCTCGAGGTTTCGAAATTGCTGTTTCCACCGATGCTAAGGATTTCCGCGTCGTGGCTCACGCCGATTATCCCGCACAGACGGAAGACAATCCCAACCAGATTAACCACCACTCTTTGAACTTTCCATCCACAAAGGCTCGCTATGTCAAGGTAAAAGTGGTATCGGAACATTCTATTCCGGATTGGCATCCTGGAAAGGGACATCCCGGATTCGTTTTTGTAGATGAGATTGAAGTGCAATAGATTCCACATTTTAACACTAAAATGGTCGCTATCTGCTAAGTGGACGGAATCTCATCACGCGAATAGCTCCACATGGGGAGGGGCTCGTCTGGGCTTGCACTATCTTTAATCCGAATTATTGCTGTCCGCTAAAGTTTTCGACAGATATTAAACTAGGGCTGGATTCCTCGCTTGGAATTCAGCCCTTTCATTACCTTTGTTCTTGAAAAAATATTATTGCAACAGAATAGGAATTATTCTCCTTCATCGCCAAACGAGATTTCACTCTCACTCCATTCGCGATGATTGCTCCAACCATCATTGTTGCTACCATTATCGCTGCGCGATATAGTAGTCATCATCGAGGCTTCAGAACTCATGCGAATTATGATGGATTCGGGACTTTTATAGATTCTTTTCATTGATATGTTCGTTTTGAAGAAAATAAATGTTGCTTTGTTCGCTAGAGGTTAGCGAGCAATGAACTTACGACCACCCTGAATATAGAATTGTCCGCTCACAGGCTGCTTGATGCGGCGACCCTGAATATCGTAGACGGAAGCATCGGCAGATACAGGATGATGAAAGACATTGATGCCCGTGGTCTGACCATTGAAGTCGAGAGCAAGACTCTGTGACATAATGCTCTGAATGTAAGCACGATTGGCGGAAAGTTTACTTCCCGTTAAGCGTGAGAAGCCTACATTTCCTTTACTACCATCGGCATGATTAAGGCGACCCAAAGCGAGTATATTGCTAATGTCCGAGATTTCCGAAGTTGTACCGAGCAAATCGTTATCGATGGCAGGAACATCATTGACCACCTTGAGGTTGATTTCCGTAGCGTCTGAACCTTCACCGCGAAGGATTACACCCTGACCTGCGGGAATGGCTGTCACTTCGTTCATCTGGAGATGAACACCATCGGCATCCATTTTTGCAGCATAGACTTTTGCGTTCTGCGAAACATCAGCGAGTTCCACGGCATAAGGCAAACAGGTGGTAGCGAAGGTTGCATCGTCGGCCTCAGAATAGTGGAGAGGCAGGGTAATAGTGGGCTCTACGAGGGTGTAGCTAGTGATACGATCGCTGGCTGTATTGAATTTTATTTCTGATCCATCAAAGCGCCAACAGTAGTCCATAGAGGCTCCGTGAGGATAGATTCCAAATGAATGGTCGCCATCACGATGCAAATCCCATACTTTAGTTACTCCGCCACTGATGCTACTTCCACCTGTTATGGCTCCTGCACTTACACTAGTTAGTGACAAATAACAAAATCCAGCAAAGGCTGTACCATTTTTCATAATATAATCGTTGCTCTGAGCCTCTTTGTTGTTGGCTGCATTGTAGAATTTATACCCATCGAAAGGATTGCCCGTAACATACCATAGATCATTCTTTACATCGTTGAGCGTGGCATTCTGCTCTTTGACACGATATTTCATGCTATTGCCATTTCTGTAAAGCATCGTAGGAGCGTCTGTATCCGTAGTCAAGTAATAATAGACGGGGGCTTCCGCTGTGCTTAGCGTGAAGGGAAGTTCTGCAGTACAGTTAATCACGAGTTCGCGGCCATTGTCGGCATCAGAGACTATTGCATCGGCCGAGGGAAGGTCAGATGAAGTAGTGTAGTCGGGCAATGTGGGGATGGGGAAAGGGTCGCCCACTGCTGCAGAGAGGGTCTGCTTGCTCTTACTTTCACCATTCCATCGCAAATCGTAAGTGATATTGGCTGCACCCACGGCCTTATAGAATTGGAACTGGGCATTATTATTGGCATTATCGCTCGTATCGTAATAGCCCACTTGCTGGTTTTCGTTAAGAACAACGTAGATTGTCACATCTTTCACGCCCCAACTATATTTCGTTCCCGCTGTCTTCATATAATACCAACTTTTGGCAGACTCAACGGGAGTAAACCTAGAATAGCTACTATTCAACGTGATTTGATTTTGTCTACCTGGATTATAAATGGCAGGAACAAGACTTGCTTTTGATATTGAGGGGAAATATACCTCCGTACCATAAGCTTGAAAAGTGAGTTGGCCATTGGATTTGTCTACGTAGAACACATATTTATGTCCTTCATCACTAAAGGAAGAACCTACTAGATTTGTCGCAGAGCCTTTAGTCTCATAGTAGGCTTTACTGTTTTGAATATAAAGAAAATTGCCGTTTTCATCGGTCTTATTGTCAGCACTCTTTACCTTAATTACGTAATACCCCGACTTGAGATCATTCATTTCAGTGGGGTTAGTAGCCACTTGAAAACGTTGTGCCATGGCCGTACCCATGCATCCCAACATCAAGACGAGTAGGGTGAAAAAATTCTTCATCATGATTAAATGTAACGTTATGTATATTGTTTTTGTGTTAATACGTACGATAAGTTCTTCTTGCGAATCGAGTGCAAAAATACGGTTTATACAGTGGGCGAGCAAGGTAGTGACGAGGTTTCTGCGGTAGTACCGATAACTACCGATGATTACCGCACTTTTTTACACTTTTATGTTGCAAAACATAAAATTAGCTACGGGCGACAATCTCCAAGAATCAGAGATTGTCGCCCGCAGCAAAGGGTATTTATACGAAGATTACTTCTTCAGATAGTCATCGAAATAGCGCGTGATGCGCTCATGAAGGTGCACCATGTCGTGGCCCATCATATTGTGGCCATCGCCAGGATAGACGAAATAGTCGGGCTGAGTGCCAGCGTCTTCGCAAGCACGGAGGAAAGACAGGCTATGTTGCATCACGCAAGTGGGATCGTTGTAGCCCACAATAATTTGTAACCGGCCTTTGAGATTCTTCGCTTTGTTAAGAAGCGAAGAAGAAGCATAACCCTCGGGATTTTCCTGCGGAGTGTCCATATAGCGTTCGCCATACATTACTTCGTAATATTTCCAATCTATTACAGGGCCTCCAGCTACACCGACCTTGAACACATCGGGATAGGAACACATGAGGTTAGTTGTCATGAATCCACCGAAACTCCAACCATGTACACCAATGCGGTCGGCATCCACATAAGGAAGAGTCTTGAGGAACTTCACACCCTCGAGCTGATCTTTCATCTCTATATCGCCCAAGTGACGGTGGGTGCAACTCTCAAACTCAAAACCGCGGTTTTCCGATCCTCGATTGTCTACCACAAAGATTACATATCCTCGTTGTGCCATGTAAGCTTCCCAAGGACGCATCTGATAATTCCATGAGGCTTCCACATTATGGGCATGAGGTCCACCATAAACGTAGACCACAGTGGGATATTTTTTTGACGGATCGAAGTTGATGGGTTTTACGAGTCGGTAATAGAGATCTGTGGCGCCGTCGGCAGCTTTGATTGAGCCCCCCGTGACTTCCGGCACATTGTAGGCTGTCCAAGGATCACCATCCTCATGGAGTTTCTGCGTAGCATGCTTGGCTGTAGATTGTAAATCATATTCACGAAATTTACTCGGAGACGACCATCTGTCCAACAAGAAACGACCTCCAGCCGAGAGCGTAGCATAGTGTGTGCCCTCGCCATTGTCGAGCTGAGTGACCTTTCCTGTAGCTACATTGACAGAAAAATTACTATATTGGATGGGATTATTCTGATTGCTCTGGTAGACCACGCTCTTGGCTTGCGTGTTGAAACCAAGCATTTCTATCACTTCATACTTGCCCTTAGTGAGCTGCTTGAGAAGTTTTCCGCTCGCTGCATCGAAGAGATAGAGGTGGTTGTATCCATCGCGACGCGATTGCATAATAAATTTGCTAGCATCCCAAGGAAGGAACTGAATGGGATTGCAAGGCTCTACATAGCGAGCGTTTTCCTCAGTATAGAGCACAGTCTTGCGTTCACCTGTCTGAGCATCGTAGCTCACAAGTTCGGCTTTATCTTGCGTACGCGGAAGTTCAAATACATAGATGGTTCGTTCATCGGGACTCCACGCAATGTTTGTAAAATAGCGATCAGTGGGATCACCAGCTTGCAGGTAGATGGTTTTGTTTGTTGAGGGATTATATACTCCGACTGTTACCTTGTGGCTAGTCATGCCCGCCATGGGATATTTTTCAGGAGCAAGTTGGGCTACGCGGTGAGCGATATCCACAAGAGGATAATCCGTTACCATGCTCTGATCCATTCGATAGAAAGCAAGGAGATTACCCTTGGGACTCCAAAAGGTACCTTTACGAATACCAAATTCATCGCGGTGGACAGATAGGCCATACTGCAATTCTCGACTTCCATCGGTGCTTACTTGGTGGCTTTTCCCGTCAGCAGTACGCACAAAGAGATTCCAGTCTTTGACATAAGCTTCGGCCTTCGATGCAAAATTGAAGTCTTGAGCCGATTCTCCTTGAATGCGGGGAGCAGTCCAAAGCGTCTTACGCTGCTTCCAATCGTAAATTATATGTTGTTTTGCTGTGCTGATAAACACTTGTGTCTTGTCAGCATAGGGGAAACGAGCATAGAGCAAGCTATATACTTTTCCCACCTGTGCCGTATCAATGGCAGCATTAAGTTGGTTCGTAGTAAACAACACCGTGGGCTTCTCTTTTTGCCCCTTTTCGTTGGCAAGGGTTGTTACTTCGTCAACATCGAGTTTGAGCAAACGATCACCCCAGAAAGCGGTACCATAATACTTTGGCATGATGTTGGCGTAATTGTTACCCCCCCACATCAAATCTTCTAGCGTGAAGCTTTTTTTGCTTTGTCCCATAATGGTTGTGCCGAATAGCAGCATAAATGCTGCCGTTAATGCGTGTTTAAGTTTCATTCTTATTATTGGAATTTCTATAAATGAGGGCTTATAGGCATCTTTTTGCCCATAAGCCCCTATTGGGTTATATTTAGGGTAGCCCCCAAAAATTTGCTCTTAGACGTTTCAGTCCTTATCCTTTACTGTTTGTATTTGGCTAGAGAGTGTGAGAAAGATTATTCTGCATCGTTAAAACTTCCATCAGCGCGGAAAAAGCCTTTTTTCTTATATTCACCGCCGCTTTTGAAGTTTCCCTTTCGTGAAGAATCACCGCCTTTCTTAAAGTCTTTCTTGAAGTTGCCTTTCTTATAACCACCTTCGCGCTTGCCAAAGCCTGCTTTGCCACGATTGGACTTACGCTGACCATG
Source organism: uncultured Prevotella sp. (assembly GCA_900541575.1). Taxonomy (GTDB): domain Bacteria; phylum Bacteroidota; class Bacteroidia; order Bacteroidales; family Bacteroidaceae; genus Alloprevotella. Next base: position 13,259 of record UQKO01000053.1, read on the forward strand.
TACTTCTTCAAACTCGCGGTGTTTACGACGGAGGATTAAATACTCAGGATCAAGGTCTTCATCGTCGAATCGATGATGGTCTTCATCGTCGTAGCGTTTCTTAAAGTCGTCGCGTTTGGTTCGGAATCGGCGCTGATCGCTCATCAATCGGCGTTCTTCATCGGTCTTCACTTTGCCGCCCTCGGCGCGGAAATCGCTGAGTTTACCATTGAAAAGCTGGTATTTACGGAAATCACAATCTATCTTACCATTAAATATCTGCACCTTGAAGCTCGGACGCAAACCTAAGTTTTCAAACAACTCTTGCTTAGACGAAATAATCCATGCTTCGCCACCTTGGAACTCGTTCTTTAGCACCTTTCCAATGGTTTGGTAGAGTCCCAGAATATCTGGAGGAGTTAAGCGTTCTCCATAAGGAGGATTCGTCACCATAATGGCTTTTTCCGAAGGATTCTTAAACTGTCGGAAGTCCTGTTGCTCCACGCTTACTATATTACTCACCCCCGCACTACGCACATTTTTAAGAGCTATTTCCACCGTTGGTACGTTGATATCGTAGCCATAGATGTGATGGGTAAACTCTCTTTCTTGCGAGTCGTCATCATAAATCTCCTGTAGGAGTTCCGCATCAAAATCCTTCCATTTTTCAAAACCGAACGACTTGCGGAACACACCTGGGTAAATATTGCGCGCCATGAGAGCTGCCTCTACGAGAAATGTGCCTGACCCACAGAACGGATCAATAAAGTCGGTGTCACCCTGCCAACCTGTCATTTTAATCAAACCAGCCGCTAGCACTTCATTGATAGGAGCTTCTACCGTGGCCACACGATATCCTCGAAGATGAAGGCTCTCACCTGAGGAGTCGAGTGAAAGGGTGCAATCCTCATCCGCGATGTGGATATTGAGCTTCACATCGGGATTGGTGATACGAATGTTGGGGCGTTCACCTTGCGTTTCACGGAAGTAGTCTACGATGGCATCTTTCACCTTATAAGCCACAAACTTTGAGTGGCGAAACTCGTCGGAGTAGACCACCGAGTCTACGGCAAAAGTCGTGTCAAGGTCAAGATACTGGCTCCAATCGATTTTCCTCACAGCATTGTATACGTCGTCCGCATCCTTTGCCTTAAAATGCTTGATCGGTTTGAGAATGCGCACAGCCGTGCGCAGACAGAAGTTTGCACGATACATCATGGCTTTGTCGCCCGTAAACGACACCATTCTGCGCCCCAGTTGCACATTGTTTGCACCGAGCTCTGTGAGTTCTTGTGCCAATACTTCCTCAAGTCCCTGGAAGGTCTTGGCTATGAGTTCAAATTCTTGCATAATTTCTATGGTATATTGAAGCCTGCTTGCGCTATGATTATTTTATCTTTCTGATAGTGCTTTCTTTTCTTATAGCGCTCTGTGAACATTCACACACTATTGATTCCTATAATCTCTCACACTCTTTCTCCCGCTGGTACATCGTGAGTAACCCACTTGTTGGCTCCGACAACGGCTCCCTGCCCGATGGTGATGCGGCCGAGCACGGTGGCGTTAGAATAAACGATTACGTTGTCTTCAAGTATAGGATGGCGGGGATTATTCTTGATAGGATTGCCGTTGACATCGAGCGGAAAGCTCTTTGCACCAAGAGTGACTCCCTGATAGAGCTTGACATTGCGCCCGATGATACAAGTAGCACCGATAACTACACCCGTTCCATGATCAATAGTAAAATATTCGCCTATTTGAGCTCCAGGATGAATATCGATGCCCGTTTCGCTATGGGCAAGTTCGGTGATGATACGGGGTATGAGCGGCACGTCGAGCCGGTAGAGTTCATGTGCAATTCGGTAGCAGGTAAGGGCACGGATGGCAGGATAGCAACTGATTACCTCACCATAATTTTGTGCGGCAGGATCGCCTAAATAAGCTGCTTCCACATCGGTAGCAAGCGTACGCCTTACTTGAGGCAACATGCTCACAAGTGCTGCTGCTATAGCTTCGGCCTTCGTGTGATAATCGATACATGACCGACGATCTTCTTGTTGCTCGGAAAAACAGAGCCCAGCCTGTATCTGCGCAGTAAGCATGGAGAAAAGACGTTCCACTTCCATACCGATATGGTAGCGTACTGTCACAGAGTTGAGTGTACTCTTACCATAGTAGCCAGGAAAAAGAACGGCTCGACAGAGACTGATAATCTCTTCGAGTGCTGCCGACGATGGTAAGGGGTCGCCATGACGATGCTGATGGAAGAGTCCTTTCATCTTTGATGTATCGGAAAGTTCCTCTACCGTTTGCTTGAGCAGATTGGTATAGCTATTATCTGGAGGGGTCATTCGTTATCGTTTGCTTACTTATAAAGCGAAGTTCGAAGCAAAGGTACGAAAAAAAATTATAAGTATCAGATTATAAGGTACTAAGTATGGAAGGAAATAATATAGAGGGTGGGATTGAGTAAATAATGAATGACAGAACTAGAGATTTTTTCGTATAAAAAAGGAGAAACAAGCTACTATAAAGAAACAATTAAAGCACTCCGTATATCTAAATATAGTACTCCACAGGGTCTGCTATGCCCGAACGGAGAGCATAACGAATAGCTTCGTAAGAGGTTGAGACGCCTAGCTTTCGAAATATATTCTTCTTATGCGTGATAATGGTATGTACGGAAGAATTCCGACGTACTGCTATTTCCTTTGCGCTTAATCCTTGAGCAATAAGTGAGAGCACCTCCGTTTCGGAATGTGTAAGATGAGCCACACCGATATGTTCACTGCGACTAGCTAGCTGACTCTCTACGGAAGCACACACCATGCGTCGCCCTTGTTGCGAAGCATAGAGCGCTTGCAGAAATTCTTGGCGGGTGCAATCCTTCGTGAGATAGCTTACATAAGGCTCAGCTCCGAGCAATCGAAGGAAGTTTTCGGTATATTCAGCCGATAACAGAAGCCAACGAACGGAAGCAAAGCGGCGAATATAAATAAGGAAATTCTCGGGCGAAGTAAAATCAAAAAGAGCGAAGTCAAGCACTACTATCGCATCGGGATATGTCTCAAGTTGACGTGCAAGATCTTCTTTCTTATGTACAAAAAGCAAAGGCTGACCAGCAAGATAGCTGGTCAGTGCATCGCTTGTAAGAGATTGATTATCAGCAACAATAATCATACTTGCAATATTCTTCAAAAGCGCAGCATGCGCTAAGGGCTATTTATACGGGATATTCTTCGAAAGCATAGAGAACAGTAGAAAGATAACGCTCTCCTGTATCGGGAAGTAGGGCTACGATAGTCTTTCCTTCGTTTTCGGGTTTCTTTGCAAGCTCAATAGCTGCATGAAGTGCGGCTCCAGCTGAGATACCCACTAGCAAGCCCTCCTTTTGAGCTAAGAGACGAGAAGCACGAATAGCATCATTGTCTTGAATAGGAAGAATCTGGTCGGCAGCAGAAGCATCAAAGTTTCTGGGCACAAAGCCAGCACCAATACCCTGAATTTTGTGAGGACCCGATGGATTTCCTTCGAGCACGGCCGAAGTTGCTGGTTCTACAGCATAAGCTTTGATGGCAGGATTATGCTTTTTCAAACCCCGCGAAGTTCCACTAAGCGTACCACCTGTGCCAACACCAGCCACGAAAATATCCACTTTTCCGTCAGTATCGCGCCATATTTCCTCAGCTGTGGTACGTGTATGAGCCTCGGGGTTAGCAGGATTTTCAAACTGTTGAGGAATAAAACTGCTCGGATGCTCTTGCTGCAATTCTTTCGCACGGGCGATGGCGCCCTTCATACCTTCACTTCCAGGAGTAAGCACGAGCTCTGCACCGAGTGCTTTGAGGAGATTGCGGCGTTCGAGGCTCATCGTTTCGGGCATGGTAAGGATGATGCGATAACCCTTTACAGAGGCTACCCATGCAAGACCAATACCCGTATTACCACTTGTAGGTTCGATAATTACACCTCCAGGCTTGAGCGCGCCACGTTTCTCTGCATCTTCTATCATGGCGAGTGCTACACGATCCTTTACACTACCACCAGGATTGAAGTATTCGAGTTTTACGAGTACGTGTGCTTTAAGTCCGAGAGTCTTTTCTACGTTCTCCACCTCAAGTAAGGGAGTATTACCAACTAGTTGGGTAAGTGAATGATAAATCTTGCTCATATCTTAATATGTTTTTGTGTTATCAATATGATTGTTTCGTTTTTACAAGTGCAAAGGTAGGGCATTTGGGAGCACGTAGCAATACCACAATTATGGTAGATTGAATAAAAACTTCACTTTCTCAGGACTTGCACCCATTAGATAATGCTTGTGCCGAGCATAATTGGGTAGGAGGTAAATGTTATTCATAAAAGGCATTTACCTCCTACTTTCACA
>UQKO01000054.1 GCA_900541575.1 uncultured Prevotella sp.
CGAACCGAATTATCGTGCAAGTCGAATGCAATCAAGCTTGCTTGAATTGCTGAGACGCAGCCGATAATGATGATAAAAGCCCAATGAATTCCATAGCAAATTCATACGTAACACTTCATCTTACCATCAGCGAACGAAGCTATTACCGTCGCTGGATGAGCATCATTTGCTCTGCCGCTGCCGTTCGGTAGCTTTACCGCTGCCGTCCGGTAGAGCTACCGCTGCCGTCCGGCAGAGCAAAGAATCCTCATTTCAAGATGGACATACGATGATTTCGGAACAGAACGATAAGCAATCAAGCTTGCTTGCATTGCTGAGACGCAGCCGATAATGACAATAAAAGCCCAATGCCGCTCATACTAAATCCGAAACTTATAATCCGTTTGGAGTGCAATGAATACAACTCTGTATTGACAAAATTCTATGGTTCTGATAAGCGTAATGCTATCTCCTACACCTTGCAGCAAGATGGATTTTATCGACAATCGGCAGCTTCGGGCGTAGTCAACAAATATCTTACTATAAACATAGACTCTACATACTGCATACGCAAGGAGAACGGCGAAACGAGCACATTACCCGCATGGAAGAAAGTTCATGAAGTATTACTCAATTATTTCAACGAACTTTCAACATCAGACTATAATGGCGGCTATATCCAAACACCATGGGTTTACAAGACTTTTGTATTATCAGAAAAACAAATACGTAATCGCGTGACAATTAGAGACATCTCTACACCAGCGCAAATGGCCTATCAAATAAAAATAGAATCAGAAGTTGCATGAAATGGAGCAAAACTCGCAAGGCAACTCAAAATTGGGAACTATCGTCCGAAGGAGATGCCTTGACCTTCATTGTTGACGGAGTTCCTGTTATGAAGACACGCTACATGCCTCTCACATACAGTGGCTTTGGTTTCTATACTTATGGTAAACAAACATTGGAGGTCTCAAATGTAACATTCAATCAATAATTAGGCTATCTTATCATCGAATTTTAGTCGGTAGCCCTACCCTGTTATGGGGACATACGTAAACCGAGCATGAGAATTCGGGATATTTCCCTCTCTCCCACTCCGCTATAAATAATGCTGCGGGCTGAAACTCTCCGACGAGAGTTTCAGCCCGCAGTTTGATTGAGAGAAGAACGACAGAGCGTCGCTCACGGAGCGAGAGAAATGGAGATTTTTGTGAGGTAAGAGTTATTCCAAATATGTGTAGCCATAGAGGCCCGAGCGATAGTTGGAGATAAATTCCTTGCCCTCTTCGATGGTGATCTTTCCCTCTTTCACGGCTTTGCTCACCCATGCTTCGAGACGACGTACGAGACGCTTAGGGTCATACTGTACGTATTCCAACACATCGGCTACGGTCTCACCGTCGATAGTTTTATCAATGCTATATCCATCTTCGTCTACTGTGACGTGTACGGCGTTGGTATCGCCAAAAAGATTGTGCATATTGCCCAGGATCTCTTGATAAGCACCTACAAGGAATACACCTATATAATAGTGCTCGCCCTCGCGGAAACTATGAAGCGGAAGATAAGACGTCTGCTGATTGTAGTTGACATAGGCCGAGATTTTACCATCGGAGTCGCAGGTGATGTCCTGCAAGGTGGCCGACACGGTGGGTTTTTCGTTCAATCGCTCAATGGGCATGATAGGGAAAAGTTGGTCGATGCCCCAAGAGTCGGGAAGCGACTGAAAGAGCGAAAAGTTGCAGAAGTACTTGTCGGCCATCATCTTGTCGAGCGTGCGAAGCTCATCGGGCACATGCTTCTGATGGTGTGCCAACTCGCTAATCTCGCGCGTGATGCTCCAATAGAGGCTCTCTATCTGTGCACGCGTCTTGAGGTCGATAATACCATGACGGAAGAGGTCGAGTGCTTCGTCGCGAATATCCTGTGCATCGTGCCAGTCCTCGAGCATGGAACGGGGAGAAAGCTTGTCCCAAATTTCCGTGAGGTCGTGAACGAGTTGATGGTCTTGCTCTGTGGGATGGAAATTCTCGTCCATATGGGGCATGCTCACGCTCTCCATCACGTCGACCACGAGCACGGAATGATGAGCCGTCAGCGAACGTCCACCTTCGGTAATGAGGTTGGGATGAGGAATGTGATTCTTATTGGCCGCATCAACGAAGGTGTATACGCAGTCGTTGACATACTCCTGAATGGAATAGTTGACGGAACTCTCGGAATTGCTAGAGCGTGTGCCGTCATAGTCCACTCCAAGGCCACCACCACAGTCGACGAACTCGATGTTGAATCCCATGGCATGGAGTTGCACGTAGAATTGCGACGCTTCACGAAGAGCCGTGCTGATGCGTCGGATTTTTGTGATTTGCGATCCAATGTGGAAGTGGATAAGCTTCAAACAGTCGTGCATGCCCATCTCGTCGAGCATCTGCAAGGCTTGGAGCAATTCTGATGAGTTAAGTCCAAACTTCGAGGCGTCGCCTCCGCTCTCTTGCCACTTGCCCGTACCACTAGCTGCGAGCTTGATACGTATACCCAGGTTGGGGCGAACACCGAGTTTCTCAGCCGTTTGGGCGATAGTGATGAGTTCGGGAAGTTTCTCTACAACGAGGAACACGCGCTTGCCCATCTTCTGTCCGAGCAGAGCTAACTCAATAAAGTTTTGATCCTTATGGCCATTACAAATAATGAGGCTATCTGAATCCATATTAGTGGCTAGCACAGCATGAAGTTCGGGTTTTGAACCAGCTTCGAGTCCAAGGTTGTATTTTTTTCCGTGGCTGATGATTTCCTCCACGACGGGACGCATCTGGTTCACCTTGATGGGATAGATAATAAAGTGTTCGGCCTTATAATCGTATTCTTCAGCAGCCTTATTAAAGCACTCCGAAGTCTTCTCGATACGATTGTCGAGGATGTCGGGGAAACGTAGCAACACGGGAGCCGTGATGTCGCGCGAGGCGAGGTCGTCTACCACTTCTTTTAGGTCGATCTTCACACCATCCTTGCGTGGCGACACGTAGGCATGGCCTTTATCATTGATGCCGAAGTAGTTGACACCCCAGCCCTTTATGTTGTAGAGTTCTTCAGAATCTTCAATTCTCCATTTACGCATGGCAGAGTTGTTTGTATAATGATTTAGGAAAAGCGCGCCTCGAGGGATGATTGGCGAAGCGCGCTATAGGAACTATTTATGAATGGATAGCAGAGCACATACAAGAGATAGACTTGTGTTGTCTCTGAGAAGTAAATGCCTAATGCTTAGGGTATCATGTCGCAGATATGATCTACCACTATATCTATTTTATCGAAGGAGTCGAGTACATTGACATCAACCACGTGGCGTGCTTTTTCATAGAAAGGCTCTCGTTCGGTGAGTTGCTCAGCAACGAAAGTACGAAGTTCTTCAGGCGTTTTGTCCTTGAGTAGCGGACGTTCTCCGCGACTCATGCTCAAGTGTTGCAGGATGGTCTCGGGCGAAGCTTTGAGATAAAACACCTGTCCCACATGATTCATGTAGTCCATATTGTCGAAGAAACAAGGAGTGCCTCCACCACAGGAGACAACTACATTTTCAAACTCCGCCACTTCATGGAGCATGCGGCGTTCGAGATCGCGAAAGTGGGCTTCTCCCTTCTCAGCAAAGATTTGGCTCACTTTGGTATGGAATCTCTCCTCGATATACCAATCAAGGTCGTAGAAAGTAGACCCTAGACGCTTTGCGAGTGCACGTCCCACGGTAGTCTTTCCTACGCACATATAACCTGTCAGGATGATACTCTGCATATTCGTCGTTACTTTTTGCGTGCACGCGAGCGTGCGGTAGGTTTCTTGGCTTCGGCCTCAATGATTTGCTTACACTCTTCGAGTGAGAGTTCGGCAGCGCGGTCGGCGTCTTTTTTGGGTATCTTATAATTTTTCCCTTTATAGGCGATATAAGGTCCCCATCGACCAGCACGTACTTCAAGCTCTGGTTCTTCAGCAAATTGCTTTAGATGACTTGCGGCTTCTTTTTCGCGCTTCTCCTTGATGAGTTCGATGGCACGCTCTAGGGTGATATCCATGGGATTTTCGCCTTTAGGTATAGATACGTACGACTTTCCTATTTGCACGTAGGGTCCAAAGCGCCCCACATTGGCTTTGAGCGTTTGTCCCTCAAATTCGCCTAGGGTGCGAGGTAGTTTGAAGAGTTCTAGAGCCTCATCAAGCGTGATAGTCTCAATGCTTTGTCCTTTGGCAAGGTTAGCAAAGCGTGGTTTCTCTTCATCGCTGGGCAAGCCTATCTGCGCCACAGGACCGAATCGGCCTATCTTTACACTTACGGGCTTACCACTTTGTGGATCCGTACCTAACTCGCGTTCGCCCACCCTATGTTCGGTCTTCTCGTTAAGAATGCGCTCCACCTGCGGCTCAAAATCCTTGTAGAAGTCACTGATGAGCTGAGTCCAGTTTTCTTTTCCCTCGGCCACTTCGTCGAATTGCTTCTCTACGTTGGCCGTAAAATTATAGTCCATTATTTCGGGAAAATACTCCATCAAGAAGTCGTTCACCACGAGCCCTGTATCGGTAGGCACAAGTTTTCCGCGATTAGATCCCACTTTTTCTGTAAGCGTTTCATCGACTATACCATTCTCACTGAGAGAGAGTTGGTTATAGCTACGGGAAGTGCCTTCACTTTCGCCTTTCGCCACGTATTCACGTTGTTGAATGGTAGAGATAGTAGGAGCGTAAGTCGACGGACGGCCGATGCCCAACTCCTCGAGTTTATGAACAAGTGAGGCTTCTGTGTATCGGGCAGGTTGTTGGGTAAACCGCTGCTGGGCCACCACTTCGCGGCGGGCAATTTCCTGTCCCTTTTGCATGGGAGGGAGTAGGTGGCTATCGTCCTGCGGATTATCGTCGTCGCCTTGACTTTCTCGATATACACGCAAGAATCCATCGAAGCGAACAACTTCACCCGTTGCCTGGAATATCTTGTGACTTTCGTTAGCAGAAGCAATATTTGTCTCTTCGCCAACCACTTCGATGCTCACCGTGGTGCGTTCCAACTGCGCATCGGCCATTTGGCAAGCAATGGTGCGCTTCCATATCAGCTCGTAAAGGCGCTTTGCGCGAGCATCGCCCGTGATAGTTTGACGCGTCATGTCTGTGGGACGAATGGCTTCGTGAGCCTCCTGAGCTCCCTTTGAATGTGTATGATAAGTGCGACGCTGATGGTATTCCTTACCCATGGTCTCGGTGATAAGCGGACCGCAGCTATTAAGGCAAAGGTCCGACAGATTCATCGAGTCGGTTCGCATATAAGTTATCAATCCCGACTCGTACAGTCCTTGTGCCACACGCATGGTCAGAGCCACGGGGTAGCCCAGCTTGCGGGCTGCTTCTTGTTGCAGCGTGGAAGTGGTGAAAGGGGGAGCGGGTGTGCGGTGAGCGGGACGCGTCACAATATCGCTTATACAAAACTTTGCACCTTGGCATTGCAGAAGGAAAGCCTCCGCTTCATTCTTCGTACTAAATCGTTGATTGAGTTCGGCCTTGAGCACGGCAGCAGGGGCACCATCTCTTGCAGGAACAGTAAATAGCGCCGTGACACGATAAGCGCTTTCGGCCTTAAATTGCTGAATCTCGCGTTCGCGCTCCACGATAAGTCTTACGGCTACACTCTGCACGCGCCCTGCCGAGAGACTCGGACGCACCTTTCGCCAAAGTACAGGCGATATTTTAAAGCCCACCAGACGATCGAGTACGCGGCGAGCTTGCTGTGCATCGACGAGGTTTAGATCGATATGTCGTGGATGCTGAATGGCCGAGAGGATAGCAGGCTTTGTTATTTCATGGAACACGATGCGGCGAGTTTCCTGGGGGTCGAGTCCCAACACCTCAGCCAAGTGCCATGAGATAGCTTCTCCTTCACGATCTTCATCGGATGCGAGCCATACCGCCTCCGACTTTTTGGCCTGTGCACGGAGATCACTCACCACGTGTTTCTTGTCGGCCGGTATCTCATATTGAGGTTCGAACGTATTGAGGTCTACGCCAAAGTTCTTCTTCTTGAGGTCACGAATATGTCCATAACTAGACATCACTTTATAGTCGGAGCCCAAAAATTTTTCGATGGTCTTTGCTTTAGCCGGAGACTCTACGATTACTAAGTTCTTCTGCATAAATTATTGTTTGATGGTGCAAAAGTAGTGCAAGGCGAGAGAAATACAAAATAAAAAGACTCTTTTTACACACTCAATGCCCTCAAGCTTTGGTGCTGAGGGCATTGAGGGAAGCATTTTTATTTAATTAGGAGCCTCTACTTCTATTTTGCAAAGGGTAGTTGCTGCTCGCCTAGTCCGCTGAAAGAAAGGCGATGATAAGGCGTAAGGCCATGTTCTATTATACCTCGACGGTGTGCTAGGGTGGGATACCCTGCATTGTGATCCCATCCATAATAAGGATATTCCTTATGGAGGGCATGCATATAGTCGTCGCGATAAGTCTTTGCAAGGATAGAGGCGGCAGCGATGGAGAGGTATTTTCCGTCGCCCTTCACAATGGTTTGATGAGGTAGGTCACGATAAGGCTTAAAGCGGTTGCCATCCACGATGACATACTTTGGACGCACTTCGAGTTGATCGAGCGCACGATGCATGGCAAGGATGGAAGCATTTAAGATATTGATTTCGTCGATTTCCTGAGGTGTGACCACTCCTACAGCCCAGGCCAAGGCATCACGCTTCACAATCTCACGCAATTCATAGCGACGCTTTGCTGTGAGTTTTTTTGAGTCATTGAGCTCAGCATTTTGATAATCGGGCGCAAAAATCACGGCAGCTGCGTATACGCTTCCAGCTAGGCAGCCTCTGCCTGCTTCGTCGCAACCAGCTTCGAGCAGTCCTTCCTTATTATATAGAGAAGATAACATGAAAAGTAGGATTTTCCGTAAAAGCCTAAAACATTTTTCTTACTCGGTCGATTCCTGCCACGAGAGCATCTACCTCGGCACGTGTGTTGTAGAGGGCGAATGAGGCACGAGCCATGCCTTCCACCCCACACCGCTGCATGAGCGGCTGCGCACAATGGTGTCCCGTACGAATGGCTATACCCAAACGATCGAGTAACGTACCAAGGTCGAGGGGATGGATGTTGCCCACATTGAAAGATATCACAGCATCCTTATCCTGTGTTGTACCGAAGAGATGCATTTGGGGGATTAGCTGCATTTGCTCCATGGCATAGCGAGTGAGATCGGTCTCGTGGGCATGGATTTGATCCATGCCTAGATGCGACACGTAGTTGAGTGCCACAGCTAGAGCATGAGAACCTACATAATCGGGGGTGCCTGCCTCAAACTTGAAAGGCAAGCGCTCATAAGTAGTCCGATCGAAGCTTACTCGAGCTATCATTTCGCCACCTCCCTGATAGGGGGGCATCTGGTCAAGCAGCGACTCACGTCCATAAAGCACGCCTATTCCCGTAGGACCATATACTTTATGTCCGCTGAATACAAGGAAATCGCAATCCATATCTTGCACGTCTACCGCGAAATGAGGAACGCTCTGTGCCCCATCCACGAGAATGTGGGCGCCATGAGCATGGGCTATTTGAGCCATCTGCTTCACAGGGTTAATAGTGCCAAGCACATTGCTCACCTGGGCCACACATACCAAACGAGTATGCGGAGTGAAAAGTTGCTCATAGGCTTCAAGGTCGAGATGACCCGCATCGTCCATCGGAACGACCTTAATAACTATGCCTGTGCGCTCACGCAAAAATTGCCATGGAACGATGTTGCTATGATGCTCCATCACGGTGAGTATCACCTCGTCGCCTTCGTGGAGGAAGGCTTGACCATAAGAGGCAGCCACAAGGTTTAGACTCTCTGTGGTGCCGCGAGTGAAGACGACTTCTGCTGTGGTGCGAGCGTTGATAAACTTGCGCACCGTTTCGCGAGCTGCTTCGTGCAGATCGGTGGCCTGCTGAGATAGGAAGTGTACACCGCGATGCACGTTGGCATTGACGGAGTAGTATTCATTCGTAATAGCCTCCACCACCGCGCGTGGTTTCTGCGTGGTAGCAGCATTGTCGAGATAGACGAGCGGACGCTTATATACCTCGCGACCGAGTATGGGAAAGTCCTCGCGGACGGCGGATATGTCGTACATAAATAAGAAGTTTAGACATTTTCTAGAATTACAAAGTTGAGAGGTTCACATGCTTCCTATATTTCAGGAGAAGCATACTTCTGACAGTATTCTGCCACACTTTCATTCCACAGAACTTATCAAATTCCTATCAACTTAACAACCTTACTTCCTCGTTTATTTAACGCATCCATGACAACCTTTGCATTTACTAAGTTCGCCACGGAAGCGTAGTTCTACGAGCTGTGAGAGGCGATCGTGGAGATGAGGAATTTCTACGTGGCGTAACACGTCGTTGATGAAAGCATGCTGCAAGAGTAAACGAGCCTCCACTTCAGGAATGCCACGCTGACGCATATAAAAGAGCGCCGTTTCATCAAGTTTACCGATAGATGATCCGTGATTACACTTCACATCGTCGGCATAAATCTCAAGCATAGGCTGAGAGAAAGCGCGCGCTGTTGGACTGACACATAGGTTGGCATTCGTCTGCTGAGAAGCCGTCTGTTGTGCGCCAGGAGCCACATATACCTTTCCAGCAAAGGCACCCACGCTGTGTTCGTTGAGCACATATTTATAAAGCATTTCGCTCTCGCAGCGGGGTGATAGATGCTCTACAACGATGTTGTTATCGACATGTTGCTCGCGATCGGCCACAACGGCACCATAGAGTTCCGTCTTGGCTCCTTCTCCCAATAGGCGCACATCAATGCGATTACGAGAGCGTCCGCAAGTGAGCGTCACTCCATCGTAGCTCAATAGGCTTCCGCGCTGCTGTTCAACATAGAGCGTAGAGTATCGCGTGGTCTTTTCATTTGACTCCTCTATACTATATATATTGAGCTTTGATTCGGCCTCAGCATAGGCTTCTATCACTTGTGTGGTGAGGTAATGTGCTTGGGTGTCTTCAGCATGGTCGCACAGAAGCACAGACCCTTCGGCACCATCTTCAGCTACAACGAGCAATCTACGCAAGCTCATCGTGTCGTGCTCTGCTGCTGCCACATTAACAATCTGAATGGGAGCCTTCAGTTTTACACCCTTAGGAAGATACACCAAGAGACCATCTTGCGCAAGCATGGTGTTGAGCAGCGTCACTCCATCATGGCCTTGACGGAAGTCGCGATCGGTCTGAGCTGCCCGGTTGTAATATTTTTCGAGTATGTCAGAATGAGTAGCAGCCACACGGCTGAAACTATCCACTATGACCCCCTCGGGTAGGAGCGCACGCGAACTCTGTGGTGCGCTGCATACAATGTCGTTAACCACGAAAAATAGCGATGTGCTCAAGTTAGGTACATTGCATTTAAACGTGGCATAAGCATCGACTGAGGGCTGACGGCGAAGGAGATTAATGCCAAAGTCGGGAGCAAAATCCTCTGCGGCATTAGTATATTTATAGCGTTCCACGCGCGTAGTGGGCAGTCCCTGCTCAGCTAGAAGGGCAGCAGCCGTATCGCGAGCTTGATTCATCACGGCTATGCTGCCGTCGCACACCATGTCGCGGTGCTCTCGATAGAGGTCGATATATTGTTGGTGACTGTTCATGATTGTAAACATATTAGGGTTGTTCTCTTCATTCTGAAATATACAGAACTTCTTCCGATGTGTAATTTACCAGCTCTTGGAAACGTCTTTTCGATAGCAAATCCACTTTCCATGCCGCGTAAATCCAAGCATCTGAGAGAATACGAAACCACCCATTAGAGAAATACAAAATAACGGCTTTGCCGTGCACAAAGGAGAGATTATTATCCCACTTCGTTGACAATCCAGTCGAAACCTTTATCCTCTATCTCATAGCCCAATTGTGCTGTACCTTCCTTCACTACGCGGCCTTTTACAAGCACGTGTACGAAGTCGGGCTTCAAGTAGTCGAGCATGCGCTGATAGTGGGTAATGACCATGGCGCTAGTTTGGGGAGTGCGAAGCATGTTGAAGCCTTCTGCCACAATGCGCAAAGCATCTACATCGAGACCAGAGTCGGTCTCATCAAGGATGGAGAAAAGAGGCTCTAACACGGCCATTTGGAATATCTCATTGCGCTTGCGCTCGCCACCCGAGAAGCCCTCGTTCACGCCGCGACTCATAAAATGAGCATCAAGCCCCACGAGCTTGCGCTTCTCTTTCAATAGTTTTAGGAAATCGCTTGCTGCGATGGGATCCTGTCCGAAGTATTTGCGCTTGGCATTGAGCGCAGCACGCATAAAGTTGGTCATCGACACACCTGGAATCTCCGTAGGAGCTTGGAATGACATGAAAATTCCTTCATGAGCGCGGTCTTCAGGCGAAAGAGCCAAGAGGTCCTTACCATTGAAAATGATGCTTCCTTCGGTCACTTCGTACTTGGGATTTCCCACGAGCACATTGCTCAGCGTGCTCTTGCCCGAACCGTTGGGTCCCATGAGCACGTGTACTTCGCCGTCGCGGATAGTGAGATTCACTCCGCGCAATATTTCTTTGCCTTCTACAGAGGCATGGAGATTCTTTATTTCAAGCATAGCGTGTATATGTATATTTGCTAGTTTTTGTGGGGTGAGGGGTAACCTCAATTTAGGGTGTCACTCAGAGTAGAGTGAAGTTTATTGGGGAGGATACTAAGCCTCTCGCAATCGTTTGAGTGCAAAATTACGGCTTTGTCGTTTAGCCTGCAAAGGAGAAGACAAGTTGTTCCCACTTTTTGCATATAATTTCTGCCCTTTTCGGGAAGGAGAGCGCACCATCGCAATGCGAAGGTGGTATTTATTTTTCTAAAGAGAAGAGAAAGTGAAACGCGATGGAGGGAGGAGTTATCCCAAACGGAGAAAGTTTTCTCTTCCTTTGAGCCCATAGGAGGATACTACCCAAGAGCAAGGAATAGCAGGTGTATATATGTGTGTGGGGGGGGAAGGAGCGGCAGCAAGCGTGACGATAGAGTGCAAGCAAAACCACCCATACCCACGACTAAATACCTGAGTATAATTGCATTACACACAAAATATAACGGCAATACAAGGTAAAACTTCCAAAGCCCTAATGTGAGCGTGAAGAAAGTAGGAGGTCTCTTCCGGGCATTTCTTCCCCTATTTTTCTTCGGGATGCAATCCGCAGTCTTCGAGCAATTTGATGGCATCTACATATTGGGCAATACCTTGAGCCACTTCCTTGGCGGCCTTCATGGCAAGCACAACGGTCTGAGGACGGTGTACCACATCGCCCCCAGCGAACACGCCCCGACGGGTGGTCATACCCATGGGACGGTCGCCCACCACAACATATCCTTTCTCGTCCACCTCAATACCCTTCGTGCTGCCCACTATGCGGCTGGCGGGACGCGAGCCAATGGCTAAAAACACACGGTCGAACTCGCGCGTCTGTTCTCCCTCGGGAGTGGAGAGGCGGATGGCACGCACGCGGCCTTTTTCATTGCCAAGAAATTCGATAGAATTGGTTTTCCACATAAATTTTACGCCCTCACGCACTGCATCTTCATATTCGCTAGGAATGGCGGGCATTTCAGCCTGTGTGCGGCGATAAATCACTGTTACATCGCCTCCCAATCGGCGTGCCGTGCGAGCAGCGTCCATCGCCACATTACCCCCACCGATTACAGCCACGCGATCGCCATTGCGCAGAGGCACCATATCGTAGGGCAAAACACCTTCTACGTAGGCATTCACATTGTGTAGAAAGTCGGTCGACTGCGTGATGCGTCGGAGCTTAGCCCCAGGGATATCGAGATTCTGAGGCAGGGCCGTACCTGTGCCCATGAAGATTGCATCGTAGCCATCGGCAAAGAGGCTATCTACGGTGACACCACTCTCGGGGGTACCAACGAGGCAATTCTTCACAAAGCGCACACCGAGCGATTCTATCTTCTGGATCTCGCCACGTACCACAGCTTTGGGAAGTCGGTATTCAGGAATGCCATACATGAGCACACCACCCAATTCGGGTTGTCCCTCAAAAATGGTCACGTGAAATCCTTGACGAGCCAAGTCGCCCGCCACGGTGAGCCCAGCCGGACCGCTACCAATCACGGCCACCTTGCCACGCGTCTTTTCGGGAATTCGCTCGTGCGTGAGTTGCATATCGTAGTCGAAACTGGCAATAAAACTTTCGAGCTTACCCACGCGTACGGGATTGCCCTTCTTGCCTAGCACACAGTGGCCTTCACACTGCTTTTCGTGCGGACACACACGACCACAAATGGCGGGCAGATTGGTTTTCTCATGGAGCACGGCCATGGCTTCGCCCATGTTTCCTTTCGAGAGTTCATGTATAAAATCAGGGATGTTATTCTCGATGGGACACCCTTTGCGACATTGCGGCACTTTGCAGCGTAAGCAGCGCTTTGCCTCGTCAATGGCCTCACGACAGGTGTACATTTTATTGACTTCTTCAAAGTAGCCTAGGCTAGCACCCTCGGCGTTCTCTATGTCTTTTTCGTTCATCAAAATCCTTTTCTTCTTAGGAGGGGAATTATAGGCTTACGAGCCCTACATATACATTCTCAGCACGCTTGCTATGGGGTGTCTACCTTTAACGTATTGCGTGTGCTCCCTCCTCTCTGAATGAAAAGGAGAAAGCAAGGGGGAGAGATTTATTTAATCATCTGAATGACTTCATCTATAGTCATGCTCTTCTGCTCGCCCGTTACCATATTCTTGAGAGAAACAGTGCCTTCACTGATTTCTGTCTCGCCAACAAGGGCCACGAAAGGCACTTTGTGAGCGTTGGCATAGCTCATTTGCTTCTTCATCTTTACCGAATCGGGATAGACTTCGGCTGAGATGCCTGCTTGGCGCACTGCTGCAGCTAAACGTAAGCAGTGAGCCGCTTCGCGAGCGCCAAAGTTGATAAAGAGGATACGCGCCCCCGACTGCGTTTCGGCAGGATAGAGGTCGAGTTGCGTCAACACGTCGTAAATACGGTCAGCACCGAAAGAGATACCCACACCGCTCAAGCCAGGTAGGCCGAAAATTCCAGTGAGATTATCATAACGTCCACCGCCCGTAATCGAGCCAATCTGTACATCGAGCGCTTTCACCTCGAAGATACATCCCGTATAGTAGTTGAGACCACGAGCCAATGTAAGATCAAGTTCCATCTCGTTGCGCAAGTTGCTGGTCTTGAGAGCTTCGAGCACGAAGGCCACTTCTTCCACACCCTTTAAGCCCACTTCTGAGGCAGCGAGTGTCTGACGCATCACTTCAAGCTTCTCCTCGTTTGTGCCCGAGAGTGAGATGATAGGCTGGAGTTTCTCCACGGCTTCAGCTGAAAGTCCTACGGCGAGCAATTCTTCGTTGACCTTGTCAAGACCTATTTTATCGAGCTTATCGATGGCCACGGTGATGTCTACAATTTTGTCGGCAGCGCCAATCATCTCAGCAATACCGCTTAGAATCTTGCGGTTGTTGATTTTAATACATACACGGATACCAAAACGACTAAACACTTCATCGACAATCTGCATGAGCTCCACCTCATTAAGCAATGAGTCAGACCCTACCACGTCGGCATCACACTGATAAAATTCGCGGTAACGGCCTTTCTGCGGACGGTCGGCACGCCACACTGGCTGAATTTGGTAACGTTTGAAAGGCATCTGCAACTCGTCACGATGCTGCACCACATAACGGGCGAAAGGCACAGTTAGATCGTAGCGCAAGCCCTTTTCACAGAAACGAGAGGCTAGTTGAGCCGACGATTTTTCGCTATACTCCTCAGCTGACACTTCACCACGGAAGTTACCAGAATTGAGTATCTTAAAGAGCAGTTTATCACCCTCCTCGCCATACTTTCCCATCAGAGTGGAAAGGTTTTCCATTGCGGGAGTCTCGATTTGACGGAATCCATAGAGTGCATATACCTCGCGTATGGTGTTGAAAATGTAATTACGGCGGGCCATTTCGATGGCACCGAAGTCGCGTGTTCCCTTGGGTATGCTGGGTTTTTGAGCCATGATAATCTAGAAGTTTTGAGAGCCGAGCGGAAAAGGCACATAAACGTTGAAAATCCGCTCCGACACATATATATTATATATTTATGGCGGCAAAGTTACGAAAAAGGGCGCTTACGCGTCGGGTTCACCGCTTAGGATTTTATGCATTTGCTTCGGATTGTGCAGCATTTCTGCGGCACGGCGCACATCCTGATCGTCGCGCAGGTTGTATTCCTCGTGGCCTGCATCGTTATAGTAGAGTTCCACAATCGCTCCTTCCACGATGCGCTGAATCGCTGGGCGCCAACGCTCAAAGAGTTGGTCATCGCTGCCCTGGAGTTTCTTTTCGAGTATGTCCATTTCCTGAATCGATGCCTCATCGTACCCTTCGAATCGAGCCCATTCACGCAGTTTACTGAGGGCACTTAGCGTGTAACTATCATAGGCAAATTTATGTTTCTTCATAAAATCACAGAAGGCTGCGTATTCCTCATCCGTAAAATGAAAATCGCGAGGCGAAGCAATAGAGGGATGTTCGGAACGATAGTGCACACAGTAGTCGAAAAGCTGATTGCTATTCTT
Organism: uncultured Prevotella sp.; assembly: GCA_900541575.1. Classification (GTDB taxonomy): domain Bacteria; phylum Bacteroidota; class Bacteroidia; order Bacteroidales; family Bacteroidaceae; genus Alloprevotella. The sequence goes on from UQKO01000054.1 coordinate 14,620, forward strand.
GAGATAGGTCATCAGATGAGGCAGGCTATCTGTCTGTACCAACACGTCTGGCGTGATACCACCACCATCGCGCACTATGCGTCCGTTGGCAGTACGAAATTCGCGGCTCAACGAGTCGGGAAGGTGCACAGGCAGTCCATCCTTAAACTTATAAGCCTGCACACAACGTCCTGAAGGTATATAGTATTTCCCCGTAGTGAGTTTGAGTATGGCTTTATAAGGAAGTTCACGACTCTGCTGTACGAGACCCTTTCCATAAGTGCGACGTCCCATGATTACGGCGCGGTCGTAGTCCTGCAGCGCACCGCTCGTGATTTCTGCAGCCGAAGCCGAACCACCATCGGTGAGCACCACAATGGGAATATCCATGTCTTGCGCATCAAGTTGCGTCTTATACGTGTGGTTTTGCTCCCTTACCTTACCTCGCGTTGTCACCACCTCGCGACCACGAGCCACGAAGAGGTTTACCGTCTTAACAGCCTCCTCGAGCACACCACCAGGATTACCGCGAAGGTCGAGTATGAGACTACGAGCACCACGTTGCTTAATGTCGACCAAGGCACGGCGAACCTCATTAGCTGTGCCTTCAATAAATTGCGACAAGCGAATGTAGCCCACACTGTCAGTGGCCAATGTAGCAAGCTTCACACTAGGCTGCACAATATTGCGACGCGTGATGCGAAAGGTGTAAATCTTTCCATTGCTAGGACGGCGCACCTTAAGGTCAAACGTAGTGCCAGCCTCGCCACGGAGCTGATTGCTCACCTCCGAGGCATAGCGGTTCTGTTCCTCTACTTCTTTCGAGGTACAGGGGTCAACACTCTTGCCGTCAATGCTCAGAATAATATCACCAGCCATCAATCCAACTTGAGCTGCGGGCTGTCCGGCAAGAGGCTTGGCTATGATGCTGCGCTGCAGCTCGGGTCGAAAACTAGTCATCGCCCCAATGCCAGCATAGCGTCCCGTAGTAAGTTGCTTGAGTTCAGAAGTATTTTGCTCGGCAAAGTACTCGGTATAAGGATCAAGCATTTCGAGCATATAGTTGGCTGCGTTGTCAATGTTCTTTTGCGCATCGAGCGTATCTACATAGTAGAGATCGAGGTCTCGATAGAGTGCATTGAAGATATCGAGATTCTTCGACACCTCAAAATTGTGGTTCACATTCTGCGCATGCACTGCCCTAGCGGTGCCCTGCACCACCAACGCCACAATAAGCATCAGCCGGAAGATAGACCTATTCATTTTACAATATATATTATGTTTCTAGGATGATAACTGAGGCGCGAGCCAACGGGTTAGTTTGCATATCATACAGCATCTTTGCTAACAAACTTGCCTACTTACTCGGCCTGTTTTATCTCTCTCTTTATTTTCTCCCACGTAGTTGCTGGAAGAGCCGTTCCAACCACTTCTATAATATGGCCGGCAAGAAGCGAACCGAGACGCGCACATTCCATTAACCCTTGATTTATCGAGAGTGCATAGAGAAAGCCAGCCGAAAAATAGTCACCCGCTGCCGTGGTGTCTACCACATGGGGCACTTCACGTGCAGGGCAGTGGACTTTTTCCTCACCACGACACACAATCACACCTTTCTTACCCACTTTCACCACGGCCACTTCACAAAGTTGTGCCAGCTTGTAGGCATTCGCTTCTGCATCGTCAGACCCTGTGAAAGCTTGTGCTTCTTGCTCGTTGGCAAACACAATATCTGTTTTTTGAAGAAGTTCACCAAAAAAGTCACGGTCTTCTTGCACAATGTTGTAACTCGCTAGGTCGATACACACCTTGAGCCCCGCCTCGTGAGCCAAATCCACCGCACGGCGAATAAGGGCGTGATTCTGCACAAGATATCCTTCTATATAGAAATAAGAATAGCCATCAAACCACTCGGGCTGCACATCTTCGGGCTTCAAATTAGCTGCCGCACCTAAATAGGTACCAAATGTGCGCTGCCCATCGGCCGAGATAATCGTAGAAGCCACACCCGTGGGAAGATCTAAATCTTCAAGCAGTCGCGTATGAATGCCATGACGATGAAAACTATCCGCAAAGAATTTCGCCGTTTCATCGCGACCGACCTTACCAATCAACCCAGGCTGGCCTCCCAAATTGGCCACCGCAAGAATGGTATTACAAGCAGAACCGCCCGTGGTGCGCTGTGGATTGAGCGAAAGTAGACGCTTGCTCACCTCTAAATAGCGCTCCACATCAATAAGTTGCATCGACCCTTTCGGCAAATCCAACTCTTTGAGTATCACGTCGTTGTCAACTTGTACAAGCATATCTACGAGGGCATTACCTATACCCAATATCTTCTTCATTGTATTTTTTTTGAAAATTTCTGTGCAAAGATAGGGCTTATTTCAAAAATAACCATTACCTTTGCACCGCAATTCGGAAAAAGATAGCAAGTTTTCATCTTTTACAGACTGCTTCAGTAGCTCAGTTGGTTAGAGCACCTGACTGTTAATCAGGGGGTCGTTGGTTCAAGCCCATCCTGAAGCGCCAAGATCTCTATTCGATTTCTAGAATTGCCACTGCTTCAGTAGCTCAGTTGGTTAGAGCACCTGACTGTTAATCAGGGGGTCGTTGGTTCAAGCCCATCCTGAAGCGCACCTTTCACAAGCACCTACATTCTTCGGAATGTGGGTGTTTTTTTTTATTTATTATCAGAGTATAGATAGCTTATTCTGGGTCAGCGGATATTTCCGGTTGGTATGATGGTAAAAAGTGCTTGCTCATATCATGCATATTGAGTAGCTTTGCATCATGGAATCTATAAAACTATTACGTGCTATATTGCCAGAGGTGTTGATAGATAATTTTGATGTTG